>NZ_VOBM01000030.1:0-75969 GCF_008370005.1 Pseudomonas sp. ANT_J28
TGCCTGAAAGTGTCCGGATGGCCGTGGAATCGGTGTCCGGATGCTCGTGGAATGAGTGTCCGGATCAGCGTGGAATCAGTGTCCGGATGTTGGTGGAATGGGTGTCCGGATGGTCATGGAATCCCCACATTATGACTCGCGGCACGGGAATCGTCGGTTACAACGTACAGACAGCGGTCGATACCCAGCACCATTTGATCGTTGCGCATGAGGTTATCAACGTCGGTTCCGACCGCGATCAACTCAGCTCGATGGCCAAGCAGGCCCGCGAGGCGATGGCGTCAGAAACGCTGTCGGTAGTGGCTGACCGAGGTTACTTCAAAAGCGAAGAAATCCTGGCTTGTCACTATGCAGGCATCACTGCCTATGTGCCAAAGCCGATGACCTCTGGAGCTAAGGCCGACGGGCGTTTCAATAATGATGCCTTTATCTATGACGCGGCAAAAAACGAATACATTTGCCCGGCTGAAGGGGCGCTGATCTGGCGCTATACCAACGTTGAAAAAGGCCTGAAGTTGCACCGCTACTGGAGTTCGAAATGCCGGGGTTGCGCAATGAAACCGCAGTGCACACCGAGCACGGAACGGCGGGTTCGACGCTGGGAGCATGAAGCCGTACTGGAGGAAATGCAGAACAGGCTGAGCAACGCGCCGGAAATGATGCGGATCCGAAAACGAACGGTTGAGCATCCCTTCGGGACGCTCAAGCAATGGATGGGTGCGACGCACTTTCTGACCCGGAAACTTAACGGGGTGAGTGCAGAGATGAGCTTGAATGTGCTCGCCTACAACCTGAAACGGGTCATGAAAATCCTCGGCACTACTGGCTTGATGAAAGCGCTAACGGCGTAAAAACCGGTCTTTTTTACCCCCCTCCAAATGACTTTAAGAGGCTGTTGAGCCGTTTTAACTGTTCCTGGAGGCGTCGTGGTATTGATCAGTTTGCGAAACGTCCGCACGGCCTTTGGGCGTCAAAATAAAAACCCAATCAGGCGTTTTTACACACTCTGGGCCGATTTCTGCCTATCGCCACCGGCAGCAATGGGTCGTTCTCTGCCTGTCACCGCCACACAACGTGGCGGTCGGCTGAGGGATCCGTCGGTGTTGGAGGCCCGAAATCATCGAGCGGTGCAGTACTGACCGTGGTCAGACTGAAGGTGATTAGCATCACGGAGAAGGCTCCCGGCCCTCGAAAGAAGGCGAGTGAGCTGTGCTCCGGTGCTGCGATTTTCATGGTTTTCCCCTCGCGTCTGACCCAAATGGCAGCTGCGTTGCAAAGACCGACGCAAAAGCCGAGCCATACCCTGATATGAGGAGAAAACTATTAATAATCAGTAAGTTGTATGAGTTTTATGTTGTCGGCGTGTAAAGGCAGTATTTGCAAATGGGGGATATTCCTCACTGTCGGGGGAACGATCAATAAGGCCAGGTTTTGCGGGTAAAGCTAAGACAGCACGTTATGATAGGCACGCCCGCGAACACACTCTTCACGTCCGCCCCAGAGTCAGAGCCACGAATGCCACAGATCACCCATTTCAAATCCCCGTGCCCCGAGCACATCAATAGCCAGATCCTGCAGATGGTGGTCGATTATCTGACCGACATCAGCATGGTCGCTATCGCGCCGAGCAATCTGTTGTACAACGTGTACCAGTACGCGATCGGCTACGAGGTTCACCTCTATCTGGAAGCATTGAACGGGGTGAAAGGGATTGCGGTGGAATTGCTCGTCGCGACCGACGAAGACGACCCGGAGAAGGTCGTCGGCTTCCTGCTGTACCTGCCGGTCAAGGACGATCCCGATGCATGCGGTGTTGCGTATATGGCGGTGAGTGCCAGCCATCGGCGTCAGGGTGTCGCCCGAAAGATGCTGCGGGAGATGGTCGGCCGCTACCCTCATGCCGAGCTGACGTGCGCGGTCGCCAAGGTTCCTTATTTTGAGGCTATGGGGTTTCAGGTAGTGGGCGTGCGCGCTACTCAAGTGCTGATGAACACCGGCGACCACGGCACAGACGGCTTGATGGCCGTGCTGGACGTGGCGTGGATCTACAGCTCGCACGAGGTGCGGCAGATTCATACGTACCTGCTGCAAAAACACGGCAAGCGGGCCATGCTCGATGCGGAAAAACAGCGTGACCGGCATCTGGACCAGATGACGCGCAAGGCGAACGAGTTTGTGCGGGAGCGACTCGGTGAAGGTGCGGTGTCAGCTCCTTCCCCTCGGCTGCGGCTGGTCTAGTCGCTTCGACTCAACGTAAAAAAAACCCTTGGTGCGAACAACGCGCCAAGGGCTTTTTTGTGTCTGGCATTCATGCAGATAAAAAAAGAGCCTCAAAGCTCTTTGATGGGGAGGAAGTAGAGCCCTCGAGGCTCAAGATGCGCATGAAACAAGTGGTGAGCTTGGTAGGGGTTCATTTCACTCACCACTTACGCAACGGCTTGAGCAAACAAGCGGCTGCGTAGAATCATCGTAGAAAGTTGGGGGTTGGCGCTCAAGTACCGCTAGTCGAATCGATCTTTCCAGCGTCAGTTTCCGCGATTTTTCCAACGTCGCCACGGGCACTTCTTTCGACCATTGCGATGATGGTTTCGTACAGTTCGTCCTGTGCCTGCACGGCGCTGATTTCCCCATTCGCGGCGGCGTGTGACAAGGCTTCCGCCGCACCGAGCATCGCCCGCACTCCCGCTGCCTTGATCTCACCCGCGCCAGCGAAAGGGGCGAGGGTGGTTCGGCATTTGTTCAGGAAAATCGCTTCGTACTCACGCTTGATCTTCTCCAGTTCCGGGGAGCTGGCCAGTGCAGCGATGACCCCGGGAATCTCGTTGCCCTGAAGCAGCACGCAGTCAACGTACGACGAAGCAATCACCCTGGCGGTGCCGGGTAAAGTCGGTTCGCTGCTCTGAAGTGCCGTATCCATCAGCGCTGTCTGTCGGGCATCGAAGTCTTGGTAGAGCGCCGCCAGCAACCCGGGCCGGGTCGTGAAGTGATCGTAAACCACCGGTTTGGTGATCCCTGCTTGCTCGGCAAGGCGCCCCAATGTCAGCGCGTCCGTACCTTCTTCCCGAACGAGTTGCCAGGCGACGTCCAGCAACTGGCGTTGGCGGTCCTCCCGGGACATTCGTCGTCGCGGTTGCGGCGTGGAATCTTGCGCGTCTGTTTCTGTGGTTGACATGGCTATGTACCAAAAGTAACTTACTGATCGTAACTTACCAAGAGTATATAAGGTCCGCCTTGTGCTCTCAATCAGGAGTTTCCAGCATGCACGCGCTTATCGTTGTGGCTCATCACGATCCTCGTTCGCTTACCCATAGCCTGGTTGCGCAAGTCGCTCAGGGCATCACCCTGGACGATCCCGGTCATACCGTTGAAATCGCCGACCTCTCAGCCGAAGGGTTCGATCCGAGGTTCAGCGTCGCTGATCTGGCGGTGCATCACCGGGAGTCGCCGCCTCCTGCTGATGTGGTTGCCGAGCAAGCTCGGATAGACCGCGCCGATGCGGTGGTGCTGGTTTATCCGGTCTACTGGTGGTCGATGCCGGCGCTGCTCAAGGGCTGGATTGATCGGGTGTTCGCCAACGGCTGGGCGTTCGACTTCACTGCGGATGCCAAGCTGGAGAAGAAGCTTGGCCACCTGCGGGTTCACCTGATCGGTTTGGGCGGTGCCGACGCTGCAACCTACGTCCGGCACGGTTATGCCGACGCCATGAAGACGCAGATTGACCATGGGATTTTTGATTATTGCGGTGCGCGGGTGGTGACGTCCGAGCTGCTGCTCGAATCGGAAATTCAGGACCCAACGGCGCACCTGGACGCCGCGAAAAAACTCGGTCGCGAGCTCTTTGCGGCCTCCAGACACCTCAATCCTGTTAGACCTGCTCTCCCGGCCAGCCCGCCCGACGCAAGGCGTTGAGCCGCGTCCCGGCATCCTGTCCCGGCACCGCATGGCCATAGCCTTCGGCGGCGTCGGAGGCCAGCAAGGCATTGATGATCGCTTCCACCATCGCTTCGGTGGCGGCCAGGAACAACATCGCTGATGTGGTCGTTGTTGACCATGCTCAGGTTGTCGGTGGTCGGCGCACGCTTACTCTCGTAAGCGGCCGGCGGCACGTGTTGATTGCCGGTGGCGAAGGCGATGAAGATGTCTCCGCTGTGGTCTTCATTGCCGCCGCCGCCGGTGCGGGCCAGGCCGAGGCTGGCGCGCTGCGCGAGGCGCGTGCACTGATGCGGCAGCAACGGTGCATCGGTGGCCAGGCAGACGACGATCGAGCCCATACCCGGATGCGGCAAGGACGCCTTGAGAAATGGCGAGTCGGCCTTTTCCATGTAGCGCCCGACCGGGTAACCGTCGACCCGCAGTTCGTTGCGGATGCCATGGTTGGCCTGGACGATGGCGCCGACGGCCCAGCCGCCCTGAGCACGGTTCAATTGCCGCGAAGCGGTGCCGATCCCACCCTTGAGTTCGTGGCAGATCATGCCGCTGCCGCTGCCGACGGTGCCTTCGATTACCGGACCACCCATCGCCGTGCGCAGGGCTTCGGCCACATGTTCAGGCTTCACGTGGAAACCGTTGATGTCGTTGAGCAGACCGTCGAAGGTCTCCAGCACTACCGGCATGTTCCAGTAGAGTCGCCCATCATCGGGCTGGTTCTGGCGATCCAGCGCCACCAGCGCATCGCGCACCACACCCAGGCTGTGGGTGTTGGTGAAGGCGATCGGACTGGTCAAAAGGCCTGCTTCGCGAATCCATTCAAGACCGGTCGCGTCGCCGTTGCCGTTGCCGTTGAGCACATGGACGCCGGCAAACCGGTTGCAGGCTGGTGGAACCGGCACGCGGCTCGATCACGGTGACGCCGGTCAAAATGTCGCGACCGTTCGCGGTTCGTCCTCGCACATTGCTGTGGCCGACCCGCACGCCGGGCACATCGGTGATGGCGTTGAGGGGGCCGGGTTGCAGTTGGCCGAACTGGATGTTCAGGTCGCGGGCACGTGGTTTCATCGTTTCTCTCATCTCGTGGCAGAAAAAGCGGGCCAGGTTGGGCGCGGTACCTGTGGGAGCGAGCTTGCTCGCGATAGCGGAGTGTCAACCACCACCACGTCGTAGCCGCTGCGGCTGGCGAGCAATTTTCCCTCCAGAACTTCGGCACTGTCGAAGGTGTCGTAAACCGGCGCGATCCCGGTGTCACGCTTGAAATCCTGCAGGGTCGTAGGGCCAATGTAGTCATACCAATTGTAGACGTGAACCGTCGGGCCCTCGGCGGCAACCGCCGATAAAGAGACCGACAAACAGGCGCCCAGTCCAAGATTGATATACGAGCGGTGACGACTCATGATGCGGCACTCCTGGCCTGCTGCAGGCCGGTGATGATCAGGTGCTTGCAGCGTATCGGCAGGGAGTGGACTCACCCATTCCCATCATGGGTTACTCGAAAGGGGTAGGGCGTGGACGCGTTGTTGAAAGAGTTACCGGTGCACCAAGGACTGGCGCGGGTATTTGGAGCCTTGGGGCAGGACGGGTTCTGGCGTGTGCTGGTCGACACGCTGCGGTTGCTGGTGCCGAGCAAGAAGAACTGGCGGATTGGTGTTGCAGCCGCATTGACTGGAGGGAGCACTGCAAGTCTCCTGTGGGAGCGAGCCTGCTCGCGAAGAGGGCGGCACATTCAATATTGATGTTGGCTGACACGACACCTTCGCGAGCAGGCTCGCACACAGAAAGCAGAAATCAATCCTCCAGCCTGAACACCAACGCCTTCAACCCGCATTCAACATCGGCATCGGGAAACTCCGGCGGATTGTCCAGCCGTTGCTCGAAACGCAGGCTCGGTGCTTCGCGGGTGACGCCGTCGATGAGGAAGTCCGCACCGAACGCCGGATCGTTCATGCACGCCAGCACCGTGCCCTGAGGGCTGAGCAATTCCGGCAGGCGGCGCAGCACGCGCTGGTAGTCCTTGGTCAGCAGAAAACTGCCTTTCTGAAACGACGGCGGGTCGATGATCACCAGGTCGTAAGGGCCCTTGCCGATCACCTTGCCCCAGGATTTGAACAGGTCATGACCGAGGAACGTCACCTTGCTCAGGTCGTGGCCGTTGAGCCGGTGATTGTCGCGACCACGGCTCAGGGCCGGGCTGGACATGTCCAGATTGACTACGTGCGTCGCACCCCCTTCGATGGCCGCCACCGAGAATCCGCAGGTGTAGGCGAACAGATTCAGCACACGCTTGCCCTGGGCATTGGCCCGCACCCAGTCGCGGCCGTAACGCATGTCGAGGAACAGGCCGGTGTTCTGTTTGCGGCCCAGGTCCACCCGGTAATGCAGGCCGCCCTCGGTGATCGTCATCTCGTCGATCGCGTCCCCCAACAGCCACTCGGTGGTGCTTTGCACCAGATAGCGATGTTGCAACAGGAGCGTGTGCGCGCCGGATTGCGTCCACGCAGGCGATTGCGCGATGTCCATCAGCTTCTGTTTCAGCGCGTCCAGTTGCGATGCTTCGGGTTCCTTGAACAGAGACACCAGCACCACGCCCTGCAGCCAATCGACGGTCAATTGCTCCAGCCCCGGCCAACACCGGCCCCGTCCATGGAACAGCCGGCGGGTTTCTGCGGAGGCAGTTGCCAGGGCCGTCAGTAAATGGTCGTGGAGGGTGGAGAGGGCGTCTGAGTTCATCGGGCAGCGTCGGCAATGTGAGGGGGCGGCATTTTAAACATAATTGCGGTGCAAGGACCGCTGCAAGGCACCGAGAGTTATCACGTTTTATTTAACTTTACGTGAGGATTTGGCGATCTGTCGGCTCGCATACTTGGCTCCAACGATCAACCGCCGGGAGCCGAACATGTCGCCGTTACCTGTTTCACCCGTCAGCAGCCATCCCCGCTGGCTACGGCTGACCCACTGGCTGAATGCCCTGGCGGTGCTGGTCATGGTCACCAGCGGTTGGCGAATCTATAACGCGTCTCCGCTTTATGACTTCAGTTTTCCCAAGGCAATCACGTTGGGTGGCTGGCTCGGTGGCGCGTTGCAATGGCATTTCGCAGCGATGTGGTTTCTGGCCTTCAACGGTCTTGTCTACCTGATCATCAACCTCGTCAGTGGTCGTCTGAAACGGCGCTTTTTCCCGGTCTCACCTAAAGGTGTCCTGCATGACTTGTGGGCCGCGTTGAGAGGGCGGTTGGGGCATGCCGATCTGAGTCATTACAACCAGGTGCAACGGGTGGCGTACCTGTTCGTGATGATCGACATCACGCTGCTGGTGATTTCCGGGTTGGTGTTGTGGAAATCCGTCCAGTTTCCGCTGTTGCGTGAACTGCTGGGCGGTTACGAAGTCGCGCGGCACGTGCACTTCATTGCGATGTCGCTGTTGGTGGCCTTTGTCGCGGTTCATCTGGTGATGGTCGCGCTGGTTCCCAAAACGTTGTGGGCCATGATTGTCGGTCGCAAGGAGGTCGTATGAAACAGCGCATTCAAGGCTCAGGGCTGGACGAGTCGTCCATCCTGACAGATGCCAGGAAAATCATTGCCCCACAGATCGAGGACCGCTCACGACGCTCGTTCCTGATGCGCAGCCTGACCCTCGGCGGCGTGGCCATGTTGTCCGGCTGCAACCTCACCGACAACGAAAGCGTCGACACCGCGTTGTCCTCCATGTCCCGGTTCAACGATCGGGTGCAGGGCTGGTTGTTCAACCCCAATGCACTGGCGCCGACCTATCCCGAGTCAATGATCACCCGGCCGTTTCCGTTCAATGCCTTTTACGGCATCGACGAGGCACCGACGGTGGAGGAAGAGAGTTATCGACTGGAAGTGACCGGCATGGTCGCCGACAAGCGCAGCTGGCGCCTCGAAGAGCTGCGCGCCATGGCCCAGACCGAACAGATTACCCGACACATCTGCGTCGAAGGCTGGAGCGCGATCGGGCGCTGGGGCGGCGTACGGTTCAGTGATTTCCTGAAGCGGGTCGGTGCCGACACGGATGCCAAATTTGTCGGCTTCAAATGCGCGGACGACTATTACACCAGCATCGACATGGCCACCGCACTGCATTCGCAAACCTTGTTGACGCTGACCTATGACGGCGCGGTGCTGCCTCGCCAGTACGGCTTCCCGATGAAACTGCGCATGCCCACCAAGCTGGGCTACAAGAATCCCAAACATATTCAGGCGATGTTCGTCACCAACACCTATCCGGGTGGCTACTGGGAAGACCAGGGCTACAACTGGTTCGGTGGTAGCTGATGGCGCCTGGCCACTTCACTGCGCAGCGCCCGCTGCGCTCATTCGCAACCTGTGCTTCAAGGAGTTCCATCATGAAAAAGTTAGCGACCACCGTACTGTCCATGTGCCTGGCGTTTGGCACCGCCAGCGTGTTTGCCGCCGATGCTACAACCAATAACGGCATGAGCAACGACAGCATGAGCAAGGATTCAATGTCTAAAGACGCCATGCACAAAGACACGATGAAAAAGGACGCCATGACCAAGGATTCCATGAGCAAGGACGCGATGAAGAAAGACAACATGTCCAAGGACGCGATGAAGAAAGACAACATGTCCAAGGACGCCATGAGCAAGGACGGAATGAAGAAGGACGCGATGTCCAAGGACACAATGAAAAAAGAGGCTCCTTCGTACTGATCCGAACACCCTCCGTCGAGGCCAGACCCTGGTTTGCAGGCGCCCATACACCACTGTATGGCGCCTGATTTCATCGCCCGCTTGTATCAAAAATGAATTTCCGCGAAGTCCGCTGCTCATACCTGATAGGCAGCGGATTTAAGCGCGCGAAATCATTCAGGCAATCAGGGAGTGGCACAGTCATGAGACCAGTATCGACAGCGGGCGATCATCTCCTTGGCGGGTTGATTCTTGTGGTTGAGGACGACCCGCTGATCCTGGAGTTTCTCTGCGAAATTCTTCAGGACGAAGGCTTTGTGGTCGAACCGCAGATCAGCGCGGATGCCGCATCCGCGTACCTGGAGCAACATTCGGGGGGCGTCCGTCTATTGCTCACGGACATCACCATGCCGGGCAAACTCAATGGTGCGGACCTGGCCAATCTGTTTGGCGACCGCTGGCCCGACAAACCGATCATGATCATGTCCGGTTTCGAAACGCCGGAAAGCGCCGGGGTTAGGCATTCGGTGTCGTTCATCAAGAAACCGTGGGCACTTGGGCAGTTGCTGGACTGTGTGGAAGGTGCCTTGAAGTCGAAACATACCCTGTAGAATGTGGCGGGCCTATACTTCAAGAGTCGGCACACTCGGTGTGACATGCAATCGTGTTTGATGTATGGGGTGGCGCGTCGAGTGATCGTTCACGCAGGCCAAGGCCTGCCTTCGTCGTAGGGAGGAGAAGATCATGGCGCGTAAATACATCGACTGCCGCGAGTTTCCAAGCGATGCCAAATGCTCGGTCGCACTGTCCGCAGACTCTGAAAACGAACTGCTCGAAGCCGCCGCACAGCATGCGGTCAGTGTTCACAAGCACACCGACTCACCGGAACTGCGTGCTCAATTGAAGACGATGTTTCACGACGGCACCCCGCCTGTTGACGCACCGCGTCCCACTTAGCAAGGAAGTCCTCTTCAGGAGTTGCCGAAGGCTCGGACCGCGTTCGGCAGCTCCTCGCAAATGCTACATTGTTCGGCGAACCCGCCTGGCACTTGCGAGAGGAAGCTCCCCCTTGTCTGCTCAAGAATCTGTCTTCAATACCCCGCTCCGCGCTTTTCTGTTCGATATGGATGGCACCGTCCTCAATTCCATCGCCGCTGCCGAGCGGATCTGGGCGGCCTGGGCCTTGCGCCACGGCGTCGATGTCGACTCATTCCTGCCCACCATCCATGGTGTTCGCGCCATCGACACCATCAATCGTCTGGCGTTGCCCGGGGTGGATGCCGCGGCTGAAGCGGCGTTCATCACCGAGGCGGAAATCGAGGATGTCGAGGGGATCATCGAGGTGCCTGGCGCGGCGAATTTCCTGAAATCGCTGCCCGCCAACCAGTGGGCGATCGTCACCTCCGCGCCGAAGGCATTGGCGTTGCGGCGGATGGCCGCGGCGGGTATTCCAGTGCCTTTGGTGATGGTCACTGCCGAAGACGTCAGTGCCGGAAAGCCTGATCCCGCGGGCTATCGACTGGCGGCCAAGCGCTTGGGCGTCGAACCGGCCGATTGCCTGATTTTTGAAGACGCCACCGTGGGCATTCTCGCCGCCGAGGCGGCGGGCGCGGGCCTTATCGTGGTGACCGCGACCCACGACCATCCGCTCCAGACCCCGCATGCCACGATTGCCAGCTATGAGTTAGTTATCACGCTAGTGGACCCCGACGGGCATGTCCGCCTACAGAAAATCTAATGTGGATGTCTAATAAACCCCGGGAATCAACCGCCAACTGCGGGCGCAATAAGCCTCGTATTCGTTGCCGAACTGCGCCCTTAACAGCCCTTCTTCGGCGTGAATGCGGGCGATCAGCGGGATCAGCGTCACCGCGGCCAGCAACAGGCCAACGCCGGAGCGAAAGGCCAGGGCCCAGCCCACTGCAGTGATCATCAGCCCCAGATAACTGGGGTTGCGCAAGGTGCGATAAATCCCGTCGGTGACCAGCGTGTGCCCCGGCTGAATCGCCACCAGTCCACTGAAACGCTTACCCAGCACAAACACCGGCCACAGCCGCAGCGTGCCGCCGATGATGAACAGTAATGCCCCGAGCCAGCGCACACCTTCGCCACCAAAGGTCCAGAAATCGATCCGGTCGGTGTAGGCCGGCAGGTACCCGCTCAATAGACCGATCACCCCGAACGCCGGCAGCACCCAACGATTGGCCCGGTCTTCCTGTTCACCGGAACTCAGGTTGACCTCAGTGAACATGGACGCGATGGCCATCACCAAAGTGGCAAACACAATAACCACCAGCGGTGCATGAGAGAAAAATGCCGAGAATCCGCCAAGCCCCCACACCGCGAGCCCAAGGTAGGCGAGGGTGGAAACAACGGCGAAAAATGCCAATTTGGCTGAGATTTTCATAAGCACCTCGTCTGATTCTTTTCAGTTTAGAGACCCGGCGCCTCTCACGCGTTCAACCCGGCCCTGGCATTACGCCGAATCACCTGCGGCGGCTGTCCGAACGCCCGAAGGAAGGCTTCGCGCATGCGGCGGCAGTCGCTGAAGCCGGATTCTTCGGCGATCTGATCGAGGGTCAGGCGCCCGCGTTCCAGCATCTGCCGCGCCGCTTCCAGGCGCAGGTTCTCGATGGCTTTGGCCGGTGATTGACCGGTTTCCGCCCGAAAGGCCCGGCTGAATTGCCGAGGGCTGAGGCGCGCGACGTCCGCCAGTTGCTCCACCGATAACGTCTCGGTGAGGTGTTCTCGCGCATAGCCGAGCACGGTTTGAATGCGGTCGGATTTCGCCTCCAGTTCCAGCAGCGCCGAGTGCTGCGACTGGCCGCCCGCGCGGCGGTGGTAAATCACCAGTTTCTGCGCCACGGAACGGGCCAGTGCGGCGCCGTGATCCTTTTCCACCATGGCCAGCGCCAGGTCGATGCCGGCGGTCATCCCGGCGGAGGTCCAGATCGAACCGTCGACGACGTAGATGCGGTCTTCTTCGACTTTGATCGATGGAAACCGCGCTTGCAGCTCCCGTGCATAAGCCCAGTGGGTGGTGGCCCGCCGTCCGTCGAGTAAACCGGCCTGTGCCAGGACGAACGCCCCGGAGCATATCGACGCCGTGCGCCGCGCGGTTTTAACGCTGTCGCGCAGGTAAGTCAGTACGCCCTCGGGCGCCTGCTCGAGGATGGCGTCGCCGCCCACCACAATCACCGTGTCGAACACTCGCTCATCAAAAGCCTGGGTGCCGACACTCAAACCACCGGAAGCACGCAACGTGCGGCCATCTTCGGAGATCACGCTCACTTCATAGAGCGCTTCGCCAGCGCTGAAATTGGCGTACTCGAACACCGGCATGGCCGCCAGCGCCATGGACTGGAACCCTTCAAACACTACAAATGCCACGGAAGTCATCGAGATGTCCTCAAAAGGTCATGTCCGAAAAACGTACTTTAAACGTCATTTGAGACGGCCGTTAGACCCTTTATAACGGTTCACACCCGGCGAAGTTATCGCCTCACTGTGAAGGAAATCGACATGGCCCTCTCATCCAAAGGTACCGCTCTGATCACTGGCGCTTCTTCGGGCATCGGCGCGGTGTATGCCGACCGTCTCGCGCGGCAGGGTTACGATCTGATTCTGGTCGCCCGCAGCCAGGCGAAACTGAGCGCCCTGGCCAACCACTTGAGTAATGAAACCGGCCGCGCCGTGGAAGTGGTCGCCGCCGATTTGAAAGACAAGGCCGACTTGCGGCGGGTCGAAGAAATTCTACGCTCCGACGCCAGTATCACCCTGTTGGTCAACAACGCCGGGGTCGGCGCTGTCATGCCGCTGCTCGGCAGCCCCGTGGATGACATGGAAGACATGATCACCCTCAACGTGACCGCGTTGATGCGCCTGGCTTACGCGGTGGTGCCAGGCTTCGTCGCTCGCGGCACCGGGACGGTGATCAATATCTCCTCGATCGTTGCCATCGCCCCGGAAATTCTCAACGGCGTGTATGGCGGGACCAAGGCATTTGTCCTCGGCCTGAGCCAATCGATGCACCGCGAGCTGGCCGACAAAGGCATTCGTATCCAGGCCGTATTGCCCGGTGCCACCGCCACCGACTTCTGGAGCGAGGCCGGCAACCCGGTGGAAAACCTGCCGCAAGAGATCGTGATGTCTGCTCAGGACATGGTCGACGCCGCGCTGACGGGCCTGGCGCAAGGCGAAGTGGTGACCATTCCGGGCCTGCACCAAGGCGACCAGTGGGACGCCTATGAAGCCCAGCGCCAGACGCTTTCAGGTTTGTTCGGCAACTCCACGGCAGCACCGCGTTATCGCTGAAGCGGTAACCGTGGGAGCGGGGTGAACTAAGCTTGGATTAGGACCGTTCACCCTAAAGGAGCTCCGCCATGCTTCACATCAGAACGCCGTTGATTCTGCATCCAGACCTGTCGACCCCATCTCGACGAATATGGCTCAAGCTGGAAAACCTGCAACCGAGCGGCTCTTTCAAACTTCGCGGTATTGGGCTCTTGTGCAGCCAGGCAGCGGAGCAAGGGAAACGCAAAGTGATCTGTCCTTCCGGCGGCAACGCCGGGTTCGCCACCGCCGTGGCTGCCGCCATACTGGGGTTGAAAGCCTGCATTGTGGTGCCGCACACCACGCCGGAAACCACCCGCGCACGGATCAGGAAAACCGGTGCCGAGGTGATCGTCCATGGCAAAGTCTGGGACGAAGCCAATCTACGGGCCAAAGAACTCGCGCAGGGCGCTGATACCGAATACGTACCGGCCTTCGATCACCCGGTGTTGTGGGAAGGGCACAGCACGATGGTCGATGAAATCCTCGAGGATTGCCCTCAGGTCGATGCGCTCGTGATGTCGGTAGGGGGCGGAGGTTTGCTGGCGGGGATTCTCACCGGATTGATCCGCCACAAGCGCATGGACTGCCGGATCATCGCGTGTGAAACCCAGGGTTCTGCGTCTTTTGCCGCCGCTGTCAGTGCCGGACATCCGGTCAAATTCCCCCGGATCGATACGGTCGCCAAGTCGCTCGGCGCGACTCAGGTGGCCGCCTGGCCGGTGCAGCATATCCTCGATTTCCCGCACGAGTGTGTCGCGCTCAGCGATGACGAGGCGATCATGGGCGTGGTGCGTTACGCCAACGACCTGCGTCAGTTGGTCGAGCCGGCGTGCGGCGTTTCGTTGGCGATTGGATACCTGGACCATCCGGCGATTGCCGAGGCCCATGATGTGGTGATTGTGGTGTGCGGCGGCGTGAGCATCAGCGCGCAATTGGTGGCGGGTTGGGCGCGATTATCCACCGGTGTTGAAGCAAGGTAGGGCTGCAAACGCTATCCGGGTGCTGCAGCCCCACCGCTACTTTTTCAGCCTTTATTGACCCGCGGCAACGCCTTCCTGGACGAGGATCGCTCTGGCCAGGTCTTCGTCGCTGGCGTTGAGGCCTGGATGTTCCTGACGAATCTGCTTTAAGTATGACTCCAGATAAACACCACGAATCGCGCCGCCACTGGCAACGAAGCTGGAGGCGTCATCCCGGGCAGGAATCATGAGTTTGTGGTCTTTGAACGTCGAGTACAACGATGCGGAAACCCCGGCTGACGTGGCGACATCGCCCGCATCCACTTTGGCCATAGCGGAGCCGAAGGGTAAACACAGCAAAAGGGAAGAGATGATAATCAGACGGCGCATGACGGTGTCCTCTGAAAGCGTGAAGCAAAAAAGGAAGTACCTCATATTCTAGGATGCGCGGCGGCCGTCAGGAGTTCCCTGTCGAAGCGTTAACAGTCCAACACCTGCGTCTGAAAAAGCTCAGTCCTTCGCCGCACACACGATGATCTCCACCAATAACGCTGGCTCTGCCAGCTTTGCTTCGCCGCAGGCGCGGGCCGGAGCGTGGCCTGCCGGTACCCAGGCATCCCACACGGCGTTCATCGCCTCGAAGTCCGCCATGTCGGCGAGCCAGATGGTGGTTTGCAGGCGCCTCGCCCAACCTCGTGATGCGCAGCATGTTCAGCGGCTCGGCGCTGGTGGCGGCCTTGTGCATACTGGCGGTGGCGTATAGGAGCGAGGCCAGCAAAGCGAGCGGCTTGCTTTGCGTGGCGATATTCTCCAGCCTGATCGATTATCGGGAACGAGGGCTGACGTGAAAGGAGCGCAGGGCAGGTGAGCGTCGATGACCTGCAATGGCTGGACGCCGAACAGGCGCGGGAACTTGAACCGACAGTGTCCTGCATCGCTGCGCTCTGCTCGCCGTCCACCGGGATCGTCGATTCCCATGCCCTGATGCTGGCGCTTCAGGCGGATGCCGAGGCCAGCGGCACGTCGCTGGTTTTTCATACGCCGCTGGCGTCTGCCCGTTGCACCGAGCAAGGTTTCGAACTGCAGATGGGCGGCGCCCAACCGATGGCTTTGAGTTGCCGCGAGTTGATCAATTGCGCCGGCCTGTCCGCGCCTGAGGTGGCGAGCCGGATTGAAGGCTTGCCGTCGCAGCACGTTCCCGAGGCACGATTGTGCAAGGGCAGCTATTTCAGTTTCAGTGGTCGGGCGCCGTTCCGGCATCTGGTGTATCCGGCCCCGGAAAGTGCGGGGCTGGGTGTGCACATGACGCTGGATCTGTGCGGCCAGGCGCGCTTCGGGCCGGACGTCGAATGGATCGGCGAGGGGATTTATAGAAACGTCGCACCGCCCCGTTCGGCTGCGAAGCAGTCGTCAATCCGGACAAATCGGCCTGTCTGAACGGACGCGGGGGCCGCTTCGCGACCCAACGGGGATAAATCCCCTCGCCACAACGCAGCTACACAGGTCGCGGAGCTACCGGTAATCAGCGTTTGCAATGCCGCTCGCCCTGAGGGCTATGCTTGGCAGTGCGCCCATCACAATGGGAGACCTCCGATGATTAACGTACGCACTGCCCGCATGCTTGCCGATTACAAGCGCTGGGCCAATCAACGCCTCTTTGACAGCCTGACCGCCTTGCCACCAGGTGAGGTCAATAAAGAGCGCGTGTCGGTGTTCAAGAACATGATCGGCACCCTGAACCACATCTACGTGGTGGACTGCATCTGGCAGGCTCACCTCGAAGGCCGAGGGCACGGCTTCAAGACGTCACACGATCTGCTGCACCCCGAACTTCCTGAGCTGCGCCTGGCGCAAAAGGACATCGATCACTGGTACTGCGACTGGAGCGAACGGCAGACCGATGCCTCACTGGATAAACCCGTCGAGTTCAGCTTTGTCTCGGGGGAAAGCGGCATCATGAGCGCCGGCGCGATACTGATGCACGTGGTCAACCACGCCAGCTACCACCGCGGCTGGGTGGTCCAGATGTACTTCGAAATTCCGGTCATGCCGCCGGTCACTGACCTGCCGGTCTACCTGCGCGAGACCGACCCCGAGTCTTTCAAATCGATTAATGCCCCGGCAGTGGAGCGGCCATGTGTTGGGCGATTCGCGAGCGCAACCAACGTTCTGCCGGATCGTTATCGTTGACCCCGTTCCAGACCATGGACAGTTCGGACAGCACGATGTCAAACGGCGGGTCGTCGGCCCGCAACTGGCTGCTGCCTTCGATCAGCGCGCACGCCGCGTAGTCCGGCACCGTGGCGAGCATATCGGTGCCGGTCAGCAAGGCGCGCAGGCCGGCGAATTGCGGCACCAGGATCTTGACGCTCAGGTCGCGCAGCTTCTTGCGCTTGGCGTTGGCCGGCAGTTCCTTGGTGTAGCTGATCCCGACGGAAATCTCCCTGCTGGCCAGCATCGACGACATCAGCAAGTAATTCACCCGTCGCACCACCACCACAACGTTCTGCGCCTCTTCGCGTATTTGCTTGAGCAGCGGCGGAAACAGGCCGAACTCGGCGTCGTCGGACAGGCCGATGCGAAACACATCGCGGCTAGTGGACGGGTCGAAATCCTTGGCCCGGCTGACCGCGCCGGAGATGGTGTCCATCGCCGGCTGCAACTCCTTGAGGATCGCCAATGCGCGCTGGGTCGGCTCCAGCACACGACCGTAACGCACCAGCAGCGGGTCGTCGAACAGGTCGCGCAACTTGGCCAGTGAGGCACTGACGGCGGGCTGACCGAGAAACAGCTACTCCCCGGCCCGGGTCAGGTTCTTTTCGAACATCAGGGTTTCGAGAATGACCAGCAGGTTCATATCGACGCGGCGCAGGTCGTTGCGGTTCATGCGGGCTTCTCGCTGGGTTTCGGGGGCTTTTCAGTAAAGCACCAAACATGTGGCGATGAGGCAAGCCCCTCGCCACATGATCATTCCCACGCAGAGTGGAGCGTGGGAACGATCATGTGGCCGGGCCCGATTCGGTCAGCACTTTCCTGAACGTTTCCACCAGCGGTCGCAAATTGATCCGGTGCCATGCGGCCCACAGCGGCGTGGTGAAGGAAATCCATGGCACTTCCCGCAGCACCACGCCGGGTGGTGCGTTGCGGCTCAGGCCTTTCTGAATCATCGCGATGCCCAGCCCCGAAGCCACCAATCCCAATGCGGTCTTCGGCGACGGGCGGTTCGCTGACCAGCGCGATATCCAGACTACGCTTACGCAGGCCTTCGAGTTGTTCGGCGGAATTGAGGTTGTACAGCGCGACGTGCTCGTTCGGCCGGTCGACCCGCAGCACCCGCAAGGCGTTCGGCAGGACGCCGGCGTGTATGGCATTTTCGATGTAGCCGATGCACAAGCCGCCTCTTCACCACGACCTAGGTGCTTGCCCAGGGATTCCAGGCGATTGGCGTGGGTCAGCTGGGCACGGGTTTCAGCCAGGAAAGTCTGGCCGTCGCGGGTCAGGCGAATGCGTTGCTGGCTGCGTTCGAACAGGGTCAGGCCAAGGCGCTCTTCGAGCTGGGCGATCTGTCGACTCAGGGGCGATTGTGAAATGTGCAGGCGTTCGGCGGCGCGACCGACGTGTTCTTCTTCGGCGACGGCGTCGAAGTAGCGCAATTGGCGGATGTCGATCATGTCAGACCTATTGGGTTCGTCTGGGCACCGCGCTGGCGCAGGACGTCGAGATCGTGGTCGGTGGTCCTTACAGCTCGGGCATTTTGGCCGGTGGCACGCACTTCGAATACCAGAAAGCCAGCCCGGCGATCATCAACAAAGTTGAGCAGATCAAACGCATTGCTGCCACGCATGGTGTCGACATCAAGGCAGCTGCGTTGCAGTTCTCGTTGGCTAACCCGGCGGTGGCGGCGGTGATTCCGGGGTCCAGCCGTCCGGACCGGATTGCTCAAGACTTTGCCGCGATGTCGGCCGTCATTCCCGCTGCTTTCTGGCAGGCGATGCGCGAGGCGAAACTGGTGTCCGAACGTGCGCCATTGCCGATCATTGGAGGTTGAGCATGAAAATCGATCTGAGTGGAAAATGCGCCATTGTCAGCGGCAGCACCGCCGGCATTGGCCTGGGCATCAGCAAGGCGCTGGCCGAGTCCGGCGCCACGGTGGTGGTGATCGGCCGCGAGACGGCCAAGGTCGAACAGGCGCTGGCGAGCATTCGCCAGAGTGTGCCGGACGCGCAGTTGCGTGGCCTGACCGCAGACCTCGGCACGGCCGAAGGCGCCGAGTTGTTGTTCGCCGCCGAACCGCGAGCGGACATCCTGGTGAACAACCTCGGGATCTTTAACGACGTGGATTTCTTCGATGCACCGGACAGCGAGTGGACGCGTTTTTATGAGGTCAACGTGATCTCCGGCGTGCGCCTGTCACGGCATTACGTGCCAGACATGGTCAAGCAGGGCTGGGGGCGGGTGATCTTCCTGTCCTCGGAATCCGGGGTCGCAACACCGGCCGACATGATCAACTACGGCGTGACCAAAAGCGCCAACCTGGCGGTGTCCCATGGTTTGGCCAAGCGGCTGGCGGGCACCGGGGTGACGGTCAACGCGATCCTGCCCGGCCCGACATTGACCGATGGCCTGGAGCAGATGCTCAAAGACGCCACTGCCAAATCCGGGCGCAGCGTTCGGGAAGAAGCCGATGCCTTCGTGCGCAAGGCTCGGCCGACCTCCATCATCCAGCGAGTGGCGGATGTCGAGGAAGTCGCGAATCTGGTGGCCTACATCGCCTCGCCGCTGTCTTCGGCCACCACTGGCGCGGCGTTGCGGGTCGACGGTGGTGTTGTCGACAGCATGGCAATTTGAACCTTATTGATTGAGAGAGAATATTTCATGGCTGCAGCATCAGCATTCATCGACATCCCGGCGACCGCCGACCAGGTTTGGCAATTGATCGGCGGCTTTAACTCGCTACCGGACTGGCTGCCGTTTATTCCCAAAAGCGAGCTGAGTGAAGGCGGCCGGGTACGTAGCTTGCAAACGGCGGATGGGGCGGTGGTGGTTGAGCGGTTGGAGGCGTTTGATAACGCTGGGAAGACTTACAGTTATTCAATTTTGCAGGCGCCGTTTCCGGCTACTGACTATCTGGCGACTATCAGTGTTGAAGCGCAGGGGCAGGGCGCGCGAGTGACGTGGTCTGGGCGGTTTGCACCTGTCGGTGTGAGTGACGAGGAAGTGGTGGCGCTGTTTACCGGTATCTACCAGGGTGGTCTGGAGGCCTTGCGGGCCAACTACCCGGCCTGATTGACTGCCGATCGTTCCCACGCAGAGTGGAGCGTGGGAACGATCAATCGATCAACGATCATGCTACGGAGCCGGTAATTTGAGCTCCGCGCACAACCCACCTCCTTCACGATTACTCAACGTCAACGATCCCTCGATCGCCAACGCCAACTGCTGTGCAATCGCCAAGCCCAACCCGGTCCCGCCAGTGCTGCGGTTACGCGAGTTCTCCACGCGATAAAACGGCTCCATCACCTGAGCCAAATCTTCCTCGGCAATCCCCGGGCCACGGTCCATCACCTTCACCGACAAACTGCCGTCAGCCTTCGTTTCCACCCTCAATTCGGCGGCGCCAGCGAACTTCAGCGCATTGTCTGTCAGGTTCACCAGCACCCGCCGCAAGGCGTGCGGCCGGGTGGTGATTACCGCGTCACTTTTACCGCCTAGCTGCACGTCTTTGCCCATGTCCTGATAGTCGAACACCAGGCTGTCGAGGAACGAATCCAGATGGGTGCGGCGACTTTCCTCGGTGGCGCCATGAACGCTGCGGGCATAGGCCACGCCTTCGCGCACCAGGTGTTCGATCTCGCCCAGATCATTCCAGAGTTTGTCTTTCTCGGCGGAGTCGTCCATGAATTCGGCACGCAGTTTCATGCGGGTGATCGGGGTTTGCAGGTCGTGGGAAATCGCCGCCAGCAGTTGCATGCGCTCCTTCAGGTAAGCGGCGATGCGCGCCTGCATCGAATTGAAGGCCATGGCGGCATGCGCGACTTCGGTCGGGCCTTTTTCGTCCAGGTGCACTGCGTGGGTGTTGGGGTCCAGGGTCTCTACCGCTTGGGCGAGGCGGGTGAGGGGGCGGATGGCGATTCTCACGGCCAGCCAGGTGCAGATGAGCATCAGTGCCAGTTGCCCCAGCAACACGATGGGTAACCACGGCGACAACGGCACCATCGAGGGTCGCACGTCGATGGTCAGCGGGCTGCCGTCCGCCAGTTTCAGGTGGACCTGAAAATGTTTATTCGGCCCGGGGATGTCGGTCATCGTCATGGGGTAATCCTTGCCGATGGCCTCTTTGATCGACGTCATCGCGATTGGCGAATCGTTCATGGGCATGCCCGGCGAGCCTTCGTTCAGCAAATAGCGGTAGTTACGTCGATCCAGTTGTTGCAGCCAGCTCATGCGTTCTTCGGGCGGCAAGCGGTCGAGGATGGCGATGGAGGTCGAGACGTCGGTTTCCAGATTGCCCAGCATGGTGTTCTTCGTGCTTTCGTATCGCTCGTAGTACTGCGCGCCGAAGGACAGCGCCTGCGCGAGAATCAAGCCGATCAGGAAGATCAGCGACAGCCGCGAGGCGAGGGTGCGGGGCCAGCGCATCGAGAGATTCATGAGGGCGCCCCGAGCACTTCCACCGGCAGCGAAAACACATAGCCTTCGCTGCGCACGGTTTTTATGTAGGCCGGTTCGCGGGCATCGTCCAGCAGTCGCTGGCGCAAGCGGCTGACCAGCAAGTCGATTGAGCGGTCGAACAGGTCGGCATCGCGGCCTTGGGTCAGGTTCAGCAATTGATCGCGATTGAGCACCCGCTGAGGATGATCGAGGAACACCCGCAGCAACCGATATTCTGCGCCACTGAGCGCGACCATCGTGCCGTCCTCATCGAGCAGGTGCCGGGCCGAGGTGTCCAGGCGCCAGCGCCCGAAGGCCAGCAAACGACCGCTTTCGGTGACCACCAGGTTGGGAGGCAGCATCCGAGTGCGGCGCAGCACGGCGTTGATGCGGGCGAGCAGTTCACGCGCAGCGAATGGCTTGACCAGGTAATCGTCGGCACCCATTTCCAGGCCGATGATGCGGTCGGTTTCATCGTTGCGCGCGGTGAGCATCAGCACTGGCGTGGCCTTGTGTTTGCCGGCGCGTAACTCACGGCACAGCATCAGGCCATCGTCGCCGGGCATCATGATGTCGAGCACGATCAGGTCCACCGGCGTGGATTCCAGGAACGTGCGCATTTGCCGTCCATCCGCCACGACGGTGGTGCGCAGGCCGTTTTTCTTGAGGTAGTTGCCTGCCAGTTCCCGGATCTCTCGGTCATCGTCCACGATGAGAATGTGATCGACGTGTTCCATTTGGCCAGGCCTCTGTAGATGGGGGATGTCGCGCAGTCTATCGAGCATTGGCCCGCTCGCCCGCAGTCCTTTGTATTGCAGTGTATCTGGCATGTCGGCGGATACACGTGGACGCAAAAACACCCATTTTCAGGGCATTTGTATAGCTGTGTATCCCGGCCCGGTTTTGATACGTACCGATTTACACGCGCCTGTTCCCGACACAGTCGGGATACCTCGCGAGCTTCTAATAGGTTCCATCGAGGCAAGCCAAACCGCCTCGGCCCAATCAACGATTGACCTATTGAAGCCTTGAGGAAACCACCATGAACACCAAAGCCGTCTACGCCGCTTGCCTGTTTGCCGCCCTGAGCATCTGCACCTTGTCGGCCCGTGCCGAAGCCGATGTCACCGCTAAAACCTACACCTTCGGCACGCACCTGGACATCAAGAAAGTGGTGTCGCTGAAACAGGACGCCTCGCCTTTCTGTGGGGTTGTGGATGCCCAGCTGACCTACCTGGATTCCCATAACAAAACCCAGGTTCTGGACTATCGCAAATTGGCTGATGGCTGCAACTCAGACAACTGAGTTCTGTGCTCCAGCTGACGCCGGTGGCGCAGAAGGGCAGGAACGCCTTTTTGGCGCAGGACGGTTCCAGCCGGACGCCGCAAGGTCAGTTGCTGGGTAACCAGACGGCCTGATGCCCGGAACACTGATCTGTAAACACCACCGCTCCCACATTAGATGTGTGTGAATCGCCACCCCCCACATGTTGTAGGTGATCCCATGTTTCTCATCGCTTTCCTGGGCGGCATATTGACCGTTCTCAGCCCTTGCATCCTCCCGGTCGTGCCGTTCCTGTTCGCCGGTGTTAAACGCACACGTTCCTCGATCCTGCTCACCCTCGGCGGCATGGTCCTGACCTTCGCCCTGATCTCCAGCCTGGCCGTGGTCAGCAGCGAGTGGGTGGTACGAGCCAATAACACCGGCCGTCATGTGGCCCTCATCGTGATGGTGCTGTTCGCCCTGTCGCTGATTTCCGCCCGTGTCGGTGACTGGCTGGCCCGTCCCTTCGTGGCGCTGGGCAACCGCCTCGACCCGGACACCCGCAAAATGTCCGGCCCGTTGAGTTCGATCATGATCGGCGTTGCCACCGGTCTGCTCTGGGCACCGTGCGCCGGGCCGATCCTCGGGGTCATCCTCACGGGCGCCATGCTGCAAGGCGCAAACGCTCAAACCAGCCTGTTACTGGTGGCGTACGGCCTGGGCAGCGCATTGTCCCTGGGCACCTTGATCTTCGCCGGTCGCGGCCTGGTCAATCGCTTGAAGGCGTCGATCCCGGTCACCGGTTGGCTGCGTCGTGGTGCCGGCGTGGCCGTACTGGCCGCTGCGGCGGTGATTTCCACCGGTGCCGACAAAACACTGCTGGCCGGCACGTCGTCCGAAGGCGTCACCACGGTCGAACAACGCGTGTTGGAAACCGTGCCGAAAGTCGTCGACTACTTCATCAGCAAGGTCAAGGCAGACTCGTCCATGGACAACGCCCAAGGCGCGATGCCGTCGCTGTCCGGTGCGGTCGAATGGCTCAACTCGCCGGCGCTGAGCAACGATTCGCTGAAAGGCAAAGTAGTGCTGGTGGACTTCTGGACCTTCGACTGCATCAACTGCCAGCACACCTTGCCGTACGTGAAGGACTGGGCGAAGAAATACGAGAAGGACGGCCTGGTGGTGATCGGCGTGCACACCCCTGAATACGGTTTCGAGCGCATCATCGACAACGTCAAGGATCAAGTGAAAAAGCTCGGCATCACCTACCCGGTGGCCATCGACAACAACTATGCGATCTGGCGCAATTTCGACAACCAGTACTGGCCGGCTCACTACCTGATCGACGCCAAGGGTCAGGTGCGTTACACCCACTTTGGTGAAGGTAGCTACGAGACTCAGGAGAAAGTGATTCAGCAGTTGCTGGAAGAGGCTAAAGCACCCGCTGCTTAATGCCTCAAATCAATGGCTCACAGGCAGCACGCTGTGGGCCATTGGTTTTTTCTCCTGACTGCGCCGCCACGCTGCCGGTGGCGCTCCAAACTCTCGACGAAAAGCCCGACTGAACGCCGTGTCGGTCTGGTAGCCCACCTCTTCGGCAATCCGCATCAATGAGCTGTTACTGCTGCGTAACAGGTTGGCCGCCAGCAACATGCGCCATTGCGTCAGGTACTGCATCGGCGAACTTCCCACCAGTTGCTGGAAGCGTTCCGCCAACACCGATCTTGACGTGCCGGCAGTGCGCGCCAGTTCATCCAGCGTCCAGGCGTGACACGGTTTTTTGTGCAGCGCGTTGAGGGGGGCGGCGCCGACAATCCGGTCGCCCACACCCGCCAGCCAACCGGTACGACCTTCGCCCTGTTCGTGCATGTACAGGCGCAGCACTTAGATGAATAACACCTCGGCCAGTTTCGCCAGCACACCTTCGCCGCCGTGTCGGCGCTCGGCGATTGGTAGCACCAGGGGGCCGTGAACCTGGCATTGATAAAAATCGCGCCGACCAGGCGGACGACGCGCAGGGTCTGTGACAAGGCATCCATGGTAGTTTTCCCGTGTTGGCGGGGCGGCTTTTGATTGTGATCCTGTCGCGCCAGAGCGTGAAATCTCCGGACGATCGGGCAGGGTTGGCCGACGATCGGGCAGGACGCCAGCGTTGCCCGGCGCGATAGTTGGCACACAGGGTCTGCCGACCCTGTCATCAATAACAAGAATGAGAGGTTGCCATGCCTAAGTTCGTTATAGAACGCGAGATTCCGGGTGCTGGAACACTGTCAGAAAGGGATTTGAAAGCGGCTTCGCAAAAGTCCTGCAGGACGTTGCGCGACTTGCCTGAGGTGCAGTGGCAGCAGAGTTATGTCACCGGTGACAAGCTCTACTGCGTGTACATCGCGCCCAACGAAGAGTTGATCAAGGAACACGCCAGGCAGAGCGGTTTCCCGGCCAACCGCATTTCCCAGGTCACGGCCATCATCGATCCCACCACGGCCGAATAAGCCGGGTTGCGTTCCAACCCGCAACGGAGCGGAATTCATGAGTACACCCATTGATCTTACTGCCTTGAAAAACCGTCAGATGGCCTCTTGGGCCAGTGGCGACTATGCCGTGATCGGCACCACTTTGCAGATCGTCGGTGAGCAACTGGCCGAGGCCTGCGACCTGCTTTGCGATGAACGCGTGCTCGACGTAGCCGCCGGTAATGGTAACGCGACGCTCGCCGCGGCGCGCCGTGGCTGCCTCGTCACCTCCACTGACTACGTGGCCGCGCTGCTGGAACGCGGCGAAGACCGGGCCAGGGCAGAACACCTGGAAGTCACGTTTCAAGTGGCTGACGCCGAAGCCTTGCCGTTCGAGAATGCCAGCTTCGATGCCGTGCTTTCGACCTTCGGTGTGATGTTTACGCCGGACCAACCCAAGGCCGCCACGGAACTGGCGCGGGTTTGTCGCCCCGGAGGGCGGATCGGCCTCGCCAACTGGACGCCCGAAGGGTTCGTCGGCCAGATGTTCAAGACCCTCGGCCGCCACCTGCCGCCACCGCCGAGCGCTCAACCGCCGTCGAACTGGGGCACCGAAGCCTGGCTGCACACGCAGTTCGACGAACGTGACTTTCTGCTGCAGGTGACGCGCAAGACCTTCAACTTCCGTTACCGCTCGGCGGCGCATTTCATCGACACGTTCCGCGCCTGGTACGGCCCGGTCCACAAAGCCTTCGCGGCGCTGCCTCCTGAAGGTGCCCAGGCGCTGGAAAGCGACATGACCGAACTGATCAACCGTTTGAACAGGGCGGGAGAAAAATCGCTGGTGGTGCCGAGTGAATACCTTGAGGTGGTGATTACGCGGCGTTGAACTCATTCACACTCATTCACCTGTCTGAAGAGAACACTGTAGGAGCAGCTATTCATCCAGCCGCTCGGTGTACACCACCCAAACGCTGCACGGCATTTTGTACAGCAGATGCTCCACTGTACTGCCGATCAACCGGCCCATGCCGCGATGGCCGATCCGGCCCATAACAATCACGTCAACGTCATAGGCATCGGCATAACGGGTGAGGACCTTGGCCGGGTTACCCATGATCATGTGCCGCTGCTCCGGCGCGATGCCGTTGCGCTCGGCCAAGTCGTTGAAGGCATCCTCCTGGTAATCGAACACGGTCTTGGCCTTGCCCGAGGAGAAAAACGCCGACCCGTTGTCGAAGCCGAATTCGTCGGCGCTGATGGATGAAAGGTCATAGGCGTAGACAACATCGAGCTCGGCATTACAGGCGCTCGCCAGTTTCGCCGCCTCGTGAAGGATTCGGTCGTTGAAGGTTTTGTAATGGTCATCGCGATGAAAGGGGTCGACCGCCGCGACGATCTTTCGCGGCAAGGCGTGCACGGCGTGGCTGACGAAATGTAGCGGCACCGGGCATTCGCGCAACAAGTGCACATCGAGCGGGGTAAACATCAGCCGCGACAGCAGCGATTCGTGCTCCAGCGCCTTGATCAGCACATCCATCGGCTGCTCTTTGAGGTGAATCAGGATTTCCTCCAGTGGGCGTTCGACCCAGGCCACTTCGGTGGTGACGTGGACCCCGATTTTGCGCAAGGGGCGGGCCTGTTCCTCAAGCCATTGGCGGTGGCGCTCGACGTACCCCACGCGTATCTGTTCCAGGGCCTTTTCGTTGACCAGACTGGCGGTCGCCAGGCCTTCAAGGTAATCGAAGGCGACGATGTGCAGCGCGGCGTCTTCGGCCTTGGCCAGCGCAGCGGCCCTGTCGAAAGCAGGGCTGTGTTCCATCAGCGGGGATGCAACCAGCATGAAGCGGGATTGACCAGACATGACGAACCTCCCATGGATTAGCCGCCCGACGTGCGGCTCCTGTGCCGTACATCCAGTCTCTAAGTATTGACCATGATCAACCTCCCGTCCGTAAACCGGGTGCAGGCTGAGGTTCGTGCTGAACTCAAGCTCATGTGAATGCTCAGGAGAGCCCCGATGGCAACCATGAAAGCCGCGATATTCGTTGAGAAAAACCGCATCGTGCTGGATGACAAGCCGATCCCCGAGGTCGGACCGCTGGATGCGCTGATCCGTATTACTACCACGACGATCTGCGGCACCGACGTGCACATCCTGCGGGGTGAATACCCGGTGGCCAAAGGGCTGACCATCGGTCACGAACCGGTGGGCATTATCGAGCGTCTGGGCTCGCAGGTGCGTGGTTTTGTCGAAGGTCAGCGTGTGATTGCCGGTGCCATTACCCCCAGCGGACAAAGTTACGCCTGCCTGTGCGGTTGTAGCTCGCAGGATGGCCCGGACACCCGCCATGGCTTCCGCGCCGCCGGTGGCTGGAAGTTCGGCAACACCATCGATGGTTGCCAGGCCGAACACGTGCTGGTGCCGGATGCATTGGCCAACCTGTGCCCGATCCCCGATGGCCTCAGCGACGAACAGGTGCTGATGTGCCCGGACATCATGTCCACCGGGTTTTCCGGGGCGGAGCGGGGCGAGGTCAAGATTGGCGATACCGTCGCGGTGTTCGCCCTCGGGCCAATCGGCCTGTGTGCCGTGGCCGGCGCGCGCCTCAAAGGCGCCAGCACCATTATCGGCATCGATACCGTGGCTGAACGGATGAGCGTCGCCCGGCAGTTGGGTGCGACCCACGTGGTCAATTTCAAGGACGGCGACGTGGTCGCGCAGATCATGGCGCTGACCGACGGTCGAGGTGTCGACGTGGCCATCGAAGCGCTGGGCACCCAAGGCACTTTCGAGTCCGCGCTGCGGGTGTTGCGCCCCGGTGGTCGTTTGTCCAGCCTGGGGGTTTATTCAAGTGATCTGCGCATCCCCCTGGAAGCCTTTGCCGCGGGGCTCGGGGATTTCAGCATCGTCAGCACCCTATGCCCCGGCGGTAAAGAACGCATGCGACGGTTGATGGCGGTGGTGCAACGCGGTGGCGTCGATCTGTCGCCGCTGGTGACGCATCGCTTCAAGCTCGACGATATCGAAGCCGCCTATGAGTTGTTTGCGCATCAGCGGGACGGGGTGATGAAGGTTGCGATCACGCCTTGAGGTTGCCCTCAGGGTTTCCAGATATCGACGTCTTTCGCATCCACTGCCTTGGGCAATAAACCCGCGGCAATGTTCTCGAAGCTGCTCGGCCATCGGCGGGCGACAGGTAGGCCGGTTGGATGTCCGAAAACGCCAGGCCTGCTTTTTCCAAGGCAGCGATTAGCCTGCGCAGCCTGAGCAAAAATCGGCACGGTGTCCGCCACGTCAGCGCTGATATCGACGTTGCCGACATTCAGCGCTTCCAGCAGTGGCAAACCACTTGAAAACTCATGCCAGCTCACATCGATGTTCTTCTGCGCGACGGTATTTCGCTTCAGCGTTTCGGTGTCAGCGATGCGTTGCTGCTCGGCCAGCTCATCGACCTTGACCGGGACGATGTCATAGCTACGGCCAGGATTCCCGCCGCCAACGGGTGTTTTTCCGCCAGATGCCGGACATTCATGAGGGTGGTGTCTTCAGGGATCGGAGCGCCCAGCGTGAGCTGGGCGAACTGGCGCAGCGAAGTGATTTCATAGAGCGCCTCTTCCATCGCCGAATCGCCCAATGCAAACCGTTCTGCAGCCGATGAATGCGCAGCATAGCGTCCGGAGAATAAGGTGTGCGCTGCCGCCGGCCTTGGGATACTACGGCTCGATCAGCGCCAGCAGAGCTCATCGGGTTCATGGGCGGCTCGCTCAGGTAGTCAGGACATATATCAGCACATTCGAGGGCTTATTCGGAGAGTCCCTAAAGAGTTTGTTATTTAAAAGGTATTAACTATTGCGTGTAGGGCGAGCGCCAATAAATAGTTATTAAAAAAATTGACGTGTTTCAGTCGCTTTACACTGTGCGGGGAATTTATTGGATACGCTTACAATGTTGCAACGTTGGCATTGCACTGTGTCAGGGCTTTAGGCGTGTCTGTCCGGTAAGTATCGTAAGTATCTGCTTGTTTTTGGTGCGCGGGTATATGTTTTTGTTTGAGGTGTCAGTCACGATAGCTTTTATATACCACTGATTTTAATAGTAATTTTATCAATGGTTAACGTGTTTACGATGTGGGTACTCACTTTGCTGATCTAACTACTCATGTTGTCGGCGCGAAGTGTTCGAAATTTCTTTTAAAAAAAACAGTACGTGCTTGATGTTTGTCTACACTCCAATTTTACGGTGTGGGTCGAGAGTACAAGTTGTACCTAACGGTCGGTTAGTTGGTGCGGTAGAGCGACTGTCGGCCTGCGCGGCATGCCGATGGCATTCTTGAATCAAGGTATACGGGGATTCACCGATGCGGATCAGCATATTTGGTTTGGGGTACGTGGGTGCTGTATGTGCGGGCTGTCTCTGTGCTCGCGGTCATGACGTAATCGGGGTGGATGTCTCGCAAGTCAAGGTTGACCTGATCAACCAGGGTAAGTCGCCCATCGTTGAACCCGACCTGGAGCCGCTGCTCGAACTGGGTGTGAGTTTTGGGCGGCTGCGTGGTGACCGTGATGTGAAGGCGGCAGTGATGGGCACGGACATGTCGTTCCTCTGCGTCGGTACGCCCAGCAAGAAGAATGGTGATCTGGACTTGGTCTACATCGAGTCGGTCTGCCGCGAGATCGGAGAAGCCCTGCACGACAAGCACAGTTGGCACACAGTAGTGGTGCGCAGCACGGTGCTGCCGGGCACGGTGAAGAACGTGGTGATCCCGATACTTGAAGACTATTCCGGCAAGAAGGCCGGGGTCGACTTCGGCGTGGCGATCAACCCGGAGTTCCTGCGCGAAAGTACCGCGATCAAGGATTACAACTGTCCGCCCATTACGGTGATCGGTGAGCTCGACCAGCGCAGCGGTGACATGCTCGCCACGCTCTATCAAGAGCTGGACGCGCCGCTTCTGCGCAGGAGCATCGAAGTGGCGGAGATGATCAAGTACACCTGCAATGTCTGGCACGCGACCAAAGTGACCTTCGCCAATGAGATCGGCAATATCGCGAAGGCCGCCGGCGTGGACGGTCGCGATGTGATGGACGTGATCTGCCAGGACACCAAACTCAACTTGTCGCGGTATTACATGCGCCCCGGCTTTGCGTTCGGCGGTTCCTGCCTGCCCAAGGATGTGCGTGCGCTGAACTATCGCGCCGGGCAAATGGACATCGAGCACCCGCTACTGGCCTCGATCATGCGCAGCAATGCGGTGCAGGTACAGAGAGCCTTCGACATTATCAGCAGTTACGGCAAGCGGCGTGTCGCGCTACTCGGCCTGAGCTTCAAGGCGGGCACCGATGACCTGCGCGAAAGCCCGCTGGTGGAGTTGGCCGAGATGCTGATAGGCAAGGGCTACGACCTGCATATCTTCGACCGCAACGTTGAATACGCGCGTATCTACGGGGCCAACAAGGAGTACATCGAGTCGAAGATTCCGCACCTGGCTTCGCTGTTGTGCCCTGACCTTGCGAAAGTGATCGAGCAGGCGGATGTGATCGTGCTGGGTAACAGTGACGAGGCCTTCAAAGCCATTGCGCTTCAGGTGCCCGAGGGCAAGCAGGTGGTTGACCTGGTGGGCTTCCTGCCACACGCCAGTGACGATCGGCTTGAGGGTATCTGCTGGTAAGCGAGGCGCGGAGCTGATGCGCCCCAAACAACTTGGGTTTATCGAACGGGGGGTCATAGGTATGGCTGATTCCAGGGTTTACTTGCGCGAAGCTGCGGGCTGGTTGTTCTACGTCACCGCGCTGATGGGGCTTGCACTGTTGCTGCCGCGCACCGTGTTCGATCCCCAATCCAGGGACTTTCTCCTGTTGCTGGGGGCGGTCGGTATCTGGCGTTATTCGATGGGCGCGATCCATTACCTGCGGGGGATGCTGTTCCTTTATCTGGTATACCCTTATTACAGACGCAGAGTCACCAGGCTGGGCAGCAGTGCCGATCCGTCGCAAGTGTTTTTGCTGGTTACCAGTTTTCGTATCGATGCGTTGACCACGGCGCAGGTCTACCGCTCGGTGATCGAAGAGGCCATCGGTTGTGGTTACCCGACCACGGTGGTCTGTTCCATCGTCGAGCTGGCCGATGAACTGCTGATCAAAGCGCTGTGGGACAGCTATACCCCGCCGGAGCAGGTCAACCTGAGCTTCGTGCGGATTCCCGGCACCGGTAAGCGCGATGGCCTGGCCCATGGTTTTCGGGCGATCTCCCGGTATTTGCCGGAAGCCGATGCGGTGGTGGCGGTGGTCGATGGCGACACCGTGCTCTCGCCCGGGCTGGTGCGGCAGACAGTGCCCTGGTTCAAGCTGTTCCCGAACGTCGGCGGGCTGACCACCAATGAGTTCTGCGAGGTGCGCGGAAGCTACCTGATGAGCCAATGGCATAAGCTGCGGTTCGCCCAGCGGCACATCAATATGTGTTCGATGGCACTGGGCAAGCGAGTGCTGACAATGACCGGGCGGATGTCGGTGTTTCGCGCCCAAGTGGTGACCGACCCCGGCTTTATTCAAGACGTTGAGAGCGATTATCTGCAGCACTGGCGCCTGGGGCGTTTCCGCTTCCTGACCGGTGATGACAAGTCCAGTTGGTACAGCCTGATGCGGCTGGGCTACGACACCTTTTATGTGCCCGATGCGGCGATCAACACGGTCGAGCACCCCCCGGAAAAGAGCTTCTTCAAGGCCAGCCGCCAGCTGATGTTCCGCTGGTATGGCAATAACCTGCGGCAGAACTCGCGGGCGCTGCACTTGGGCGTGCAGCGGTTGGGCTGGTTCACCTCGCTGGTGCTGTTCGATCAACGCGTATCGATGTGGGCCAGCCTGCTCGGGCCGTCAGTGGCGATCATTGCCAGCCTCAAATACAGCGTGGCCTACCTGCTGATCTATGTGCTCTGGATCGGCCTGACTCGCTTGATCCTGAGTCTGCTGTTGCTGGCATCGGGGCACCCGGTCGGGCCGGCCTATCCACTGATTCTCTATTACAACCAGGTGGTCGGCGCCGTGGTGAAGATCTATGTGTTCTTCCGTCTCGACCGGCAATCGTGGACGCGCCAGAAAACCAGACTCGACCGCGGGCTGGCCAGCTATCAGCGCTGGTTCAATACCTGGTCGTCGCGGGCCATGACCTTTTCGGCCGGCAGTGTGTTTTGCGCGCTGCTGATGTGGATGGTGTAGCGCAGGTGTCAGGGCAGTCGGCATGCCGTGCCGGTCTGCACAGCGGTAAAGGATAAAGGTGCATACCGGCTCTGACCTGCCGGATCGTTCTCAATCGTGGAAGGGAAGGGACGCGTTATGAACACAGCTTGTATTGCTGTTGATGACAATGTTGTGCATGAGTCGGAGGTGCAGCGTCAGCATGCGCGGCTGAATCTACCGGCGAGGCTCAAGTTACACGTGCCGAACCGGGAGATGTTCGATTGCGAGCTGATCGACTTGTCGGCCGGTGGCTTCAGCCTGAGTCAGCTGAACCCACCGCTGATCGTGGGCCGACAGCACAAAGGCAAACTGGTGTTTCAGGTCGATGCGCTTGGGTTTGCCATCGACGTGGAGTTTGTCGTGCGTTCGGTAGGTAGCGAGGGGCTGCGGGTGGGTTGCGAGTTCCACAACCTGCCTCCACGTGCGATCTCCGCATTGCGTTATCTGATCACCTCCTACCTCTCGGGTGGGGTGATCAGCCTGGGTGACATGCTCGCGACCCAGCAGCGCGACAACTTCACCAAGCCGCGAAAGCACGATAGCGGCAACGGCCTGGGCTTTTTCGCACGCTTGCGGGCGACCACGGTGAGCCTGCTGATGTTCCTGGTGGGACTGGGTGCCTTTGGCTATGTGCTGCACCAGTTGTATGGCATTTATTTCGTCACTCACGCCGAATCGGCGCGGGTCAACGTGCCCGGCCAGTTGATCGGCCTGCCGCGCGACGGCAGCGTCAAGTCGTTGGTCAAGGTGGGGGCGGTGGTGTCCAAGGGGGCGCCGCTGGCGACCTTTTCCGCGTCGCTGCTGGATGTGATGAAAGGCAACCTGCCACCCGGGCAGGCGACCCCGGAAAACCTCGAGCGCCTGTTCAGCCGGACCCTGCAAGGGTCGCTGACCAGCCCTTGCGATTGCCGGGTGGTGGCGCAGCTGGTGCCGGACGGCCAGGTCGTCGGCAAGGGCACCACAGTATACGAGTTGATGCCGATCGATGGTGTGGCGACCATCGAGGCGCGCTTCCCCTATAAGAACTTTGCCAAGATCCAGCCTGGCAAGGCAGTGAGCTTCCAACTGGTTGGTGAAGAACAGCCACGCACGGGCAAAATCGCCACGGTGGTGCTGGACAACGGCGGCCTGGCCTCCGACCTGCGGGTCACCATTGAGCCTGACAGCGCGTTGCAGACCGATCTGGCCGGGCGTCCGGTGGAGGTCAGTATCGAAAACCTGCAAAGCAATGCCTGGGTGAAGAATGCCTGGGCGGCCAATACCTGGGTGAAAAGCGCCTGGGAGAATAAAGCCTTGGCGGCCGGAAAATGAACGGCGCATGGCGATCGGGGCTGCGGTTTTCTGCGCTGGCCGCAGCTCTGATGATGATTCATGGTTGTGGCACCCTGCCGGATCAGGGTGTGGCGCGCGAGGCCATGTTGCGCGGCGATTATGAAACGGCACGCAAGCACTATGCGGCGCTGGCCCAGGACGGCTATGCCGATGCCCAGGCCGGGATGGGCGACCTGACGGCGTCGGCGGGCGACCCGGAGAGCCTGAAAGAGGCTGAAGCCTTGTACCGGCAGGCCGCGCCGGAGTCGGTCAAGGCGCAGTCACGTCTGGGCCGCTTGTTGTTGCGTCAGGGACCGAGTGATCCCAAGCAAGTGCGCGAGGCCCAGCAATTATTGGAAGGCGCGCTGGATAAAGGCGAGTTCAGTGCGGTGGTGCCGCTGACGTTGTTGTACCTGGGCTACCCGCAACTGGTGCCTGGGGTGGATCCGCAGCAGAAGGTCGATGGCTGGCGCGCCCAGGGCATTGTCGAGGCGGATCTGGCGCAGATTCTGATTTACCGCAATCAGGGCACCTATAAGGCTCACCTGCCGCAGATCGAGCAGATGTGTCGGGCTCGGCTTGCGGTACTCGATGCCTGTTATGTGGAGCTGGCCACCATCAACCGAATGCGCGCCCAGCCCAAGGCGCAAGAGGCTTTGCTGGTGGAGTTGCGCCAGGGTTGGCGCGAGGGACGAGTCGCGCCCTTGCGGGTCGAGTCGGTGGCACGCGTTCTGTCGTCGCCAGCCCTCGAAGGCCCGGCCGATGCACAAAGCGCCCAGCGCCTGCTCGAGGAACTGGCGCCGGTCTATGCGCCGGCCTGGACCAGCCTGGCACGGTTGATCAACGACTACCCCGTGCAAGGCGATGCGCCGCAATTGCTCTCGGCCTTGCAGCGCGGGCGCGAGGCGGGCGACCCACGGGCGGAACTGCTGACCGGGCGGCTGTATTACCTCGGCAAATGGTTGCCGCAGAACCCGCGTCTGGCTGAAGAACATTTGCTCAAGGCGGCCGCGGCCGGTGAAGTCGGGGCGCATTACTACCTGGGCCAGTTGTACCGGCGCGGTTATCTGGGCCAGGTCGAACCGCAGAAGGCGCTGCAACATTTGTTGCTGGCGGCCCGCAACGGTTCGCCCAATGCCGACCTGGCCCTGGCGCACATGTTTTCCGACTCCCGCGGGGTCAAGGTCAATCGGATCAATGCCTATGTCTTTGCGCAATTCGCGCAGCGTCAGGGCGTGGTAAATGCAGAGCCAGTGCTGTCGGCCCTGCAGTCGGGGCTGACCCCGGCAGAAAGGAAAATCGCGCAGCCTTTGCTTGAAGGGGAAGCCCAGGCCCGTCTGACGGGCGCGGCGCTAGCCAGACTGCAAACTCCGGAAAATGGACAGGACTTACTATGAAGCAAGCATTATTGTCAGGTTGTGGTCTGGGTGTTTCGCTGATGTGCAGTGCCGGTCTGGTGCTGGCGGCGGAGGTGGCTCCGAAGAATTTCGGCCTGGATGTGAAGATTACCGCTGAGTCGCAGGAGGACCGTGACCTGGGCACCGCACCCGGTGGCACCCTCAACGGTATTGGCATCGACTTGCGCCCCTGGGCCTTTGGCCAATGGGGTGACTGGAGTGCCTATTTGATGGGGCAGGCGGTGGCAGCGACCGATACCATCGACACCGATACGGTGAACAACGGCGTCGACGAAAGTAACGCCCGCGGGACCGATGACAGCTACCTGGCGATGCGCGAGTTCTGGGTCGACTATTCGGGCATCACCGCCTATCCGGGCGAGCATTTGCGCTTGGGGCGCCAGCGTTTGCGCGAGGACAGCGGCGAGTGGATGGACACCAACATCGAAGCGCTCAACTGGACCTTCGAAACCACTCTGTTGCGCGCCCACCTCGGCGCGGCTGAACGCTTTTCCGACTACCGCACTGACTTGAGCGACCTGGCGCCCCAAGACAAAGACCGCTCCCATGCCTTCGCCGACATCTCTACGCAATGGGCGCCTAATCACTGGGTCGGCCTGCGCCTGCATCATTCTGAGGACAGCGGCAGTCTGCCCAATACGGGCGAGCAGCTCGATGCGCTCGACAAGACCAACACCGGCAGCCTGACCTGGGTCGGTCTCGAAGCGAACGGTGACGGCTACAACTATCGCTCGACGATGCCGGTCAATTACTGGCTCAACGCGACCTGGCTGACCGGCAGTCGCGACAACCTCACCAGCGTGATCGATGCTAACGGCGATCGAGTTGCGACGGGCCACACCAGTGGCGACGTCAACGCCTGGGGCGCGGACCTGGGCTTGCGCTGGAACATCGATGAAAGCTGGCGCCTCGGCGCTGCCGCAGCCCGCGGCGACGGCGGCGGTAACGACCAGGAGAATCAGTTCCAGCAAACCGGCCTGCAGAGCAATCGCTCGAACTACACCGGCACGCGTTCGCGCGTTCACCGTTTCGGCGAAGCCTTTCGCGGTGAACTGAGCAACCTCCAGGTGGCTACCCTGTTCGGCTCCTGGCAGTTGCGCGAGGACTACGACGCCAGCCTCGTCTACCACCGCTTCTGGCGGGTCGACGACCAGCAGGACACCGGCGACGGCGGGATCATCAATGCGGCACTGGTGGACGGTGAGAAGGACCTGGGCCAGGAAGTCGATCTGGTCATGACCAAGTACTTCAAACAAGGCCTGTTGCCCGCGAGCATGGTGGATTGGGTCGACGAACCCTCGGCGCTGATCCGCTTGCGCCTCGGCGTGTTCTTCCCGGGTGACGCGTACGCCAGCGACACCGACTCGAGCATGCACCGGGCGTTCATTGATTTCGTCTGGAAAATCTAGGCCCGGGTTGTTGCCCGCAGTGATGCCGTCGTGGGCACGGCGCCTTGATCACACCAGGTTGCATTTATTTTGATGAGTGAGGCTTATGGACAATGTCGTCAAGATAGGGCTGTTGCTCGCGGGTCTGCTGTTGGTGCAGACCGCGGGTGTCAGCGCGGCGGGTCTCGTATTCGCGCCGCGCTATACCATCAGCGAGGCACCGGGAAAGCCCTTGCTGATCAAAGAGCCGAAGATCCCCGACCTGTCCGGCTATACGGCCGAGGCAGCCATGGCGAAGATTTCCTACAAGCCCGCCGGCAGTGCCTTGATCCAGCCGATGCTCAAGGAAAACTCGCTCGACGAGTTCATCGGCGGCAAGGAGCGTCTCAAGGAATGGGTGGTGCGCCAGCAGCGAATGCCGGTAGCGATCTTCATCGATCGGGGCTACATGAACTTGACGCAACTGGCGCGCAGCCTGCCACCGACGGCCTTGCGCGAAACTGCGCCGGGGGTGTTTCTGGCACGCTTGCCAATCGTCATACGTCCGGGCGGGACCCTGCATATCGACAAGTCGGTCAAGGAGTTGCGATTGTCCCAGGAGGGCGGTTCCTTCCTGGTCAATGACGGCAAGCTGTTTATCACCGACACCAAGGTCAGCGCCTGGAGCGAGAAGGACGACAGCCCGGCCTGGTACAAGAAAGAGGGGGAGTTTCGGCCCTTCCTGGTGTCCTGGGGCGGCACCGAGACCTACATCGTCAACAGCACCATCACCAGCTTCGGCTACACCGCGAGCAAGAGTTATGGGGTCAGTATTTCCCAGTACAGCCCGAGCATGGCGCCGAAGATGAAGCGCAAGCGGCCGACCGGCTGGCTGCTCAATTCGCAGTTCGTTGACAACTGGTACGGCTTCTATTGCTATGAGGCCGACGACGTGGTGATTCTCGGCAATTCCTACCGCGACAACATCGTCTATGGCATCGACCCGCACGACCGTTCACGCCGGCTGATCATTGCCCACAACGACGCCTTTGGTACCCGCAAGAAGCACGGCATTATCCTCTCACGCGAGGTCAACGACAGCTGGATCATCTACAACCGCGCCTACAACAACCACCTGTCGGGCATCGTCCTGGACCGTTCCAGCGTCAATAACCTGGTGGCCTACAACGAGACCTACAAAAACCGCTCCGACGGCATGACCCTGTATGAGAGCGGCAATAACCTGATCTGGCGCAACCGCGCGGTCGACAATGACCGGCACGGGATCCGGGTGCGTAACAGCACCGGTGTGCGGCTGTATGAAAACGAGCTGATGGCCAATGCCCTGACCGGTATCTACGGTCACATCAAGGATTTGCGCGGCAGCGACCGCGACCTCAAGGAAGACCCCTACGAAGCCAGGCTGTCGCTCACCGTGGTCGGCGGCAAGCTGATCGGCAACGGTTCCAGCCCCATCACCGTGTTTTCACCCTCGCGTCTGGAACTCTATGACTTGACCTTTCTGGCGCCGCAGAAACAGGACGGCCTTGCCTTCACCGGTTTGCTGGGGGAGGTGCAAGGCGACTTGATGGACATTCTCCTGCGCCGCCATGCAGCCGCGTTGATTCTGCCCGAGACACTGTGAGGAGCCTGCCGATGAACACCCTCCATGGATTTGCCGCGTTGTGCCTGCTGTCTGTGCCGACGTGGGGACAGGCGCAGCCGGAGTACACGGCCGAGGCCTGCTGTCAGCTGTGCCCACAAGCGGCACAGGCGACACTTTACGAGCAGCCGGAGCTGAAAAACTACACGACCCTGGTGGAGGCCAAAGACCAGTGGCTCTTTCGCACCCAAAGCGATTTTCGCACTGACTTCGGCCTCGATGAGAGCGGTTACAAAGCCCTCAAGCGTCTGCGCGACGGGCTGGCCCAACGCGGGGTCGAGCTGGTGTTGGTGTTGCCACCCAGCCGCGGCTTGCTGCATGCCGACCGCCTGACGCCGCAGGAACTGGCCAGCTTCGATCAGGCCAAGGCCCGGCAGAACTACTTGCAAACGCTGGACCGGGTGCGCGACTTACGTATTCTGGTCCCCGACTTTACCAGCCTGCTGGGTGCGCCGCAGCCAGTCGGGCAGCCTTTCTACTTCAAGGGCGACCACAACTGGACGCCCTATGGCGCCGAACGCAGCGCCCAGCTGGTGGCCCAGACGCTCAGCGGTAACGATGTGCTCAAGGCGTTGCCGCATCAGGTCTTCGCCAGCCAGCCGGTCGGCTTGTTGGGACGCTCTGGCACGTTGCAAAAAGCCGCCGCGCAGATCTGCGGCAACGGTTATGCGGCGCAGTTTGTCACCCGTTATCAAACCCGGGCCCAAGGCGATGCCAAGGTCCCCGCCAAGGTCGTATTGATCGGTACCAGCGCCAGCGGCGAGGCGTTCAACTTTGCCGGCTTCCTCGAACAGTATCTGCAGACGCCGGTCAGCAACTTCAGCGTGCCGGGCGGTGGCTATGATGATTCGTTGATCGCCTACCTGCTCGGCGACGACTTCCAGAAGCGCCCGCCGACGGTGCTGGTATGGGAAACCGATAATCTCGACAACCTGGGCAAATCCAGTTTCTACCGGCAGGCGATGGCAGCGCTGAGCGATGGCTGCGACAACCAGGCGCCGCTGCTCAAAAGCCTTTCGACCCTGCACAGCGGGCGCAATCAGGTGTTGTTCAACGGCGGTGGCGGCAATGTGTATCCGATCAAGGGCAATCGTTATCAGGTCGACCTAAAGTTCGCCGATCCCGCTGTGCACCTGATGAGCGCGACCCTGACCTACATGAACGGTCGCCAGGAAAACATCAGCTTGAGCCGTTCGCCGACGGTCAATACCCAGGGCCGCTTCGCCTTCGAGCTGCGCGCCGATGCGGACTGGGACGAACTGACTTTTCTTTCCATGGACGTGCAGCCACCGCCTGGACCGACCTCCATGGAGCTCTCGGCCCGCTTGTGTGCCAAGCCCGTCATCTCTGCGACACCTTCCCTGCGCACCGCGCAGACGGAGGGGCACTGATGCGTCAGGCGCACTGGGCCGCCATTGGCGTGGCCTTCATTCTGATGGGGCCGACCGTGCAGGCGGTGGCCGCTCAACTGCGCCCGCCGCAGGGCTATTACGCGTCGGCCGTGGAGAAGAATGGCGACGTGCCGAGCTGTCCGGCGGCGCCCAAACCCTATACCGGTGACCTGTTGATCCCCAGTAAGTACGAGGGCTCGGGCAAGGCACGTGATCAGCTCAACGTGGAATCCAACCAACGCTACAAACAAATGTCAGCCGATATCAACGAACTGGAGAAGGGCGTCAACAAACAAGTCGCCGCCTATTTACGGCTCGGCCGCGCCGGCCATGTGGACTGCACCCTGAGTTGGCTGGGCGATTGGGCCAAGGCGCAGGCGCTGCTGAGTACCACCTACACCCATACCGGCAGGTCGATGCGCAAATGGGCGCTGGGCAGTATTTCTTCGGCGTATCTGCGGCTCAAGTATTCGCGCTCGCAACCTTTGCAGGGCCACGAGGCGCAGACCCGGCCGATCGAGGTCTGGATCGGCCAGCTCGCCGATCAGGTGGTGCGGGACTGGCGCGACCAGCCACTGGACCGACTGAACAATCACCAGTATTGGGCGGCTTGGGCCGTCATGGCGGCCTCGGTGGTGGTCGACCGGCGCGACCTGTTCGACTGGTCGGTAGCGCAGTTTCGCATCGGCGCTTCCCAAGTCGATGCAGACGGATATCTGCCCAATGAACTGAGCCGCGAAACCCGCGCACTGGCTTACCACAACTACGCGATGGGGCCGCTGATGATGATCGCTGCCTTTGCCCGAGCCAATGACATCGACCTGCGCGAAGAAAACCACGGTGCCATGCGGCGTCTGGCGGCACGGGTGGAGGAAGGGATCAAGGACCCACGCACGTTTGAACGCAAGACCGGCTACAAGCAGGAACTCGAGGACCTCGATGAGGATGGCAAGTTTGCCTGGCTGGAACCTTACTGCGCGCTGTACGACTGCTCGTTGCAAACCAACCGCTGGCGCCAATCGTTCGAACCGATGAAAACCTACCGCCTGGGCGGCGACATCACCCAGCTATTTGCTGACCAGAAAGAATAAATGTAACAACCAACACGCTCTGGATACCCGGTGGGGCCATTCGTAATTGGGCTTGTGTTGTAAATGGGAAGGCAGTCCTTCGCTGTTCGAAGCGCCTTCATGTCGAGTGATGAAGGTGCGGGAGGAAAGTGAAATGATTCCAGTCATTCTGTCCGGTGGCAGTGGTTCGCGGTTGTGGCCGTTGTCGCGCAAGTTGTATCCCAAGCAGTTCCTGAGTCTGGCAGGCGAGGGATCGCTGTTTCAGCAGACCCTGCAGCGCCTGGCGTTCGAGGGTATCGGCAAGCCGATCGTGGTCTGTAATCAGGAACATCGCTTTATCGTCAATGAACAACTCGCCGCCATTGGCTGTACGCCGCAGGCGATACTGCTCGAACCCTTCGGCCGCAATACCGCGCCGGCGGTGGCGCTGGTGGCCCTCAAGCTGATCGCCGAGGGCCGCGATGAGCTGCTGCTGGTGCTTCCGGCCGATCATGTGATCAGTGACGTGCCCGCCTTGCGCGCCACGCTGTCTCACGCGCAGGAAGAGGCACTCAAAGGCAATATGGTGTTGTTCGGCATTCCGGCGATGCGTCCGGAAACCGGTTTTGGGTATATCAAGGCCGCCGGCAGCGATGCTGGCGCCGGCGCCTTCAAGGTCGAGAAGTTTATCGAGAAACCCGACCAGCAAACCGCCAGCGAATTTGTCCGGTCCGGCGAGTACTTCTGGAACAGCGGCATGTTCCTGTTCCGTGCCAGTCGCTATCTCGACGAGTTGCGCACTCACGAACCCGACATGTACGACACCTGCGTGCTGGCCCTGGAGCGCAGCCGCAGCAGCGACGGCGTGACCAGTATCGATCGGGTCACCTTTGAATGCTGCCCGGACAACTCCATCGACTATGCGGTGATGGAGCGAACCAGCCGCGCCTGGGTCGTCCCGCTAAGCGCTGGCTGGAGTGATGTCGGTTGCTGGTCTTCGCTGTGGGATGTGCACGACAAAGACGTCGACGGGAATGTGCTCAAGGGCGATGTCGTCAGTTACAACAGCCGCAATTGCTTCGTGCATGGCAGTAGCAAGCTGGTGACCCTGCTAGGGCTGAACGATTTGGTCGTGATAGAAACCAAAGATGCGTTGATGGTCGCGCACCGCGATGCCGTGCAGGACGTGAAAAAACTGGTCAATGCGCTCGATGCCAAAGGTCGCTCGGAAACCCAGAGCCACTGCGCGGTGTATCGCCCCTGGGGCAGTTACGATTCGGTGGACAGCGGCACCCGCCACCAAGTCAAGCACATCACCGTGAAACCGGGCGCGCAGCTTTCCCTGCAGATGCATCACCACCGCGCCGAACACTGGATCGTGGTCTCCGGTACAGCCCAGGTGACGTGCAACGAAAAGGTCTTCCTGCTCACTGAAAACCAGTCAACCTACATCCCGATCGCTTCGGTGCACCGCCTGTCCAACCCCGGCAAAATCCCGCTGGAAATCATCGAGGTGCAGTCGGGCAGTTACCTGGGCGAGGACGATATCGAGCGCCTGGAAGATGTCTACGGCAGGAGCCAACAGGTCAAGAGTTGAGCCCATTTACGAGAAGCGTTGGCTTGTTTATCGAACGAGGAAGATACGCGAGCTTCGTTGGGATCGAACCCACGACTCCTGCCTTCGGAGCGCGGCATGAATGGAGGGGCTGAAATATAATAAAAAAAATGATAGTTAGCTTTGATTAAAATGTGCTTTTTATTATTTTTTTGCTTCCCATAGGCTTGCTGGAGATCCTTAAGGCCCTCTAGGAAGTTTTGCTTTGAGCAGCGTCAGCCCGTTATCCAGCGTCTCGAAAATGTTCGCCAGCGCGTCAGCCCCGAAGAATGGGATGTGCGGGTGAAACTGGCGGCGGCCTATCGGCTGGCGGCCCTGTTCAAGTGGACTGATCACATCTACACGCATTTTTCGGCGCGAATGCCGGGGCCCGACGAGCATTTCCTGATCAATGCCTTCGGGCTGCTGTTCGACGAAATTACTTGGGCCATGCCCCTCGGAGACGTCTTCACCTAGCGGGCTCAAGCGCAGTTCGTAGAACTCTGATTGGCGCGCTACGTCGAACGGGAACAGCGCACGGCTGACAAAGGCGCCGCTGGCACTGACCAGGCGTTTGCTCTGGCTGGCCGACAGCACCGCCACCCCTTCGAAGGCCCGATGCTCAAGAAATGCGGCCACCGACACCTTTAAGCCCTTGGCAATTTTGCACAGCACCTTGATCGACGGCACGCTGCGCCCGGATTCGATCTGCGCCAGGATTGCCCGGCTGACACCGCACTGTCGGGTGAGGGCGTCGAGGGACAGGTGACGCTTGCCGCGCAGACGTTGCAGGTTCTGTGCGACGCGTTCGCAGATTGGTGAGGCAACAGGGATTAGGCCGCGCGCGAGGATATCCAGAACTATTATTTGGGGGCGGTGGGGTAGGGCACAGTTGAACACTAACTACACTTGACGCTAACGGCCTTCGCGGCGCGTTGCAGTTCTTGTTTAACGTCGACAGGTATCCGCTGTTTCACGAGTCGCTGCTCGAGGAATGTCTGATCGCCTCGGGTATCAACCTGAGCGTCAATAGCCGCATCTTCCGCTTCCAGGGCGGCAGCGTGAGCCTCTATGACCGAGTCGACCTCAGCGTCGCTCTTGGCGGCATCGAGCGCAACAATGAGTGTCGCCACTTCGTCTTCTTCAGCCTTGGCATAGGCGTCTACAGACAATCCGGCAGCCAACGCCCGCGCTCGCATTTCCACGCCTTTCAGCGTCTGCTTGGCCTCTCCACACAGCATGTCGTGCTTGTGGCTTTCGACGATTTTCCATTGGAAAAATCCATACGTCATCGTGCCGATAATCGCTACGGTGATACCACCGATCAGGAACCGTTTCATGGCTACAGTCGTGAACGTGTGGGGATTGAGAGTTCGGTGGACATCGCTTCGTTCTCTATTCGAGGAAATGAAAGCGTAGCACCGGAACCGGCCTAGCCCCGTCCAACGTCAATGCAAATACATTGGTGAAGGAGAGGAGCGGCGTGTCTTCAAGATTACAACCTCACGTCCCTTGGACCCTTACTAGTTACCGTCCGCCACCTTCCGTTCTATCTCAGCTATTTTCCGACTGAGTTCCTCAGCTTCCTGCTCTTTGGTTCGAGTTGAAGAGGGCGTTACGGTTTCATCCACACCTTTGGCGTCCGTGTCCCTGTCCTCAAGCTCTCTTTCGGCGTTTGACGTTGCATTTGATTTGACGTCATTAACACTGTCATCGCTGTTCATATCGCTGACCTCCATTGACCTGAACATTGGATTCAACGCTATGGCTTGAGTTCGAGATTTTTTGTCGGCGTTCCTCGATTACCTGACGAAACGTACCGGCGGTCAGACGGCCTGAATTCTACCGGGTGGCAATACTCCACCGTCCGAGGAGCAGTCGCTCCTTGATAGCGGTGGAATCCGCCGGGGGAACACGTAATGCCATCGGTCGAAGACTTCAGGATCCACTCTCACGCTTTCCTGATCGAGCTGGATGCCGCAACGATGGGAATGATGACGCTGGTCTCTTCCAGATGTGTTTCAGGGCCGGAATGGGAAGAGGCAACCAAACGGCATCACGATGCTTATGAGATGTGGAATTCCTTTCTTAATGTCTCTGCTTCAGGCACTGACTCAGTCACTCCGTTAAATGCTTCAGGCGCTGACGCTTGCTAGAGCCCTTGTGTGCGGTATTCAGCATCCCTGCGATTCGCCGTTTCAGTGCTCTTTGACTTTCTTTATGCGGAAAATAATCAGCGCAAGGATGGCGATCGCGAGGGGCGTCATCGCCAGCATCGCCTCTCGAGGGGCCACCTCGGCGCCGAGCAGGTGCAACCCTGAGTAGCCAAGCTTGAGCAGGTTCAGCAGGTAGTAAGTAATGGCAATAATCGACAGACCTTCCACGGCGCGCTGGATCTTGATCTGGGCATCGGCGCGGGCGTTCAGGCTTTTGAGAATTTCCGAGTTCTGCTCTTCCATTTCCACCTGAACCCGGGCTTGTAACAGGTCGCCCAGGTTGGCCACGCTTTTCGCCAGGTGCTCCAGGCGTTGTTCGGTGGCGGTGCAGTACCTGACGGTGGGTTTGAAACGGCGTTCGATGAACACCCCGAGACGCTGGCAATCGCCTACGTGACTTTCCCGCAATTCGCCAAGGCGTTCGTACACGAGTTGGGCATAGGCCTGGGTGGCACTGAAGCGGTGGCGGGTTTTCGCGGTACTGCTGACCACTTGGGCTGACAGGTTGGAGATGTCCGCCAGCAGGGCTTTCGCATTGCCGCTGTCAGCGTCGGCGTTACGCTCGGAGAGGGTGACCAAGGTCTTGTCAAAGACATCAAGCTGCGCGCTCAAGGTCTTGGCTGTGGTCAACGACAGCGAGGCCATCATGCGGTAGGTCTCGATTTCCAGCAGACGGCGGATCATCCGTCCTTGGCGGTAAGCGTTAAGGCGCCGGTTGACGAACAGGATGTGGTTGTTGCCGTCCTCGCTGAGACGAAAATCGCTCCAGACCACCGCATCGCCACCGCCCACGCAGGAACCGCACGGGTCCTTGAAGCCGTAGCCGGCGAGGTCCAGGCCGGCTTCGCCACGCACTACGATCTGCACAGAGTTGATCAGCTGCGGCAAATGCGCTTCGATCTTTTGCGCCAACACCTCGGGCAGCGATGTCCAGGACAGGTCATCGCTGGATGAAGTGACCACCAGGGTCAGGGTGAAGAACTCGGCGTGGCGTTCCCATTTCAGGGCGTGGCCATCGAGTTGGGTGATGCCCTGGGCGGCATGAGGATCGATCGGGATAGGGCAGCAGCGCTCCAGCAGCGCATTGCACTGCGCGTCTGCGCCGAGAAAGGCCAGATGAAACACATGGGCCGGCTCGTCGAAATACAGTGACGGGCGCGCGTGCAGTTCGTTGTGCAGGGTTTGTCTTTGTGGATGCATGCTGTTCAGGCCATTGATCGACTGCTGTTGTAGGTGGGACAAGTCGATGAACTCACGAGTCACAAGCAGCAATCCATGGTTTTGCGCTGAAATGGTCACGCTACGTTGTCACGTCAGTAGGGGGCAAACGAACAATGGCGTGCGGGGAACAATCAAAAAAAGGCGCCTTTTTAATCGTGGATCAGGCGCCCAAAACAGAAGAACGGGTTGCCGCTCACTTTTTGCTTGATTGCTCTCTGATCTGAGTCAGGCTAAGTCGAGGTGTCAATGCTTCTGGGTGGACCCTGACCTCAATCAAGGATGGCCGGGACATACCAAGGCAGCGTTCAAACGCTGGGGCAAATTCCGACGTGGCGGTTACCACCTCGCCATGCAGTCCATAGGCTTGGGCCAGTGCGGCGAAATCCGGGTTGTGCAATTCAGTGCCTGACACGCGTCCAGGGTAATTGCGTTCCTGGTGCATTCTGATGGTTCCGTACATTCCGTTGTTGATCACAACGAAAATCACATTGGCGCCATATTGCGCTGCAGTCGCAATCTCCTGACCGTTCATCAAGAAGCAGCCATCCCCGGAAAAAGAAACCACCACTCGATCCGGGCACGTCAGTTTGGCGGCCACCGCCGCAGGAACGCCGTAGCCCATGGAGCCATTGGTAGGGCCTAACTGAGTGCGGTATTGGCGGAACTGATAGAAGCGTTGAAGCCAGACGGCATAGTTTCCGGCGCCATTGGTCAGGATCGCGTCGTCCGGAAGACTGCGATTCAACCACTCAATGATTTCGGCCATTTGCACATCGCCAGGGGAGGGCGAGTGTTGCAGATTTTCGCAGTAGTTTTTGTTCAGCGTGCGCGTCCATTCACTCTTTATTTGGCTGGTCACCGCTGGAAGTTTTGCGGCTGATTTGGCAAAGGTCGACATGCTGCTGTTTATCGCTAACGCAGGTTGGTAAACCCGTCCCAGTTCCTCGATGCCTTGGTGAACGTGGATCAAGGTTTGCTTGGGTACCGGGATATCCAAGGCCGCATATCCGCCCGTTGAAACCTCACCCATTCTGGAGCCCACGACCAGCAGCAGATCGGCGTTTTTTACCGCTGAGGACAACTGCGCTGACGCGGCGAAACCAAGATCACCGACATAGTTCGGGTGTCGATTGTCGAACAGGTCCTGGCAGCGAAAGGAGGCGGCAACCGGGATATTTTGCTGTTCAGCAAAAAGCCGGATGTCGTGCACTGACTCGGTATCCCAGCCGCTGCCACCCAGCACCATCAATGGACGCTCTGATTGCTCAAGCAGTTGCTGCATGGCGGCCATTTGCTCGGCTGCCGGGGTCATCAATACGCGTATGAAAGGCCCGGCATCACTGACTTCCGCCATTTCGGTCAGCATGTCTTCCGGCAGTGCGACCACTACAGGCCCAGGCCTGCCATTGACCGCTCGGTGGAACGCCTGGCTGATCAGTTCGGGAATTCTGCGGGTGTCGTCTATTTGCACGACCCATTTTGCCAAGGGGCCAAACATCTGGCGAAAATCAACTTCCTGAAAGGCTTCGCGATACTGCTGATCGCGAGCGACCTGGCCAATGAACAGAATCATCGGCGATGAATCCTGGAACGCGGTGTGAACGCCAACCGAGGCGTTCGTTGCACCCGGGCCTCGGGTCACGAAGCAGATGCCTGGCTCTCCAGTGAGCTTGCCGTAGGCTTCGGCCATATAGGCCGCCCCCCCTTCCTGGCGGCACACCACCAGATCGATTTCTTCTTGCACGTCATGCAATGCGTCGAGAACCGCGAGGTAGCTTTCTCCCGGAACACAAAAAGCTCTTTTGACGCCATGGATGCGTAAGGCATCCACCAATATCTGACCTCCGCTACGACGAGAAATGGTTTTATTCATTGTTATCTCCTGAGTCGAATGGTGCGGTGTGAAAGGGTGAATCGCTCTCTTTCTGACAGGTACTGACTCGATCAAATGGAAGAACAACGGCTAGCGTCTGCGCCACGAATTCTGAGCATCATCGAGTAGGGGTACAAACGATGATTGCTCAGCACTTCATTCCCTCAGCTATTGAAGTCGGACTTCAAGTCACCCAGTGACTTTTTTATGCTGCCGCGCGCTTCAGTCATGGCTACAGATCGTGGAATTGCAATTTCACACGACGACCGATTAATATACGGTCCATATACATTTCATATCGGATAGAGCAGTGGGTATCGTAAAAATTTCAGAAGCCATGCACGAGAATCTGCGCGTCGCCAGCGATGCGTTGAGCCGTTCGATTAACGCCCAGGCAGAGCACTGGATGCGCATCGGGATGCTTGCGGAGTTACATCCCAACCTCGACCACAGCGACATCTGCCGCTTGCTGATTCGTGCCGAACTGGCTGGCGGCCTCGATGTAAAACAGCTATGCGCACTCGCCGATTTTTCGCAAAACGCCCAGGTTGATGCAACACCAGGAGCCCAGCAATGAAGGCCAATGTTGCTATCAATACCCCGGCAGAAATAGCCAAGTCTCGCGCTGCGGGCACGCTGGCCGCCGAGGTCCTGGCCATGATCGCTCCGCATGTCAAAGCGGGGGTCACCACCGACGAACTTGATCAGCTCTGTCACGACTACATCGTCAACGTGCAGAAAGCCATTCCGGGCAATGTCGGCTATCACGGCTTCCCGAAAACCGTGTGTACCTCGGTCAACCAAGTGGTCTGCCATGGCATTCCTTCGGCCACGCCACTAAAGGATGGCGACATCGTCAATATCGACATTGCCGTTATCAAGGAAGGTTGGTACGGCGACACCAGCCGCATGTACTTCGTGGGTGAGCCCGGCCCGGATGCCCGGCGTCTGGCAGAGACGACCTATGAAGCGATGTGTGCCGGTATTCGCGTCGTCCGCCCAGGCGCTACGCTGGGTGACATTGGCCATGCCATTCAGAAGGTGGCCGAAAGAGACGGATTCAGCGTCGTGCGTGAATACTGCGGTCACGGTATCGGCAAGATTTATCACGATGAGCCGCAGGTCCTTCACTACGGCTACCCGGGCCATGGCCTGAAACTGAAAGCCGGCATGATCTTTACCATTGAACCCATGTTGAACGCTGGCAAGCGCCATGTGAAAACGCTGGCTGATGGCTGGACGGTGGTCACCAAGGATCACTCACTCTCGGCTCAGTGGGAGCATATGGTCGCAGTCACAGACGACGGCTTCGAGGTTCTGTCCCCTTGGCCCGATAGTGTCGATGGGTATCCCGCCATCGTTTAGGCGCGGTTTGCGAGTGACACACAGCTACGTCACGGCCTCCAGATGGCCTGATCAATCGCAAAATGGCGCTAGTGGTTTTGAAACGTCTGCAGTTAGCATTGAGGTTTAACAACGCACCCAACGACAGGTTGGGTAACGTAACCGAGTAGGTCGAACATTGATCGAACGACGCCAATTTAGCGGAGGCATGAAGGGGAAAAATCTTCGCTATCTGAATGAGAACCCCAACGAGAAAACTCAAATGGTTCGGGCCGGATTTCTGTTGCTTGAGCATTTCTCGCTGCCCGCGTTCACGCAAGCACTGGATACGATTGTCACCGCGAATCTTCTGCGCCCCGGGTTGTTCTCTTCCCGAACGTTCGGCTTGACCGATGAGGAGGTCATCAGCGACCTGGGTCTTGTCATCCGGCCAGATGCCCGTTTCGATTGTTCAGTGATCCAGGACCTGGATCTTCTGGTCATTTGCGGCGGCTACAGGACAGAACTCAAAGCGACGGATGAACTCATCTCTCTGTTGAGGGCTGCATCAGACTTGGGCGTCAGTCTGGCCGGGTTGTGGAATGGTGCGTGGTTCCTGGGGAGGGCAGGCTTGCTTGACGGATATCGTTGCGCGATTCACCCCGAACATCGCCCCGCACTCGCGGAAATCTCCAAGGCGACGCATGTCACCAGTGAGCCCTACGTCATCGATCGACACCGGCTCACGGCTTCCAGTCCCTCGGGGGCATTCCACATGGCGCTGGACTGGATCAAAGGCTTGCACGACAAAGCCCTCGTCGAGGGGATTGAGGACATCCTGGCTTTCGAGGAATCACGTTATCGACGCATCAAACCGACTGAAAATGTCTGCGTGAGTGCGCCTTTACGCGAGGTGGTGAAGCTGATGGATGCCAACCTCGAAGAGCCTCTGGAGCTGGAGCAGTTGGCGGTTTACGCAGGCCGTTCGCGTAGACAACTCGAGCGCTTGTTCAAGGAGCAACTCGGGACAACGCCGCAACGGTATTACATGGAATTGCGGATTACCGAGGCGCGTCGACTGCTCCAGCACACGGAGCTATCCCAGGTGGACGTGTTGGTTGCGTGTGGCTTTGTATCACCCAGCCACTTCAGCAAGTGCTATAGCTCGTACTTTGGATACAGGCCTTCCAAGGAAACGCGACTCGTCAAATAGAACGGCTTTTTGAGTCTGTGCTTACTCGTGATTTGCGCAGATTCAAGCCGACTCTTTGCCAATTAGGCCTGCGACGCAGATTGTTGAAATTTTCAAGGTAGGGTTCCCCTTGTTGTTCATTTTTTTTTTTTTTTTTTTTTGATTTGCGCGCGGAGCGTGGCCAGCCTGCCTTTAATGAAGCTTGGCAATAGATAAGCCAGCTAGCTCTGGCGGGCGAAAGTCCCCAACCTTGGGGTAATTCCTGAAATTGGAGCGGTCTGTCATCTAGATGCTTACCGCACTCAACACCCTGTTCAGATCCTGCATTAACTCCCAGGTACCGCAAAAGATGCCAAAGCAAGGCCTGGGCCAATAGCCAAGTATTTCGACGGGACCGAGAACTCGGAGGCGTCATCCGGGAAGTGATCCGCGAACACGGGATGGTCGCCTGCGCAGCTTTCGCGCGTCGCCTCGTCTTGGGTGACATCGTTCGACCATCACGTCGTCTTCGACGCAATAACTCGTCTGCGTTCTTGCAGACGGGGAAATCCCTGCTTAACTCTGAGCATATGGTCAGTCAGTGACTCATTGGTCACTGTTGCCGTCCGAGCACCCTCGCGCTGTTGTTGCTTGTCCGTGTTGCCAGATTAAGCCCGAGGAGGCCTTCGCGTTGATGCTTGAGAACCACCCTTGTTATTAATGTATTGGCCTGACACTTCGCTGTCAGGCCCACGTGTTCTGCTGTCTGCGATAGGGCCCTGTGGGCATCCCTCACGCTGTGCGCTTAGTCCAATGGGTTCAAGGAAGAAAAAGATATGATGCCGAAAACTGCCATCGTCGAGATCTGCAAGAAGTACAAGGTTTATACCGAGCACTATCTCAACACCGCCGCTGACAAGACCATCATTCTGGTCAATGGCTCACTGGCAACGACCGCATCCTTTGCCCAAACGGTGCGTTACCTGCAGCCGCGATTCAATGTGGTTCTCTACGACCAGCCCTACGCCGGTCAGTCGAAGCAACACAACCTCCACGGCCAACCGATCCGAAAGGAAGACGAGGCAGCGATACTGCTGGAATTAATCGAACACTTTGGTGTGCACCACGTGCTGTCCTTTTCCTGGGGCGGCGCGGCTACCTTGCTGGCGCTGGCCGAGCGGCCGCGACGCATCGAGAAGGCGGTGATCAATTCATTCTCGGCGCGGATCAATACGCCGATGCGCGATTACCTGGAAAGCGGCCTGAACCATCTCCAGGCCTGCGACCGCCTCAATGTCGGTCGCTTGATCAACAGCACGATCGGCAAGCACCTGCCGTCGCTGTTCAAACGCTTTAATGACCGCCATATCAGCAGTCTGGCCGAACACGAGTACAGGCAGATGCATTTCCACGTCAATGAGGTGCTGACCCAAGACACCCATTGCTACGTCGCCTGTGCCAATGCCATCGAAATCCCGCTGCTGTTTGTCAACGGCGAATGGGATGAGTACACCTCGGTCGAAGACGCCCGGCTGTTCGCCGATCATGCGTCTCAGTCCCGGTTCCATACCATCAAGAACGCCGGGCACTTCCTCGATATGGAACACCCGGCGGCCTGGCAAGACACCCGGCAGGCCTTGCTCGGTTTTCTGGCCCCGGCTTCCAAGAGACAGGGCCGTGTTGCCTCAGATATCCAGGTCAATCACGTATGAGCCATTAGTTCGAGGCGTCGACAATGGGTGTCAGGCGCCGCTCCATGATGATAGTGCGCTCGGCACCGTGAAATTCGTCGCGGACTTTTCGATAGCCCAGCTTGAAGTAAAAGGCTCCTGCGGTGATGGAGGAGGGGACGCGCAGTACCTCGATTTTTGCTTCTTGGGCGACAGATTGAATCGTTGCCATCAACTGCCTGCCGAGTCCGCGCCCCTGATGGCCTGGGTCAACGAATACACTGCGCACAACGTCTTGATCAAGGCTGGCCGTGGCGACTACACGCTTATCGAGGGTGGCGACAAAGACCTGGCGATGGCTCAACAACGCGCGGATGGCCTCGGTAGAAAAGCTTTTCTGTACCTGTGTGATGACGTCGGGCGGGTAGTCCCGGGCATTGGACTGGCGCAGCGAGTGAATGATGACCTGGCTTATGGCTGCCGCATCTTCAGGGGTTGCAAGTCGAATCTGGTTATTCACGTTAAGACCTCAATCCTTGTGTCTTTGCCAAAATCCTTTAAGCCGATCTTGAGCGGTCAATGTCGGGGCAGCCTGCCGCAGCCACTAGGTGATCTGCGCACCTCGCGCCTCTAACAACTCCCGCAATACCGACCGATGGCAATGCTCTTCATCTTCGCAATAACAGCCAATGGCCAGTGACGTTTGATGGGACAACGCCGCCAACAAATCGAGCAACTGGCTGGGCGCCGGGTGGTTCATTTCAGTCTTGAATTTGCGCTTGAACACTTCCCACGCCTTGGCGTCTTCCGCCGCTTTGGCTTCTGCGACCAGTTCTGCACTGGGAGACAGCAGCGGCTGCCACACGTCATAAAAATCCCGACTGGCAAACTCGGCTTTCGGCACGCCACGCGGCGGACGACGCACCGTGCCCAAGCGCAGGCCTTCATTGGCGGCGCGCGGTGTACCGAGTTGGACGATATGGATGGCCACGCTCTACAGTCCTTTATCTCCGCGAGTTTTCGAACCACTCCAGCGCCGTGCGCCAGATGCAGATCCCCAGGAAGTAAGCCGACATCAGCAGCCAAAGCCCCATCACCAGTGGGTTGATCACCGGATGGTTGACCACCAGCGACAAACTGCACAGCAGCCAGATGGCCGTTACCGCGATGTTGATCGGCATGAACTTGCGCACGCGGAACGGGTGGAGGAACTTCATCCGGGTCACGGTCAACAGCGCCAGGCCGATGATGGTGAGAAAGGTGATCCACGGCGACGGGGCGATGATGTACAGGCACAGGGCTACCACGTTCCAGGCGGCGGGGAAGCCCTGGAAGTAGTTGTCTTTGCTCTTCATGTTGACGTTGCAGAAGCAAAACAGCGACGAGACCAAAATCAGCGACACGGACAGCAGCAGCGTGTAATCCGGCAAGGGGATGTAACGATAAATGAACAGCGCGGGGATAAACACGTACGTCAGGTAGTCGATGACCAGATCGAGGATCGAGCCATCGAAACTTGGCAGTACCGACTGGACATTGACCTTGCGTGCCAACGCGCCATCCAGCCCATCGACGATCAGGGCGACGCCCAGCCACAGCAGGCAGTTTGTGGCCTGGTTTTCCAGCAGGGCGAGGGTCGCGAGGAAGGCAGTGACCACGCCGGTGGCGGTAAAACCATGGGCGCCCCATGCTTTGAGCCTGGCGATGTGTAGGGTCGATATCACGGGGGCGTTCTCCAGAAAGTGAAGCAAGCCTGTTATCACCCCTTCAATTGGGGGTGTCGGCAAACCAAGTCAGGTTGCATGTATCGACCGGGTATCCGGGGATAAGGTTCACCATCAGTAAATCTTAGCTGGGCCGCAAAAAAATACCCCGGATAAGTCCTGGGTATTAAATGAAACATCGGCGCAGGGCGATACGTTTTACTCAAGAGCAGTGATCGGCAGCAGACAGGCTCATTTACAGCGCCTTGCTCATGAACACCCGACTCGTGCCTGGCGGGTCGCAAGGCACTTCGCCGAAGCGCTGCCAGCCGTGTTTTTCATAGAACTGCGGGGCCTGGAAACTGAGGGTATAGAGCACCGCCGAGCGGCAACCGCGACGACGACCTTCGTCCTCATACGCTTTGAGCAGTCGAGAACCGAGCCCGGAGCCGCGCAGTGACTCGGGCAAGTAGAAAAGATCGAGAAACAGCAGACCGAGCGACGTACGCCCGGTAATACCGCCCAGCACCTGATGGGTATCCGGATCGCGGACCGTTACTGCCAGCGACTGGCGGTCGTTTATGCCGGTCGTCTGATCATTGAAGGCACTCAGCCCGGCGCTGAGTACGTGCTCGACTTCAGGTTTGATGACGTCGCTGACGACAATCAGGTGGCGGTCCATGTGTTCGTTGATCCTGTGGGCATCGAGTTTGCAAGGGTAGAACACTCGCAGCCGAGGGGCATCAGGGTCAAGGGCAATAAGGGTTTCATGTCAGCCAAACGGTGGTGGCGCATTTGCCGGCGAGGACTATCGTTGCCTGACTGGGTCACTCCAACCGATGAGGACATCGTCATGAATACCAGCGATTTGCTCGAACAATTACTAAGGGCCGGCCAGGGCTCAACGTCGCAACAGGGTGGCGGTGGCGCGTCGGCCCAAGGTGGTCTCGGCGGTCTCGGTGGATTGCTCGGCGGCCTGTTGGGCGGTGGTGCCGGTTCAAGCGCCGGGGGCGGTGGCCTGGGTGGTTTGCTCGGTGGTCTGCTGGGCGGTGGCTCCGCCATGGGCGGTTCGACCCAGACCCGGTCGACCCAGACTCGGTCGGGTGGCGGCACCAATTACGCGGCGCTGGCTTCGCTCGGAATGATGGCATTCCAGGCCTATCAAGCCTGGCAACGCAGCCAGGCCTCGGCGCCGCAACAGGCACCGCGCACTGTCGACCTGTTGTCCGGCCCTGAAGTCGAGGACCACAGCCATGCGATTCTTCGTGCATTGATTGCGGCGGCGAAGGCCGATGGGCGGATCGACGATGCCGAGAAGCAGATGATCAGCACCGAAATCGGTCGCCACACCGATGACCCAGAGCTCCAGCAATGGCTGGATGACGAAGTTGCACGGCCACTGGACGCCGCCGATGTGGCGCAGTCGGCCACGGATTCCGGCATGGCAGCGGAGATGTACCTGGCCAGTGTGATGCTGGTGGACGATCAGCAGGACGCCGAACGTAGCTATCTGGATGAACTGGCTGCTGCGCTGAACATCGATCCGGAGCTGCAAGTACATCTGGAACAACAGGCCAAAGGTGGCGCTGTTTGAGGTTGATCGTTCCCACGCGTGGGAACGATCATAAATCACACTGGCTTCGGCACCAGAAACGTAACGCCGAAGCTCTCGGCGATTGCCAGTATCCGCGGCAAATCCTCAGGCACTTTTAGCTGATCCAGCGCGGCAAAGAACTGACCACCACGCGGGTCAGACACCACGCCGATCATCTTTGCCGTCGCGCTGACGTTCTTGTAAGCATGAATAGTCCCAGCGGGTATATGCACATAACCCCCGGGGAAAACGGTAGTTGCCTTGCCCGCAACCGTCACTTCCACCTGCCCGTCAATCACGTAGAACGCTTCGTCCCAGGGGTGAAAGTGCGGGGGTGGCCCGCCGCCTTGCACGCCTTCCTGGATATGCATTTCAAAAGGTTTGCTCAGATCCCCACCCGCGAGAATGGTGATGGCCTCACCTACGACATTGACCGGGTCGGGGTTTTTTTCGGGCTCGATGACATGAACCGTTCGCATGATTGCTCTCCGAAGGATGAGTCCACACCCGCTGAGTATATTCACTTGATTTGGCGCCGGGTGCTGCGGCGCTGCCCGTCTGTCCGAGCAATTTCAACGCCGATTGAATTATTTTCCGGGGGTGTCGCTCTGCTGATGTAGAGACGTGCTGATTCAGCGTCCTGCCATTGGCCTCAGACCGAGAGACGACCCCATGACTGCCCTGACACGACTTGAATCCCCGCCGGCCCACGAACGCGCGATCCTGACCGCCGGCAGCATAAAACCTATCTACGAACAGTTATTGCTGAGCAACGATATCGAACACCAGCGCGCACTCGGCAAAACTTTCCTCGAGGCGCAACTTGCGCACGCAAAGGACCTGCCCGAGGACATGCCGCACGACCTGTCGGCACTGCCAACCTTTGTCGAACATCACTGCGCCGAAGTGGCTCGTCAATACGCCGATTACCTGCAACAGCGCAAGGACGGCGGGCCGCGTCAGTTCTTCACCAACAAGGCACACGCATTGTTTTTCCTGCAAGCCGTTGCCCCGACCAAACTGGTGGACGGCGCATGGCTGTATGGCCTGCTGCGGCACTGGCATGACCCGCGTTTCGAAGGCCTGATTTGCACCTATCTGCAAGAGCTGGGCGACGGTAACCCGGCGCAAAATCATGTGGTGATCTACCGCAAACTGCTCGCCGAACATGGCTTGCTGGACAACGCGTTCATCCCGGACCAGCGTTACTTGCAAGGCGCGGTGCAATTGGCGCTGGGTTATTGCAGCGACGATTTTTTGCCGGAAGTGATCGGCTACAACCTCGGTTATGAACAACTGCCGCTGCATTTGCTGATCAGCGCCTATGAACTCAGCGAACTGGGCATCGATCCGTATTACTTCACCCTGCACGTGACCATCGACAATGCCAGCACCGGCCACGCGCAAAAGGCCGTGCAGTCGGTGCTGCAATTGTTGCCGGTGGAAGCCGACCGTGAAGACTTTCTGCGCAGGGTTGCGCTGGGTTATCGGCTCAACGATCTGGGGCAGGGCAGTCGCGCGATCATCGAGTCGTTCGACCTGTACGGCGAGTTGCTCAACATGCTTGAACGCAAGCGCCCGTTTGGTCAGCACATGCATTCCGACTACTGCCGGTTTGAAGGCAAGACCGTCAATCAATGGTTGTCGACGCCGGAGCAGTTGCCAGGCTTCCTCATCGCCATGGAAAACAAGGGCTGGATCAAGCGCCACCAGGACCCGCAAGCCAGCCGTTTCTGGCAATTGATCGATGGCGACGGCGCGGCCATGTTCGGGGTGTTCAGCCCCTACGAAAAACAGCTGCTGCACGACTGGATTGCCGGGGACTGGCGTCCTGCGCGAGCGCCGGCAGCGGTTCGACGCGGCAGCAGTGCCGCGACCGAACAGCCAGTGCCCGTCAATGACCCGGATGTCCAAAGCCTGCACGCTACACTTAAAGGGCTTGCCGCCGACGAGCAAATGCAAGTCTTGATTCCGTGGTTGTCTGCGCATCGGCACGCCCACCCCGCTGGCCTGATGGCCACGCGACGGTTCATCGAACTCAAATCCGGTTTTCGATAGGGAGCCCTTCATGAATCAGGAAGAACACCTTAGCGCCGCCGATCGGGCCTTGTTGCAACTGGGGCGCCGCTTGCAGGCCGACGGTTACCGTTTCATCACGCCAACGCCACTGACCCATCAGCGGGTTAATGATCGCGCCTTCGGGCAGAGCGCCCGGACTCTGCGCGAAGTATTTGGTTGGTCTCGGCCGTTTGAGCCCGGTCTGTTGTCGGTGGATGAGCAGCGGCAGTTGCAACAGGCAGGCGTCCTCGATGAATGCAATGGTCGACTGAAAAGTCATGTGCGCTGGTCAAGCCTCGATGACCTGTTGTTCGTGCATTCGGGTTACCCCACTGATGCCGCTGACGCGGTGTTCTTCGGTCCCGACACTTATCGTTTTGCACAACTGATTCATACCCATCTGCAACAGAGCTTCGCGCCAATCAGGCGCGCCGTGGACATTGGTTGCGGCGCTGGTGTGGGGGCGATTGTGATTGCCCGCGCGCGCCGTGAAGCCGAGGTGCTGGGCGTGGACATCAACCCGTTGGCGTTGCGCATGACGGCGGTCAACGTCGCGCTTGCCGAGGTGGCTAACGTCAGCATCGAGGCCAGCGACGTGCTGCAGGACGTCGACGGCCACTTCGATTTGATCGTCGCCAATCCGCCCTACATGGCCGACCCTGCCGAGCGTGCTTACCGGCATGGCGGCGGGGCGCTGGGCGCGCAATTATCGTTGCGCATTGTCGAGCAAGCCCTGTATCGCTTGGCCCCCGGTGGCTCCCTGGTGCTGTACACCGGGGTGGCGATGATCGATGGTCTCGACCCGTTTCTGAATGCGGTGACTCCGTATCTGGAATCGCCGATGTTCGGCTGGACTTACCGCGAACTCGACCCTGACGTGTTCGGTGAAGAACTATTGACCCCTGGCTATCAGCGGGTGGAACGAATTGCCGTCGTCGCCTTGATCGTCACGCGGATCGGCCCGGGCATCGGGGGAGCCGTGACCTCGTCAGCAGGTGCGCCATGACCAGGAGCCTGGACGATTACAACCGCATGCGCGATTTCTCGGCGACCTCTGAACCGGCCGCCGGCAAACGTTCGGGCAAAAAAACCGCGAAAGACCATGCCTTGCAGTTCTGCATCCAGAAGCACGACGCCTCGCACCTGCATTACGATTTTCGCCTGGAGCTCGATGGCGCACTGAAAAGCTGGGCAGTGCCCAAAGGCCCGTCACTGGACCCCAAGGTCAAGCGCCTGGCGGTTCACGTCGAGGACCATCCGATTGATTACGCAACCTTCGAGGGCAGCATTCCCGAAGGGCATTACGGCGCCGGCGACGTGATTGTCTGGGATCGCGGGGTGTGGATTCCTCAGGACGATCCGACCAAGGCGTACGCCAAGGGCAAGCTCAAATTCGAGCTGAAAGGCGAGAAGCTCGGTGGCCTGTGGAACCTGGTGCGCACACACATGCCGGGCAAGCAGGAGCAATGGTTTCTGATCAAGCATCAGGACGGTGCGGCCAAACCCGAAAGCGATTACGACGTGGTCGCCGCCGAGCCCGACAGCGTGCTCAGTGACCGGACCATCGTTGCCAAAAAGCCGAAGACGGCTGCCAAACCCAAACCCGTCAAAAAACCCGCCGCCCCGGCGCGCAAGGAAAAGTCGGCGCCATTGACGGGCGCCCGCAAAGCCAAATTGCCGGAGCTGCTCAAACCGGAACTGGCGACGCTGGTCGAAAAAGCCCCGGGCGGCGAGTGGAGCTATGAGATCAAGTTCGATGGCTATCGGATCATGGCGCGCATCGACCACGACGAGGTCAAACTGTTCACTCGCAACGGCCACGACTGGACCCATAAACTGCCCAGACAAGCCGAGGCATTGGCGGCGCTAGGCCTCGAATCGGCCTGGCTCGACGGTGAAATGGTGGTCGCCGATGAGCAGGGTGTGCCGGACTTTCAGGCCTTGCAAAACGCCTTCGACTCGGGCCGCAGCGGCAACATCGTTTACTACCTGTTCGACATGCCTTACCTCAACGGCGTGGACCTGCGCGAAGTGCCTGTTCAGGAGCGAAGGGTTGCGCTGTCGACCGTGCTCAACCCCAATAAAGACCCGCTGCTGCGCTTCTCCAATGCTTTTAATGAAGAACCGGAAGCCTTGCTCAACAGCGCCTGCCAAATGCAGATGGAAGGGCTGATCGGCAAGCGTCTGGGCTCGCCTTACGTGTCGCGGCGCAGCAGCGACTGGATCAAGCTCAAGTGCAAGCATCGACAGGAATTTGTGGTCGTCGGCTTCACCGACCCGAAAGGCTCGCGCAATGCCTTCGGCGCGCTGCTGCTGGGGTTGCATGACCGCGACAGCAGTGAGTTGCGTTACGCGGGCAAAGTCGGCACCGGGTTCAACGAGACGACGCTCAAGCGCATCTATGAGCAACTGAAACCGCTGCAAACCAAAAAGATTTCGGTGGTCAATCCGCCGAGCGGTTTTGATGCCAAGGGTGTGCACTGGCTCAAGCCCACGCTGCTGGCTGAGGTCGCTTATGCCGAAATGACCAAGGAAGGTTCAGTCCGTCATGCGGTGTTCCATGGCCTGCGTGACGACAAACCTGCCGAAGACATTACCGGGGAGCGTCCGAAAGCCGTGAAGACTTCAGCCGCGAAAAAAACCACTGTCGAAAAACCTTCCACCCCTGCCAAAAAGAAAGCGGCGCCCGCGCCCTCACAAATCGGCCTGGGCGAAGGCAAGATCCGCATCACTCACCCGGACCGGGTGATCGACGCCAGTAGCGGAACCACCAAAGTGCAACTGGCGGAGTATTACGCGAGCGTCGCCGAATGGATTTTGCCTGAGCTCAAGGACCGGCCCGTGGCGCTGGTACGCGCGCCGGAGGGCATTGCCGGCGAACTGTTTTTCCAGAAAAACGCCGAGCGCCTGGCCATTCCGGGGATCACCACCCTGGACAAGGCACTCACCGGCCAACCGGTGATGATCATCAACAACGCCGAAGCCCTGATAGGCGCCGTGCAGATGAGCACCGTCGAGTTGCACACCTGGAACGCTACCTCGGACAACCTCGACAAACCCGACCGCTTCGTCCTCGACCTCGACCCGGACCCGGCGCTGCCCTGGAAAAGCATGGTCGAGGCGACTCAGCTGACCCTCTCGGTACTCGATGAACTGGGGCTCAAGGCGTTCCTCAAGACCAGCGGCGGCAAAGGGATTCACCTGGTGGTGCCACTGACTCGCAAGCTGGGTTGGGATGAGGTGAAAGACTTCAGCCACGCGATTGTCAGTCACATGGCCAAGTTGCTGCCGGAGCGTTTTTCCGCCGTATCAGGACCGAAGAACCGGGTCGGGCGGATCTTCATCGATTACCTGCGCAACGGCCTTGGCGCCACGACCATCTGCGCCTACGCCGTGCGCACCCGCGAAGGGCTGCCGGTGTCAGTGCCGATCTTTCGCGAAGAGGTGGGCGAGCTCAAGGGTGGTAATCAGTGGAACATGCACACTGTGCATGAACGTCTGGCCGAAGTTGGTGATGAGCCTTGGAAGGACCTGAAGAAAACCCGGCAGTCGATCACCGCCGAAATGCGGCGACGGGTAGGGATGAAAAAATAGCGGTTGGGATGAACACGATCGGTGTAGGAGCTGGCGAAGCCTGCGATCTTGGCGGCGGTTGTTACACCGACAAAATCAAGATCAAAAGATCGCAGCCTGCGGCAGCTCCTGCGGGGGGGCTACTTGATGAATGCTTGTAGGTCACTGGTCAGTTTGTCGATCGCCACTTTGAAATCCTTGGTGGTGATCTTCTGGCTGGCGTTTGACAGGGTGCTGCCAAAGACTTTGCGCACCACTTTGGCCACGGTCTGGTTGTTGCTGGCGTCGATAAACTCGGCCTCGATAAACAGTGTGGTGTCCTGATCGCGATGGCCACTGGCAGCGGAAACACCCCCCACGACGGCGGCAACCGGCACCACTTCATACCACTTCATGCCTTCGTTTTCGGCACTCACCCCGGTGATCGCCGCGCGCATGATCAAGGTTTTTGAACCCTTCGGCGCTGATTTTTCGCTCGATACCACCCGATATTTCTGACCCAGCACACCTTTGGCCTTACTGGTCATGTAGTTCTGCAACTCGTCCAGGGTTTGCTGGTTAACCCGCTCAGTGGGCTTGGGCGCCGGGTAGAGCTCCAGCTTATTGAAAACCACGGTGTTATAGGCATCTGGATTCCAGGACGGGCTCACCCAGCGCATGGCTGTTTCGCCGCTGGTGGTGGTGACTTGCTGCAAGTTGTTGTAGTTGGACAGGAAGCCGGAATACTGCTCACGCTCGGTGACTTTCGAGGTGCAACCGCCGAGCAGCAGGCTGGCCAGCGCAGCGCCAATAAACAGTTTTCGGGACAAGTTCATAGTGGTGTTTGCTCCATGGATTAAGTCGTTTTTTTCAGTAGCAGGGCATCAGAATCGCCAGGTCATGTTTCCGGTCACGGCTTGAATCCAGGCATTGTCGAACTGACCTGAAATTCGATTGCCGGACGTTGATTTGGTCTGGTCGACCGGCATATCACCGAGCCAGACCATCGCCCAACTGACGTTGACGTCGGTGTCCTTGTTCAGAGCATAGGTGGCTCCTGTCGCAATGCGCCAGGATTCGGCCATTGGCACAGTTACAGTGCGATCACTGTCCGAGACGGCGCTGCTGTCGTAAGCCACTCCGAAGTTCCACAACCATTGTGGCGTGGCCTGGTATTGCGCGCCGAGCGCCAGTTGCCAGGTGTCTTTGTAGTTGGCATCAATGGTGGTCGATCGGGCATCGACCGCTGTGGTGTCGACCTGGACCCCGACCTCGCCGAACTCTGACCAGTCCTGCCAATTGACCGAGGCGAGCAAGGCCCACTGCCGGTCGAGTTGCTGGAACAGGCTCAGGGTGACGGTTTGAGGCACAGTCACGTCGAGTTGGGTGTTGAGGCCGTTCAATCGATCCAGCGCCGGGCCATTACCTTTGACGTCTAGCCCGTCCTCAAACTGCAGATCGACCTTGCTGGTGTAAGCCAGGCCAATGCGCGTGCCGGCTTGCGGAGCGTAGATCACCCCCACATTCGCGCCAAAACCCCAATCCTTGTCTTTGTACTTGAACTGGCCGTCGCTGCGGTCGGTAAGGCCGAACGGCGAGCGGTCAATCGCGGTGTCGGATTGCAGCATGCCGTACATGGCTTTCACGCCGACGCCGACCGACCATTGTTCGTTAAAGCGGTAAGCCACGCTGGGTACAAGAGATAAACCGCCGAGGCTGGCGTTTTGCGCGAAATAGCGCCCGGACCAATCGTTGTCGTAATTCTCCGCCAACCCGAAGTCAGCATACTGGCCGAAGCCAACGCTCCAGTGGTCATCGAGTTGATGGCTGATGAAGAAACTACCGCCGGGAATGGGGTCGAGGGCGTTGCCACTGCCGCTACCCGGGACGTTGGTGTCGTCGTCGCGATTGAACTTGAGGTTGCCGTAGAGCACTTGCAAGCCGCCGGTGATTTGCGTGCCTGGCAGGTAACTCATGCCCGCCGGGTTGCTGGCGATGGTCGAGGGGCCTTGAGCGCGGGCCGCAGCACCGGCGTTGGCCAGGCCGGCGTTGTCAGTGCCGATTTCGTAGAGCATGAGACCGCCGGCACACGCTTGCTGACAGCACAACGCAAGCAAGGTGAAGGCGGGCAGGGCGGATGTTTTTATCTGCATTGGGTTACCTCAGCAAATGTCCTTCCCGAACGCGGGTGGCCAGCGTTGGCCACCCGTTGACTCGACTGCTTACTTGGCCATTTCCGCCCGAGCGGCTGCGATCTTTGCTTTGACGGAATCGAGGTTGAAGCTCGCGCCTTTTTGCATCGGCGGCAATTCAATCGCGGTTTCAGCCAGCTTGGCGACCTGCTGCTGGACGAACACGAACCGCCAGAACTGAAACTTGAACCAGTCGAAGTATTGCTGGGACCCTTGCGCTGACTGGTTTTCCGGCCAGCCCATTCGTTCGAACGGGTCGAGTCGAAGGTTGGTCAGGATCGGTACATCGACCGCCAATTTGGCGCCCATCCAGCCACCTGGTTGTTCAATGAAGCGGTACTTGTAGTCATCGATCCGTACCGCACCGAGCGCACTCTCGCCAAAGTAGAAGATTTCATGCCGGTTCGACGGACCTTTGCCGGTGATCATCGGCGTCCGGTCGTAGCCGTCCAGGTGCACCTTGTACGTGGTATCGCCCAATTGTTTGCCCTTGAGCAGTTCGGCAGTGATGTTCGGATTGCCAGCTGCCGCGACCAGGGTCGGGAACCAGTCCATACCGGACATGATGCCGTTTGCCACCGTATTGACCGGTACTGTGCCCGGCCAGCGAATGATCGCCGGTACCCGGAAACCACCCTCCATCACTGTGCCCTTGCCCATGGCAAACGGGGTGGTGCCGCCATCCGGCCAGGTGAAGTTTTCCGCGCCGTTGTCGGTGGTGAAAATCACGATGGTGTTGTCATCCATGCCGTCTTTTTTCAGCTTGGCCATCACGTCGCCGACGATATCGTCGAGCTGTGCCATGCCTGCTTCCTGTTCTGACCAGCCATTTTGCGCATTGCGCATGGCCTCATATTTGTCGGAGAGGTGCGTGACGATGTGCATGCGGGTGGGGTTGAGCCAGAGGAAGAACGGTTTATTGTCCTGCTTGGCCTTGTCCACAAAGGCGAATGCCTTGTCACGAATCTCTTCGTCGATGGTTTTCATCCGTTCCGGATACAGCGTGCCGGCGTCTTCGATCTTCTGTTTGCCGACCTTGCCCCAACGTGGCATCACCGTCGTATCGTCAGTCGCCGCGGCCCAACTGTGAACCATGTTGCGCGGCCCCACGGTGGCGAGCAGTTCCTGCGGATAGTTGGGATGCGCCGGATCTTCCATGGCGTCCAGGTGGTAGAGGTAACCGAAGAACTCGTCGAAACCGTGGACGGTGGGTAGGAATTCGTTGAGGTCGCCCAAGTGATTCTTGCCGAACTGACCGGTGGCGTAGCCCATGGACTTGAGTGTGGTTGCGATGGTGACCGCTTCGACGGGAATACCAATGGGAGAACCGGCCTGCCCGACAGTCGTCATCCCGGTACGGATCGGCAGTTCGCCAGTAATGAAGTTGGCCCGCCCGGCAGTGCAACTGGCCTCGGCGTAATAGTCGGTAAAGCGCATACCTTCAGCGGCGAGCTGGTCGAGGTTGGGGGTTCGACCGGCCATCATGCCCTGGTTGTAGACACCGATGTTGGACCAGCCAATATCGTCGCCCATGATCACCACAATGTTGGGGGCTGTTTTGTCGGCAGCCTGAGTGATGCCGGGGAGAACCATTGCAGACAACAGCACTGATACAGCGAACACCGAGGATAACTTTTTCCGGTTCATGTTGAGCTCCTGTGCACTAGCGTTAGTACTTTGAGACGAGCCCCCAACCGCCCACGAAAAAATTGGATCCCCCGCGAAGAGCGTAGGTACGAATTGTGAAATATCCAGTAATTAGTTACTCGACTGTAAGCCGTTGTTTCATGAGCGTTACAGCCTTGGCGGTTATTCAGATAGTTAGTGACATCTCACCCAGATAAGGTCAGCGCCTGCCTGAACCTTAAAACCTCGTAAGCAGGCGCTGTTCCCACCTCAACTGATCTTGCGCAACGAACCCTGCCAGTACTTTTCCCGTACTTGTCGGCGCAGTACTTTGCCGACCACTGAGGTGGGAAGTTCATCGACAAACACCAGCGATTTCGGCGCCTTGTAGCCGCCCAGTCGAGTACGGGTCTGTGCGATCAATTCTTCAGAAGTGACCGCTTCCCCCTGACGCAGGATCACTTCGGCATGCACCGCTTCGCCCCATTCCGGATGCGGAATACCGACCACCGCCGCCATCAGCACCGATGGGTGCGCTGCCAGCGCGGCCTCGACTTCCACCGCATAGACGTTGAAACCGCCGCTGATGATCATGTCCTTGAGCCGATCAACGATGTACAGGTAACCGTCGCCATCGATGTAACCCAGGTCGCCGGACTTCCATGCGCCATCGTCGAACTCCGCCGCCGTCGCTTCCGGGTTTTCGTAGTAGCCCTTGATGATCGCTTTGCAGCGAATGCGGATTTCGCCGGTTTCGCCAACCGGCAGCGGGTTGCCATCGAGGTCGGCAATAAACACTTCGACGCCTGGGGTCGGGCGGCCCGCCGACGACAAGTGTTGCAGCGCAGCGGCATCACCGGGCTGGTGCGCGGCCTTGTCGAGCGATGCGATGATCATTGGCGACTCGGTAGCGGCGTAACCCTGGACAAAAATCTGCCCGAAACAGGCCACCAGTTCGCCGAGCTTGTCCGGACTCATCGGTGCCGCGCCGTAGATCAGTGTGGTCAGGGACGAAAAGTCTTTCGGGTCGGCCCGTTGCAACTCCAGCAAGCGGTACAGCACGGTGGGCACCAGGAACGAATGGCTAACGCGCTCACCTTCGACAATCTGCCGCCAGCATTCCATGTCCAACTGGTTCAGCGTGATGTTGGTGCCACCGCCGTAAACCGTGGGAAAGAACAGCATTAGCGTGCCGTGGGACAGCGGCGACACGTGCAGCAGCCGTGTCGCGCTGGACAATCCCAGATCGGTGTTGATGAACGCCGCGTCACGGCAGGCCATCCAGTTATCGATGGAGTACATCGCGCACTTGCCCTTGCCGGTGGTGCCGCCGGTGAATCGCAACATGCAGATGTGCTGGTCGGTATCGAGGGCGACGTCGTTGTCGAGGTCGGAGGCGGCTTCCACCATTGGCCAGAAACTGTGCACGCCGGGGAGGGTAGATTGTTCGGCGGTGGGCGGGTCCATCACGACGATCTCGCAACCGCGGCTGCGCAGCATGCCGTAGTAGCTGTCCAGCAGGCGGGTTTCCAGGAACACCACGCGCGGTTTGACCAGATCGATCTGCCGCGCGTGCTCATCGAGCGGGTCGCGCAGGTTGGTCATGACCACGGTGCCTTCCTGCTTGAAGGTACTGGGAAACATCATCAGGCTGAGGTTGTCGTTTTCCAGGATCAGCATGAAGCGTTCGCCTGCGCGAACCTGCAGCACGCTGCGCAGAACATCGGCCACGCGGTTGGTCAGCAGATGGTATTGCTCATAGGTGAAGCGCCGATTGCGCTCGACGTTGACGATCGCCTCTTGGTCGCGATGACGCAGCGCGAGCATGCGCATGATTCGGCTGAAATTCATTTTCATGGAGTGTTGACCCTGTATGGCTGGCGCAATAGATCGAGGCGTTTACCGGGCACGCATGCGCGAGGCGGCGTCGAGGCGGATGGTCTCGCCGTTGACGTAGGCGTTCTCGATCAGGAAGGCACAGCAATGGGCGAACTCGCGCATGTCGCCCAGACGTTTCGGGGCCTCCATCTGTTCTTTCAGGGAACTGAGGATTTTCTCGTCGAGGCCGGCCACCATGGTAGTCAGGAACAGACCAGGCGCGATGGCGTTGACCCGAACCCCAATCGCACCCAGTTCACGTGCGGCCGGCATGTTCATGCCGATCACGCCAGCCTTGGTAGCCGCATAAGCACACTGACCCACTTGCCCTTCATACGCGGCACCGGACGACACGTTGATCACCACACCGCGCTCTTCGCCGGCTTCGGCTTCGTTGTTGGCCATGTGCTCGGCGCACTTGGACATGACGTTGAACACGCCATTGAGGTTGATCGCCGTGGCTTGAGCGAAACGCGACAGCGGCGCCGCCTTACCTTCCTTGCCCAACACTTTGAAACCGGTCGGCACGGCCGCGCCGTTGATGCAAACATGAATCGCGCCGAATCTGGCGATGACGGTATCGACTGCGTTCTGCACCGAGGCTTCATCGCTGACGTCGGTCTGCACGAACATCGCGCGGTCGGCGCCGATCTCGGCGACGGCTTTTTCCCCGGCTTCGATGTTCAGGTCGAAAATCGCCACGCGGGCGGCTTTCTCGCCCGCCATGTAATGCGCGGTAGCCAGGCCCAGGCCCGAGGCGCCGCCGGTGATTACGATGATTTTGTCTTGAATACGCATGAGTGTGTCCTTGTTCGCTGCCCGGCTCGCAGGAGCCGGGTTGTTATTGTTAGGTGTGGAACTGACGGTTGATCAGAACGCGTTGACCCCAGTCAGGGCGCGGCCAATGATCATTTGCTGGATCTGCGTGGTGCCTTCCGGAATCGGCACGATGATCGCTTCACGGGCGAGTTTCTCGACCAGGAAGTCGGTGGTCACACCCGCGCCGCCGTGGATCTGCACGGCCTGACGCGCGATGGTCACCGCGGCTTCGCAGGCAAAGTATTTGGCCATGGCCGCTTCCATTTCCGCCGGGACGCCGGCACCGATCATCTCGGCGGCGCGGTAGGTCAGCAGGCGCGCGGCATCCACGTTGGTGGCCATTTCCGCGAGCATGGCGGAGATCAACTGGTGGCCGGCGATCAACTTGCCGTGCTGCTTGCGCTCCTTGGCGTAACGCACGGCTTCTTCCAGCGCGCGACGGCCGATGCCCAGGCCTTGAGCGGCGACAAACACCCGCGAGCGCTCGAAGAACGACAGGGTGTTTTTCAACGCTTCGCCTTCGTTACCGATGATGTTGCTGGCCGGAACACGCACGTCGTTGAGGAAAATCTGCGCGGTGGACTGGCTGTTCCAGGCCATCTTGTGGATGTTCTGGACTTCGTACGGATGCTCTTTGCGGTCCAGCAGGAAGTGAGTCAATCCTTTGCGCGGGTCATCGCCGGTACGGCAGGTGCAGATCAAGAAGTCGGAGTAGGAACCGTTGCTGATCCAGGTCTTCTCACCTGTGATGATGAAGTCATCACCGTCGCGACGGGCGCGGGTCTTGATTTCCAGTACGTTGGAGCCGACGTCCGGCTCCGAGATGGCGACGCTGACGAACGAATCGCCGCTGATCAGGCCCGGCAGGTAACGCTCGCGCAGATGATCCGGGGCGAGTTTCTCCAGCATCTGTGCGCCGAAGGAGTTGATGACCACCGGCGTCGACAGGTCCACCGAACAGGCGGCGACTTCTTCGAACAACATGGTCATGGTCGGCCAGTCCAGGCCCAAACCGCCATTGGCTTCACTGACCGCGCCCGAGACCATGCCGAACTCTACGAGCTGGCGCATCATCTCGGCCATTTTCTCTTTGGGCATGAACTTGTCGCGGTATTCCTTGTTGAACACCGGGTCGATCTTGTCGGCCAGGAAGCGACGGAAACTCTCGACGGCTTCGAGTTGTTCCGGGGTGCGCATAACGTGTCCCATGGGGTTCTCCTTAAATATTTTTGTTGGCGAGAATGTTGACGGCGACCACGGCTTCTTCGATGCCGAACAGGCCACCACCGTTTTCCTGAATGGCAATGCGCGCGCCTTCGACCTGGCGCTTGCCGGCTTCGCCGCGCAGTTGCGTGACCAGTTCATGGATTTGGCCCAGACCGGTGGCGCCGATCGGGTGGCCCTTGGATTCGAGGCCGCCGGACGGGTTGATCGGCATGCGGCCGCCGACGGTGAAGTCACCGCGTTCGGCCGCCGGGCCACCTTCACCGAAGGGCACCAGCATCAGCGATTCGGCATTGAGGATTTCACCGATGGCCGAGGCGTCATGGACTTCCGCGACGTTGACGTCGGAAGGGTTGATGCCGGCCTGGGCGTAGGCTTTTTTCGCCGCCAGGTGGGCAATGATTTTTTCCGGTTCATCGAGACCACGGTTACTGCCGGTTTACACCACGCTGGCGAGCACGCGCACGGCGCGATCACCGTCGTTCTTCAAGCGCTTGAGGCCTTCGGCGTTGCACAGCAAAACGGCCGCGGCACCGTCGCTGATCGGCGAGCACATCAGGGTGGTGAGCGGGTAGCAGATCGCTGGCGAGGCCAGCACTTCGTCGATGCTGAAGGCTTGCTGGAATTGCGAAAGCGGGTTGTGTACCGAGTGCTGGTGGTTCTTTGCGGCCACTGCGGCGATCTGCCGTTGCGTGGTGCCGTAACGCAGCATGTAATTGCGCGCAATAGAGGCATACACATCCATGAACACGCTGTAAGGGCGTTCGGACACGGTGCCCGGCGGCGGCACGATGCCTTCGCCCATGGCCAGCAGGGTGCGTTTGTTCTGCTCGACGGTGGAGACGTCCCAGCCGCCGTCGAACACGGCGAACATCTTGGCTTTGTCCGGGATATTCATCTTCTCGGCGCCGACCGCCAGGGCGATGTCGCACTGACCGGCGCGCAGTGCCAGCGTGGCGAGGTTGAACGCCGAGGAACCGGACGCGCAGGCGTTCTCTACCGAAAACACCGGCACGCCTTCGATGCCGATGCGACGCATGGCGATCGGACCGGGAATACCGGTCTGACCCTGCAACATGCCATTGGTCATGGTGCTGTAGTACACCGAGCCGACGTCAGCGGTGGTGGCGCCGGCATCTTTCAATGCCAGGCCCACGGCTTCGTCGACCATGTCGTAGACGCTGCGGTCCAGCAAGCGACCAAACGGCGTCATGCCGACGCCCACTACGTAGATATCGTTCATTGTCTGTTCCTGAGATGGCGGGGACGTGGCGGCCTAGCGGCCCTTGAAGTTCGGTGCGCGTTTTTCGCCAAAGGCCTGCAGTCCTTCCTGGAAATCGGCGGTGCGCAGGTGCTGGCGCAACATCACTTGCTCGTGCTGCAAGGCGTCGTCGCGGGACTTGTCGGCGGAGGCGCGGGCCACTTCTTTCATGCGGCGCAGGGCGATCGGGCTCTTTTTCGCGATCTGATTGGCCAGCGCCAGGGCGGCATCGGCGAGTTCGGCGTCGGCGTGGACTTCACACACCAGGCCGTAGACTTTCATTTCGGTGGACGAGAGGGATTTGCCGGTCATCAGCAGGTACATCGCCATGTTCAGCGGGATCAGCCGTGGCAGCACCGCCGCGCCACCCGCGCCGGGGTAGACGCCGAAGTTGGCGTGAGCGTCGGCGAGGGTCGCGGTTTGCGCCGCCACCACGATGTCGGCGCACATGGCCAGTTCCAGGCCGCCGGCCATGGTCACGCCGTTGAGCGCGGCGATCACCGGTTTGGGAAAGTTGCGCAACTGACCGAAGACGTGATTGGCACGGTCGAGAAAGTCGGCCTCGCCTGCCGGGAGGCTGGCGCCAGCCAACACTTCCTTCAGGTCGGCACCGGCGCAGAAGGCCGGGCCGTTGCCGGTGAGGATCACCGCTCGCAATTCATCGTTCAGTGCAATGTCGTTGAGGCAGCGTTCGAGCTCGGCGAGTGTCGCCAGGTTCAGCGCGTTCATGGCCCTTGGCCGATTGAGCGTCAGGCGCGCCACCGGGCCGACGATTTCGTACAGCAAGACATCTTCACTCATGACAACTCCCCTTATTGTTAGCGCTCTGTTGGCGTCGTTGATGGGCCGATAGTAGGAACGCACGCGGTGCTGTCGCAGGTCATTGCAACGAAAGCGGTTGTCCGCAGGGGGGAGGGATGCAGTAGAAACTCAAGACACTGCAATCCCTGTGAAGACTGATGAATTGATCGAGAAGACCGGCAAGTCACCAGTGCTTGATTGCACCATCGCAATGGCAATCCAAATAACAATGAGAGAGACCCTGCGATGAAAACTTTCCGTGTCGTGCTGACGGTGTCGGTGCTGGCTGCCAGTATTGCCGGGGCTTTGCACTGGTCACGCGGTCAAGCCGGCGTGTCTGGGTCTGTGGTGGACAACAGCGCCGGCCAGGGGGGGCAGAAAGCGGCGACGGCGGCGACCATTGCGGTCAACGCGGCCACCGCGCATAGCATGCCGCCGGTGGATCAGGCGGTGGAAGCCGACATCCAGCGCGGCTTTATCGCCAGCCTGCCTGACGCCGAAACCACCGCCGCCGACGGTCACGTGGTGTACAGCCTCAAAGGCTATGAGTTTCTCGGCAGCGCCGATGCACCGGCGACGGTCAATCCGAGCCTGTGGCAGCAAGCCCGCAAAAGCATGTCCAGCGGGTTGTTCAAGGTCACCGAAGGTTTTTATCAGGTGCGCGGTCTTGATCTGACCAACATGACCATCATTGAAGGCAACACCGGCCTGATCATCATTGACTGCAACCTGGCCACGGAAGTGGCGCATGCCTCGCTTGAGCTGTATTACCAGCATCGGCCGCGCAAGCCGGTGGTGGCGGTGTTCTACAACCACAGTCACGTCGATCACTTTGCGGGCATTCGCGGCATCGTCGATGAGGAGGACGTGAAGTCAGGCAAAGTGCAGATCATTGCCCCGGCAGGGTTCACGGAAACGGCGGTCGCAGAGAACGTCATGGCCGGCAACGCGATGAGCCGCCGCGCCGAGTACCAGTTTGGTACGACCTTGCCGCGCAGCGCCCAGGGCCAGATCGACCTCGGCGGTGCCAAGGCATTGTCCAACGGCACCATCACGATGATCCCGCCGACCCTCGAGCTCAATCAGCCGGTGCAGACGCTGACCATCGATGGTGTAGAGATCGTCAACATGCTTGCTCCCGGCACCGAGGCACCGGCCGAATTCATCCACTACTTCCCGCAGTTCAAGGTGCTCGACACCGGTGAGCTGGCACTGCCGACCCAGCATCAATTGCTGACATTGCGTGGGGCGACGATCCGTGATGGCCTGGCCTGGTCGAAGTACCTCAATGAGGCGCTGCATCAGTTCGCCCCAGGCGCCGACGTCCTGGTGGGGCAACACGGTTGGCCGGTCTTTGGCCATGAGCGCGTGGTTAACTATTTGTCCAAACAACGGGACATGTACAAGTGGCTGCACGACCAGTCATTGCGCCTGGTCAACAAGGGCTACAAACCGGTCGAGATTGGCGAATACATGCGCAATCACGTCCCGGCGAGTCTGACCAGTGAGACCTTCACCCACGGGTTTTACGGTTCGGTACAACGCAACGCCAAGGCGGTATATCAGCAATACATGGGCTGGTATGACGCCAATCCGGCCAATCTCGACGCGTTGTCCGACGGTGATTACGGCAAGAAATTCGTTGAGTACGGTGGCGGTGCCGACGCCGTGTTGGCCCGCGCCCGCACTGACTTCGCCAACGGCCAGTACCGCTGGGTGGCACAAGCCATGAGCCATTTGGTGTACGCCGAACCGAACAACAGCGCGGCCCGGGAATTGGCGGCTGATGCCTTGGAGCAGTTGGGTTACCAGGCCGAATCGGCGGTGGAGCGCAACAGCTATCTGGCCGCCGCCATGGAGCATCGCAGCGGTGGTAAAAAACTCGCTTCACCGCTGCGCACCGCCAGCCCCGACATGCTTCGGGCGCTGACCATCGACAATATTTTCGATTACCTGGGTGTGCGGCTGAAGGCCCGGGATGTCGAGGGCAAACACATTGTCCTCAACTGGAACTTCACGGATGTCGGTCCTTCGGGCACGCGTTACACGCTCAATCTGGAGAACTCGGCGTTGACCTATATCGCCGATTACAACGCCGACAAGGCCGATGCCACCCTGACCCTGACACGCGAGACGCTGAACGCCATCCTGGCGGAGAAAGTCTCGCCGATCGAGGCGGTCTTCAAAGGGGACCTGAAGATCGATGGCAGCAAAATAGCGGTCTATGACGTGCTCGGCTCGCTGGACAAGTTCTCTCCAGACTTCGAACTGGTAGGCCCCAATGAGCCCGCACCATAGGAGCTTGAACATGCACTCTGCACTGCACGACCTCAAAACGCCTGGCGATAAATCCGCCAACGCTGAGTCTGCACCCGAGCGGGTTCGTGCTGTGCTCGCCCGCCAGCAAGCCGTCTCCTTGGCCGAAGGGCCACCGTCGGCTGAATTGCGCATCGAGCGCATCAACCGGGTCATCACTCTGTTGCTGAAAAATAAGCAGCGGTTGTGCGAGGCGTTGGCCAGCGACTTCACCTGGCGCAGCCATGATCAATCGCTGATGGCCGATGTTCTGTTGCCGGTCCAGGGCCTCAAGTACGCCCGTGACCATGTTCGCCGCTGGATGAAACCGCAGCGGCGCAAAGCCGAACTGGGCAGCGGCTGGCTGGGTGCCAGGGCGGAAATTCATTTTCAGCCATTGGGCACGATCGGCATTATTTCCCCGTGGAATTTTCCGATTGCCATCGCGCTTGGGCCGCTGGCCGAAGCGCTGGCAGCCGGTAACCGGGCGATTATTCTGTTTTCTGACCAGTCACCGGCAACAGCGGGCGTGCTGATTGAGCTGCTGGCGCAGGCGTTCGATGACTGCGAGGTGGCTGCCTTCATCGGCGGCGCTGAACTGGGCGCGGCGTTTTCTGCCATGCCACTCGATCATCTGGTATTTACCGGCAGCCCGCGGGTCGGGCGTCTGGTGATGCGCGCTGCGGCAGAAAATTTGACGCCGTTGACCCTGGAACTGGGCGGCAAATCCCCAACCATCAACGGTCGCGGCGCTGACCTGGAAAACGCTGCCAGACGCATCTGGGGCGGCAAGGGGGTCAGCAGTGGGCAGGCCTGTATCGCGCCGGACTATGTGTTTGTGCACGAGGATGACCTCGAGCGCTTGGTGAGCTTCATGCAGGTCGAATTGCAGCGCCTGTTCCCGACGCTGCTGAACAATCCGGACTACACGGCCATGGCGACACCCGGGCAATACCTGCGGATGCAAACCTGTCTGCAAGACGCCCGCGAACAGTGCGTCAGAGTGATCGAGGTCAATCCGGGCAACGAGGATTTGAGCGCTTCACGCAAAATCGCACCGACCCTGCTGGTTGATCCGCCGGACTCGACACTGGCGATGCAAGAAGAAGTCTTCGGCCCGTTGCTGCCTATTCGCGTCTATCGCCATCTCAGCGAAGCGCTTGAGTACATCAATGCGCATCCGCGGCCCTTGGCGCTGTATTACTTCGGTGACAACCGCGCTGAAGCCAGGCATGTGCTGGAGCGTACCCATTCGGGGGGCGCGTGTATCAACGAAGTCATGCAGCACCTGTTCCAGACGGATTTGCCGTTTGGTGGCTGTGGTCACTCGGGGTTTGGTCGTTACCGTGGCGGGTATGGTTTCAAGGCCTTCAGCCTTGAGCGCTCGGTGTTCATGCCACCACGGTTCGATGTGATGGGGCTGCTGCGTCCGCCGTACGGCAAGCTGTTCCGCCGCGTGTTGGGTGCCTTGTTGAAACCCTGAATCGAGCCACACACAGATCAAAAAATGTGGGAGCGGGCTTGCTCGCGAAAGCGGTATATCAGCCAACATCAATGTTGAATGTAAGGACCTCTTCGCGAGCAAGCCCGCTCCCACAAAAGGAAACCGTGAATGATCCCGTTGAAACCGCTTGCCCTGGCCCTGTGTTGTCTAGCCTTCGCCACCCAAAGTTTTGCAGCGCCCAAACACCCGAACATCGTGGTACTGGTTGCCGACGATTGGGGTTATAGCGATGTCGGCTCGTTCGGCAGCGAAATCGCCACGCCCAACATCGACACCCTGGCCCGCGAGGGCGTGCGTTTCTCGGACTTCCACGTCACGGCCTCCTGCTCGCCCACACGTTCGATGCTGCTGACTGGCGTCGATAACCACCGCAACGGCGTCGGCAACATGCCGGAAACCATGCCCGATGAACACCTGGGCAAACCCGGTTACAGCGGCGTGCTCAACGACAATGCGATCACCGTGGCCAGCCTGCTCAGGGACGGCGGCTATCACACCTACATCACCGGCAAATGGCATTTGGGCAAAACCCCTGACACCTTGCCGAACAACCGCGGTTTCGACCGCTCGTTCATCCAGGCCGATAGCGGCTCTGACAACTGGCAAGAGCGGCCATATGCGCCGCTGTACGACAAGGCTGCCTGGTTCGAGAACGGACAGCCGGCGCACCTGCCAAAGGACTATTACTCATCGACCTTCATCGTCGATAAAGCCATGGATTACATCGCCGCCGACCGGCAGGACGGCAAACCGTTCTTCGCGTATCTGGGCTTTCAGGCCAATCACGTTCCCATCCAGGCGCCCAAGGACATCATCGACAACTACCGCGGTCGCTATGACGAAGGCTGGACCGCATTGCGCAACGCTCGTCGCGACCGAGCGGTTGAACTGGGGCTGATTCCCGCGGGAGTCGGTATGCAGACGATGGCCAGCACCGCCGACTGGGATGCATTGGATGAGAACGAAAAACGCTACGAAGCGAGGCGCATGGAGGTCTATGCCGGCATGGGCGAGACCATGGACCGGGAGATCGGCCGCCTGATCGCCCACCTTAAAGCCACCGGCGAGTATGACAACACCGTGTTCGTGTTTTTATCCGATAACGGCAGTGAGCCCACCGACCCTTACACCATCCCAGCTCTGCGGGTGTGGCTGGAGATGAACTACACCCGTCAACTCGATCGCCTGGGCAGCATGGGTGCCTTCACCAGTATCGGTCCAAGTTGGGCCAGCGCCGCGGCCTCGCCCTTGAGCGGCTACAAATTCTTTGCGGGTGAGGGCGGCTTGCGCACCCCATTGATCGTTTCCGGGGTGCCCGGCATCCAGGCCAATCACATTGCCCAAACCTTTACCCATGTCACCGACATTGTCCCGACACTGCTGGAGGTGGCCGGTATCAAACCCCACGACGGCCATTACCAGGGGAAAGCCGTCGAACCGTTGATCGGTAGCAGTCTGGTGCCGGTGCTGCAAGGCAGTGCCGAGCGAGTGCATCCCGAGGATCAGGCCATCGGTTATGAACTGTCCGGTAGTGCGGCACTGTTCAAAGGCGACTACAAACTGGTGAAAAGCCTGAAACCGGTGGGCAACGAACAATGGCACCTTTACAACATCGCCACCGACCCCGGTGAAGTGGTCGACTTGCAGCAGCAGATGCCGGAGCGCTTCCAGCGCATGCAGGCCGACTACGCCGAATACGCCCGCGCCAACGGTGTGCTGCCGATGCCCGCGGGTTATGACTACATGCGCCAAGGGCAGTTGTATGCCTTGACGCATGTGGTCATGCCCAAGCTCAAGGCTGCCGCGCCGCCGGTCCTTGCAATCATCGCGTTGCTGGTGGGCGTGCTGGTCTGGCGCCGCCGTCGCAAGAGGACGATTTGAATGATGATCGAGGAAGTCGACGAGTGGGGCCGCCGGTTGATTCACCGGCGCAAGGTTGAGTGCCAGGGCTATTTGCGTACGGATGGTCTGTGGGACATCGAAGGACGATTGAGCGACAGCAAAACTCATCCAGTGACCCTGGCGGAAGGCCGGATCGTGGCGGCGGAGCAGACCTATCATGGAATGCTGATTCGTCTGACCCTGGACGATGACTTCATTGTGCATGAGGTGCATGTCGCCATGCCCGATGTGCCCACCAGCCAGTGTCGCGGTGCAATACCGGGCTACGAAAAATTGCTCGGCGAGCGGATCGGGCCAGGGTTCTCGCGTCGGATCAAAGAGCTGTTTGGCGGGATCGGTGGCTGCGTGCATTTGACCGAGTTACTGCTGTCAATCGCTACGACGGCGTTTCAGACCATTCCCATGGCCCGGGCGATGGTTGCACCGCGCACGGCGGCAGACACCGAGGCTTACAGCAACGCCACCGGTCAACTGCTCAATACGTGTTACGCGTTGCGTGAGGATAGTCCCGTGGCGGTGTTCCTGAAAAAAACTGAGTCGAGCCTGCAATGAGTCCCCTGTGATGAGCCCCTTGTCGGTGCTGGATAAAATTGATGTGCCTGCTTAGGGGCGGTCTGCTGGGGTGAGTTGACGTTGCGTGGGGACAATTCCGTAGCGGTGAACGCAACCTGTAATTGGATGGACTCGCCCAAGCCGAGGCGTCAATGCGCCACGGTGGCAGTCTAAACAGCCAACGACAGCGAGGGCGAGTCCATGAAAAATCATAGTTCGATTGATCAATCCCTGTCTTCT
>NZ_VOBM01000031.1:0-74323 GCF_008370005.1 Pseudomonas sp. ANT_J28
ACATCGTTGGGTTTTACAACAACGAACGGCTGCACTCGAAACTGGGATATCTGCCACCGACCGTTTACGAACGGGCGATGGCGTCAAAATCACCTATCGAGGTGTCCGGAATTAGTTGACCACTACACTTGAACAAGGTCGCCATGAACGTCATCGATAAGCAGCGCGGCCTACACAATGAACTGGTCTTCCCCTACGGACAGCCAGATCAATTTGGGGCCACAGCCATGCACCGTATGAACGATTCGGCCTGGAGGAAAGCCAGGAAGCGCGCGGCGGACAAGTGGGAGAAAACCAACCAGTCGCCAGCGCATCCGGGGTTCAGGTCATTTCGGATTCACGACTTGAAGCACACCTTTGGCAGAAGGTTGCGTGCAGCAGGCGTGACACTCGAGGATCGAAACATTTTACTTGGGCACAAGAACGGCAGCATTACGAGCCACTATTCTACCGCAGAGCTCGGGCAACTGATCGACGCGGCAAACAAAGTGTCAGCCACCGATTCGAGAGGACCGGCTCTGACCATCTTGAGGAGAAAAACGGGATGAACCCCCGCAAAAGTCCCTACGCGTAAAAAAGCCGAACTGGCTAGAGTTCGGCTAAGTTACTGATAAATATGGTCGGGACGGAGTGATTCGAACACTCGACCCCTAGCACCCCATGCTAGTGCGCTACCGGACTGCGCTACGCCCCGACTAGGCGTGAAACCCGTTCCTCTTCTCGAAGAACGCTCAAGAATATATCGCAAGCTTTTGAAAACTGGAAGTATTTAAAAGCAGGAAATTATTTCTTGAGCACAACCAGTACATCTTCCAATTCAGCGATCATCTGCCGAATCATTTGCTTGTATTGAGTGGTGTCATCTTTGGCTTCATCGCCGGACAAACGTAGGCGTGCACCGCCGATGGTGAACCCCTGGTCGTAAAGAAGCGCGCGGATCTGCCGGATCATCAGCACGTCTTGACGCTGATAATACCGGCGGTTTCCGCGGCGTTTGACGGGGTTGAGTTGAGGAAACTCCTGCTCCCAGTAACGCAGCACGTGTGGTTTTACCGCACACAGCTCGCTGACTTCACCAATGGTGAAGTAGCGTTTGCCTGGGATGACGGGTAGCTCGTCGTTATGACTTGGTTCCAGCATAAGCCTCAACTCGGGCCTTCAACTTCTGCCCTGGACGAAAGGTGACCACACGGCGAGCCGTGATCGGGATTTCTTCACCCGTTTTCGGATTGCGGCCAGGCCGCTGGCGTTTGTCCCGAAGGTCGAAATTGCCGAAACCGGACAATTTGACTTGTTCGTTGTCTTCAAGAGCGTGCCTGATTTCTTCAAAAAACAGTTCGACCAATTCCTTGGCTTCCCGTTTATTCAGGCCCAGCTCTTCATACAGACGTTCCGCCATCTCAGCTTTCGTCAGAGCCCCCATACGTCACTTCCTTAACGTGGCGTTCAACCTTTGTTCGAGCGAGGTGAGGATGTTTTGCGTCGTGGTATTCACCTCATCGTCATTAAGAGTGCGCGATGGATGCTGCCAGGTCAAGCCGACTGCAAGGCTTTTTCTATCAGGATCAATGCCTTTACCCTGATACACGTCAAATAGCCTGAGGTCTGTCAGCCATTCGCCTGCATTTTCACGGATTACGTCCAGTACAGCACTGGCCGCCACGTCCTTGGACGCAATCAGTGCCAGGTCACGACGCACTTCAGGAAAACGCGATAACTCCTGGAATTTAGGCATTTTGCCCAACGCTACTTCGGCCAAAACCAGCTCGAATACGAAGACTGGACGGTCGAGACCGAGGGTTTTCGACAATTCAGGGTGGATAGCACCGACGAAACCGACCAAGCGACCTTCACGTTCGATGCGCGCGGTTTGACCCGGATGCAACGCAGGGTGTTTGCCCGGCACAAAAGTGAATGAATCCAGTGCACCGGCGAAGCCCAGCACCGCTTCCACGTCGGCTTTGACGTCGAAGAAGTCCACCACATCGCGACCTTGCGCCCAGCCTTCCGGCAGACGACTACCGCAAACAACACCCGCCAGCATCGGCTCTTGCTTCAGGCCGTCCAGCTGACCGACGAAACGCAGGCCGCTTTCGAACAAACGAACCCGATCCTGCTGACGGTTCAGGTTGTGCTGAAGCGCCTTGACCAGGCCTGGCCACAGGGACGAGCGCATGGCGGCCATGTCGTTCGAAATCGGGTTGGCCAACAACAGCGGTTCGACACCTGGATTAAACAACTCGAACTGTTTCGGATCGATGAAGCTGTAGGTAATCGCTTCCTGATAGCCACGGGCTACCAGCAGACGGCGCAGCTCAGGCAGATCGCTCCGCGCCTCAGCCTTGGCCTGCGGCGCCAGACGAGCTTGCGGGTAGCGAACCGGCAGACGGTTGTAACCATACAGACGAGCCAGTTCTTCGATCAGATCGACTTCCAGGCTGATGTCGAAGCGATGGCTTGGCACTTCGACGCGCCACTGCCCTGCCCCATCGGCAGAAATCTTCAGACCCAAGCCGCTGAGCAGTTGCTCGACTTCGGCCGAATCCATTTCCATACCCAGCATCTGAGTGATGCGTTGCGCACGCAGAGTAACTGGCGCAATCGACGGCAGGTGCTGCTCGCTGACGGCTTCGATGATCGGGCCAGCTTCGCCGCCAGTGATTTCCAGAAGCAGGCCAGTCGCGCGCTCCATGGCTTCACGGGCCAATTGCCAGTCCACGCCACGCTCGTAGCGGTGCGAGGCATCGGTGTGCAGGCCATAGGAACGGGCCTTGCCGGCTACAGCAATCTGGTCGAAGAACGCGCTTTCGAGGAAGACATCGCGAGTAGTCGCGGTGTTGACGCCACTGTGCTCGCCACCCATGACGCCGGCGATTGCCAAGGCGCGGGTATGGTCGGCAATCACCAGCGTATCGCTACGCAGGCTGACTTCCTGACCGTCGAGCAGTACCAGCTTCTCGCCTTCTTCAGCCATGCGCACGCGGATGCCGCCATTGATTTCGGCGAGATCGAACGCATGCAGCGGTTGACCCAGCTCCAGCATCACGTAGTTGGTGATATCGACGGCAGCGTCGATGCTGCGCACGTCGCCACGACGCAGACGCTCGACCATCCACAGCGGCGTGGGCTTGGACAAGTCAACGTTACGGATCACACGACCCAGGTAACGCGGGCACGCGGATGGCGCCAGCACTTCGATCGAACGCACTTCGTCGTGCACGGCCGGCACGACAGCAACCATCGGCCGGGTGACTTCGGTGGCGTACAGCGCGCCGACTTCACGGGCCAGACCGGCCAGGGACAGGCAGTCGCCGCGGTTCGGGGTCAGGTCGACCTCGATGCTGGCGTCGTCCAGACTCAGGTATTCACGAATGTCCTGACCGACCGGCGCATCGACCGGCAATTCCATCAGGCCATCGTTGCCTTCGCCGACTTGCAGCTCGGCTTGCGAGCACAGCATGCCGTTGGACTCAACGCCACGCAGCTTGGCTTTCTTGATCTTGAAATCGCCTGGCAGCTCGGCACCGATCATGGCGAACGGGATCTTCAGGCCGGGGCGCACGTTAGGCGCACCGCAAACGACCTGGAAGGTCTCCGACCCATTGCTGACCTGGCAAACACGCAGCTTGTCGGCGTCCGGGTGCTGTTCGGTGCTCAGCACCTCGCCCACCACCACACCGGTGAATTCGCCGGCGGCCGGCGTTACGCTATCGACCTCAAGACCGGCCATCGACAGACGAGCAACCAGCTCGTCACGACTTACCTGCGGGCTTACCCAGCCACGCAGCCATTGTTCACTGAATTTCATCCTGCTCTCCTAAGAATTCGTTACGACTAGCGAAATTGCGCGAGGAACCGCAAGTCGTTGTCGAAGAACAGACGCAAGTCGTTCACGCCGTAACGCAGCATGGCCAGACGCTCAACGCCCATGCCGAAGGCAAAGCCCGAGAACTCTTCCGGGTCGATCCCGGACATACGCAACACGTTCGGGTGAACCATGCCGCAGCCCATGACTTCCAGCCAGCCAGTCTGTTTGCAGACACGGCAGCCTTTACCGCTGCACATCACGCATTCCATGTCGACTTCGGCGGATGGCTCGGTGAACGGGAAGTACGAAGGACGGAAACGAACGGCCAGTTCTTTTTCGAAGAACACCCGCAGGAACTCTTCGATAGTCCCTTTTAGGTCGGCGAAGTTGATATCGCGATCAACCAGCAGGCCTTCGACCTGGTGGAACATCGGCGAGTGGGTGATATCGGAGTCGCTGCGGTACACACGGCCTGGGCAGACGATGCGTATCGGCGGTTGCTTCGATTCCATGGTGCGGACCTGTACCGGCGAGGTATGGGTGCGCAGCAACATGTTGGCATTGAAATAGAAGGTGTCATGCATCGACCGGGCCGGGTGATGGCCTGGGATGTTGAGCGCTTCGAAGTTGTGGTAGTCGTCTTCGACCTCAGGACCTTCGGCGATGCCGTAGCCAATGTGGGTGAAGAACTGTTCGATACGTTCCAGAGTGCGAGTGACCGGATGCAGACCACCGGAGGTCTGGCCACGGCCAGGCAGGGTCACGTCAATGAACTCGGCGGACAGTTTGGCGGCCAGATCGGCCTCTTCAAACAGTGCCTTGCGTGCATTGAGAACCTCTGTGACACGCTCCTTGGCAACGTTGATCAGGGCGCCGACTTGCGGACGCTCTTCTGCCGGCAAATTCCCCAAGGTCTTCATCACCTGAGTCAATTCGCCCTTTTTGCCAAGGTAGTGAACCCGGATTTGCTCCAGGGCATTGATATCTTCAGCGCTTTGCACAGCCTCTAGAGCTTGAGAGACCAGCGCGTCCAGGTTTTCCATGTACAGACTCCAGATACAAAATAGGGGAAGAGCTTGAAGGCTCTTCCCCTATTTATGACGTTTAACACCTGGCCCCACAGAGGTGAGGCCGGGTGACTGTCGGGGGTACTTAAGCCAAGGTGGCTTTAGCTTTCTCGACAATCGCAGCAAACGCCGCTTTTTCGTTCACTGCCAGATCAGCCAGAACCTTACGGTCGATCTCGATGGACGCTTTTTTCAGGCCGGCGATGAAACGGCTGTAGGACAGACCGTTGATACGTGCACCAGCGTTGATACGAGCGATCCACAGAGCGCGGAACTGACGTTTTTTCTGACGACGGTCACGGTAGGCGTATTGGCCTGCCTTGATTACCGCTTGCTTGGCAACACGGAATACGCGCGAGCGAGCGCCGTAGTAGCCTTTAGCAAGTTTCAGAATTTTTTTGTGACGTTTACGGGCAATGACGCCACGCTTTACACGAGCCATGAGTTACTTCCTCTATTCTTGACTAAATTAACGAAGGCGCAGCATGCGCTCGACTTTTGCCACGTCACACGGTGCCAGCAAGCTGCTACCGCGCAGCTGACGCTTACGCTTGGTCGACATTTTAGTCAGGATGTGGCTCTTGAAAGCGTGCTTGTGCTTGATACCGTTAGCAGTTTTCAGAAACCGCTTAGCAGCACCACTTTTAGTTTTCATTTTTGGCATGTTCGGATACTCCGCATTCAGTTGATAAACATAATCAGAAGGCCTGCCGTGCCCTATTGATTACTTCTTCTTTTTCGGGGCGATGACCATGATCAGTTGGCGTCCTTCCATCTTAGGATGCTGTTCGACCGAACCGTACTCAAGCAAGTCACCTTCAACTCGCTTGAGAAGTTCCATCCCCAGCTCCTGGTGGGCCATCTCACGGCCGCGGAATCGCAAGGATACCTTGGCCCTGTCCCCATCACTCAGGAAACGTACCAGGTTGCGCAGTTTTACCTGGTAATCCCCTTCCTCCGTCCCTGGACGAAACTTGATTTCTTTAACCTGAATCTGCTTCTGGTTTTTCTTGGCCGCGGCAATCTGCTTCTTCTTTTCGAAGATCGATTTGCCGTAGTCCATCAGTTTGCAAACAGGGGGTACTGCATCGGCGGAAATTTCCACCAGATCCAGTTTGGCCTCTTCAGCCTTAAGAAGCGCGTCTTCAATTGACACAATCCCAAGCTGTTCACCTTCAGCCCCAATTAACCGAACCTCGCGTGCCGAGATATTCTCGTTGATCGGGGCCTTCGGTGCAGCTCGTTTATCTTGTCTCATTTCACGCTTAATAGTAATTACTCCGAATCTGGGCGACCACGCCGGGAAACCGCTTGAGCGAGGAACTCGGCGAACTGGGCGACGGGCATCGAGCCCAGGTCAGCACCTTCACGAGTACGCACAGCGACAGTCTGCATCTCGACTTCCCGATCTCCGATAACCAAGAGATAAGGAACCTTGAGCAAAGTATGCTCGCGGATTTTAAAGCCGATCTTTTCATTTCTCAAGTCAGACTTGGCACGAAATCCGCTTTCGTTGAGAGTTTTTTCAACCTCTGCGGCGAAATCAGCCTGTTTGTCAGTGATATTCATGATCACTGCCTGGGTCGGAGCCAGCCACGCGGGGAATGCACCCTCGTAGTGCTCGATCAGGATTCCGACGAAACGTTCGAAGGAGCCAAGGATCGCCCGGTGCAGCATAACCGGGTGCTTACGACTGTTGTCTTCAGAGACGTATTCGGCTCCCAGACGGACAGGCAGGTTAAAATCGAGCTGAAGGGTACCACACTGCCAGACGCGGCCAAGGCAATCTTTCAGCGAGAACTCGATCTTCGGACCATAGAACGCACCCTCGCCCGGCTGCAGATCATATGGCAGGCCAGCACTATCAAGGGCTGCAGCCAGGGCCGCTTCGGCGCGATCCCACAGCTCGTCGGAACCGACGCGTTTTTCCGGACGAGTGGACAGCTTCATCTCGACGTCTTTAAAGCCGAAGTCGGCATAAACGTCCATGGTCAGCTTGATGAAGGCAGCGGATTCGGCCTGCATCTGCTCTTCAGTGCAGAAGATGTGGGCGTCATCCTGAGTGAACGCACGCACACGCATGATGCCGTGCAGTGCACCCGATGGCTCATTACGATGGCAAGCACCGAATTCGGCTAAACGCATCGGCAATTCGCGGTAGCTTTTCAAACCCTGATTGAACACTTGCACGTGGCAAGGGCAGTTCATCGGCTTGATGGCGTAGTCGCGGTTTTCCGACTGCGTGGTGAACATGTTGTCGGCGTAGTTGGCCCAGTGCCCGGACTTCTCCCACAGACTGCGGTCAACGACCTGCGGAGTTTTGATCTCCAGGTAGCCGTTGTCGCGCTGAACCTTGCGCATGTACTGCTCAAGCACCTGGTACAGAGTCCAGCCGTTCGGGTGCCAGAACACCATACCCGGCGACTCTTCCTGGGTGTGGAACAGGCCCAGGCGCTTACCGATCTTGCGGTGGTCGCGCTTTTCAGCTTCTTCGATGCGCTGGATGTAAGCTGCCAGCTGCTTTTTGTCTGCCCACGCCGTGCCGTAAACGCGCTGCAATTGCTCGTTCTTGGCATCGCCACGCCAGTAGGCGCCGGACAGCTTGGTCAGCTTGAAGGATTTCAGGAAGCGCGTGTTCGGCACGTGCGGACCGCGGCACATGTCGACGTATTCTTCGTGATAGTACAGGCCCATGGCCTGCTCGTTCGGCATGTCTTCGACCAGGCGCAGTTTGTAGTCTTCGCCGCGGGCCTTGAACACTTCGATCACTTCGGCGCGCGGAGTGACTTTCTTGATCACGTCGTAATCTTTTTCGATCAGCTGCTGCATGCGCAGCTCGATCGCGGCCAGGTCGTCCGGAGTGAAGGGACGTTCAAAGGCGATATCGTAATAGAAGCCTTCGTCGATGACCGGACCGATCACCATCTTGGCCGTCGGGTACAGCTGCTTGACCGCATGGCCAACCAGGTGGGCGCAAGAGTGGCGAATGATCTCCAGCCCCTCTTCATCCTTTGGCGTAATGATTTGCAGCGTAGCGTCGCTGCTGATGATGTCGCTGGCGTCGACCAGCTTGCCATCGACCTTGCCGGCCACGGTGGCTTTGGCCAGACCTGCACCAATGGATGCGGCGACCTCGGCTACGGATACCGGGTGATCGAATGAACGTTGACTGCCGTCGGGAAGAGTAATAGTTGGCATGGCGCCTCCTCTCCTAGTGGTGACCCCTACCAAAGGTCACGTGGGTTGGGATGAGCCAGTACAAGATCCGATCCAGGCCATTCAATGACGAACGCCTGCCTTACAGCGGCAGGAGCCTTGCGGCCAACCGGAAAACCGAACCAGAGTGACTGGGATTCAAATCAGGGTTATTCGCACAATTGCCGCTACCGGGATTGAAGGTCATCCGGAGCCTGCAAACGCCCGAGCCAGGCATGCTAGCACAGATGAACGGTCGTCGATGCACCGAGGCCTTGTCTTGGGGCGAATCGGGCAATTTTATGCCAGAGTGCTGAACTAGAACCCTGCTTTACCCCTCAGATAACAAGACATTGACCCACAAGGAGCATCCCAGCATGCATCTGAAACGTTTATTCGCAGTAGTCGCCCCCATCGTTTTGCTGCTGCCACTGGCTGCCCACGCCGATTGGCCGAAGGGCGAGCGCGAGAAATACATGGCTCAGTGCACAGAAGCGGCCACTTCGCAGATCGGTGCAGCAGCAGCGAAGGCTCACTGCGCTTGCGGCGCCGATGCCATCAAATCGTACCCTGCTAAAGACATCCAGTCCCTGATGGACAACACCGCCAGTGATGCCCTGAAACAAAAAGCACTGACCCAAATCTCGTCGTGCAAAGCCGATAACAAAGCGAAAAAATAAGCCCGACAGAGCGCTTTTTGCGCCTGCAACGACAGTAAAAAGCCTCTGAAAACCGCTTTTTCATACAATTTATGCAGGTTTTAAAGGTTTTTTTATTGTCTTTACTTTTGGCTGAAAGCCTTTTAAAACGGGGCTTGCAGCCAAACAAAGCAGCAAACAGAACGCGACTGCAGGGCAAACAGCACGTCCGGGGGGCTCCCAAAGCGAACATTTCGACTATGATACCCCGGTGTGCCCAGTTGGCCTGAGCAGCACAGCACTACTGAAAATATATGTTTCTTGGAGATACACCATGTCTAATCGCCAAACCGGCACCGTTAAATGGTTCAACGATGAAAAAGGCTTCGGCTTCATCACTCCTCAAGGTGGCGGTGACGACCTGTTCGTACACTTCAAAGCTATCGAAAGCGACGGTTTCAAAAGCCTGAAAGAAGGCCAGACCGTTTCCTTCGTGGCTGAGAAAGGCCAAAAGGGTATGCAAGCTGCACAAGTCCGCGCTGAGTAATTTTCAGCCGCACTAAAAAAACCCCGTCCACGTGACGGGGTTTTTTATGGGCGAAACAAAAGTCTGAGCGGTCAGCCGCAGTTGACGCGAGTGATGACCCGATTGGCATCGGTATTCAGATTCAGGCGATCGGAGCGGTACTCCAGGGTCACCATGTCAGTGGGCAAGAGGAACCGAGCATTCTGCGCGCCTGCGCGAGTACGCGCTTGCTCCAGCAGTTCAGGCGAAGCCTTTTTGCCAATGGTGAATTCGGCAGCCTTTGCCTCACAACGGCTGTGACCCGTGTCAGTCGTCGTGACAGGATCTGTTGTCGACTCGGTGGAGGTAGTGCTGCAACCGGCCAGCATGGCAACGGCCAACAAAGTACCCAATGACGCGAGCTTCCAAGGCATGAAGCCTCCTTTTTTCAATAGTTAAGCTGAGATCGTGCGACCGCCAATCTGGCGTTTGGTTTCACAGGGAGCACTAGCACCCTGCCCTCTATTCGGACACGCAGCGAGTGTGCCTGAGCATCGCCCTGCCGTTTACCACTCAATCGTGACTGAATATGAACAGCGTTCAATAGACGTCAATGTAGTCGAACGGCGGATTCGGCCAGTTCTCTTTCAGCGCATTGAAAATCTGCATGACCCAGACCTCGTCACTGGCCGCGACCAATCCTACATAACCGGAACCCTTGGCCCACGTCTCCAGACGAAACAACAGCCCGCTGATATCAGTGCCGCCCACAACGCCTGACGAAATGTAGGCGATGCCGCCCTTGGTGACTCGCAATTGAGTGTGCTCATCGTCGCTGGCAGAGGCCAGCAGCTGGCGCACCGCCTCAAGGGTCAAGCCGTCAGGGGTGTTCAAATCGATCTGCACAGCACAGTCCTTGAAAAATCGTCAAAGACCAAGTGTCGCATAGCCCGCCCCTCATGCCTAAGTCGGAGTGCCAAAAGCCGCGCAAAATGGTTAACTCGACACACAGACTTTCCCGACTTCACGAGCGCCATCATGACCACCGTAAGCATCGACGCCGACATCAAAGCCAAGTGGCCACAGGGCCACAGCTCTTACAGCCCGGGCAGCCCGGAAGAGTTGGCAATCATTGGTATCGATCTATTGGTCAAGGAACTGGGGACGCAAGCCGCCCAGACATTCATCGCACAGATATTCGAGAAGTACCCCACCAACTACTTGGGCCTGATAGATAGCGAGTGAAAGTAAAACCCGCAGGCTGGCACCTGCGGGTCTATGCCTTACTTCAGGCGAGCCAGACGCTCGGTCAGCAGGTCAAAGAAGCCCTGGGCGTCGCCGCTTTCTACCCAGAAAGCGTTCTTCGGCGCTTTCAGGCCGTCATACCAGTCGACGATGGTTTGGCCGAACGTCGGGCCTTCGCGGCTATCAACCACCACATTTACCGAGCGACCGGTGAACAACTCAGGCTTGAGCAGGTAGGCGATGACCGTCGCGTCATGCACCGGGCCACCCGGAATGCCGTAGTGCTCCATGTCGCCTTTGACGTATTCATTGAGAATATCGCCCACCAGCTTGCTGGCATTGTTGTTGATCGCTGCGATCTGCTTCAGGCGCGCTTCGCTGGTGAGGATCTTGTGGGTCACGTCCAGCGGCAGGTAGGTCAGCTTCACGCCACTTTTCAATACCACTTCCGCAGCCTGTGGGTCGGCGAACAGGTTGAACTCGGCCACCGGGGTAATGTTGCCACCGTTGAAGTGCGCCCCGCCCATGATCACCACTTCCTTGATGCCCTGAACGATTTCAGGTTCCTGGATCAGCGCCAAAGCCAAATTGGTCTGCGGACCGAGCATGGCGATGGTAATGCTATGGGGCTTGGCGGCTTTCAAGGTATCGATCAGGTAATTGACCGCATTGCCTTGGGCCAGGCCTTTCTTCGGCTCATGTACGGTGACACCCGACAGTCCTTCCTTGCCATGGATGTTCTCGGCATAGATCGGCGTGCGCATCAGCGGCTTCGGAGCGCCCGCATAGACCGGCACCTCCTCACGCCCTGCCCACTCGCGGGCCAGCCGCGCATTACGCGAAGTCTTGTCCAGACGCACATTGCCGGCGACGGTGGTCAGCGCACGAATGTTCAACTCTTGCGGCGATGCCAGGGCAAACAGCAAGGCAACCACGTCATCGGCACCCGGGTCGGTGTCGATGATCAAGTCGATCTTTTCCGCCGCCTGGGCGCTTGTTGCGGTAATCAGGGACAAAAGCAGCAGACTCCGGAGCAGGTGGTGCAGTTTCTGAGCATAGCGGTGCATAGCGCACTCCTTGTGCGTAGGACAGCAGAAAGACAACAGCGAGTTAGAACGTAACCCCTGCCACCAGCACGATGTTGCAGTACGGCTGACATTCGCCTGTACGAACAATCGCCCGTGCCTGTCGGCTAAGGACTTTGAATTGGTCATGACTGAGCAGCTCACGCCGACCCAGCGCACCTTCGGCATTCAGCTCATCGAGTATCGACAATGCTGAAGGCTTTTTGTCCAGGATCTCCTGGGCCAGTACATGGCTCTCGACCTGCATTTCGCTGAGCACAACCTTCAACGTGCTGACGAAATCCGGGATACCGTGGGTCAGGGCCAGGTCGATCAGCTCAACGCCTGATGGCACCGGTAGACCTGCGTCGCCGATCACCACCGTGTCGCCATGGCCCAGGGATGCGATCAGCCGCGACAACGCGACGTTGAGCAAAGGTGTCTTTTTCATGGTGCTTTAAAGGCCTGTACGTCGGACAAGGTGGGAATCGAGGGTTGCGCGCCAGCGCGGGTCACCGACAGCGCCGCGGCGCCCTGGCCGAAACGGATCGCGTCGGCTTCGTTTTTGCCGGCCGCCAGCGCGGCGGCGAAACCACCGACGAAGGTGTCGCCAGCCGCCGTGGTATCGACAGCCTTCACCTTCGGCGCAGGGAAATGCTCGAAGCCTTTGCCGCTGGCAAACAGCGAACCTTGAGCACCGAGGGTGATGATGACCTTGCCGGCACCCATAGCGATCAACCGGGATGCAGCGGTTTCGGCAGATGCCAGAGAATCCACTGGCAAACCACTCAGCGCCGAGGCCTCGCTTTCGTTGGGAATCAAATAATCGATGGACGCGTACCAGTCCGCCGGCAGTGGGCGGCTGGCCGGCGCCGGGTTGAGGATCACGGTCTTACCCAACTCACGGCCGCGCTTGAGCGCATGACCGACAGTGGCATCCGGGACTTCCAGCTGACAGATGATCACGTCCGCTGCCCGCAATACGGCGTCGAAACGATCAATCACCTCTGGAGTCAGCGCCCCGTTGGCACCGGCAACGATCACGATTGCGTTCTGGCTATTGTCATCGACCACGATCAACGCTACGCCGCTGGAATCGTCGACGGTGCTGACCGCCTGGCAATCGATCTGCTCGGCTAACAGCGCCCCGAGCAGTTCTTCGCCGTAGGCATCGCTGCCCACGCAACCGACCATCGACACTTGCGCCCCCAACCTCGCCGCTGCGACCGCCTGATTCGCGCCCTTGCCACCGGAAACCGTGGCAAACGACTCGCCGATCAGCGTTTCACCGCCACGGGGCAGCCGTGGCGCCCGGGTGACCAGGTCCATGTTCAGGCTGCCTATAACCACTACTTTTGCTGGCATACGTCACTACCCATCAATTTTGTTTCAGCGGTGCTTTTGATTTAGCGGCTTTCTATTTCAACGGAACTGGGCGAACACGCCGGCCAGCGGCGCAGTCGACTCCCGCAGGACAATACTGGGCGTCACGATCCGTTGATCGGTGGCCATATCCGGCGTGGCGATTCTTCTTAAAAGCACTTCGGCCGCCATCTCGCCGAGTTGCAGGATCGACTGCCCCACGGTGGTCAGCGCCGGGTACACATAGCGGCTCATCTGAATATCGTCGAAGCCGATCACCGACAGCTCCGTTGGCACGCGAATATTGCGCTCGGCCGCCGCTCGCAGCACACCGATGCCAATCATGTCGTTACCGGCGAAGATCGCGCTCGGCGGGTTATTTTCCAGCAGCATCGCGGCGGCGTTGTAACCGCCGGTGCTGGTGAAGTCGCTTTCCAGCATGCGCTCGCGGGAGACTTCGACACCCGCCTCTTTCAGGGCACGGCAATAACCGGCCAGACGCATCTGCGCCACACTGGTACTCGCCGGGCCACCAATAGTGGCGATGTCCCGGTGCCCCAATTCCAGAAGGTGGCGGGTCGCCAGATAGGCGCCGTATTCGTGATCGATCCGCACCATGTCGGCATTCACGCCTTCCAGTCCACGGTCGACGATCACCATCGGCGTACGCACGCCTGCAAGGCCCTCCGCCAGCCCCGCGTCACCGCCAGCCGAAGCGACGATCAGTCCGTCGATGCGCTTTTCCAGCAGTACGCGCAGGTAGCTGCGCTGCTTGTCCGGGTTGTCATCGGAGTTACAGAGAATCACGCAGTAGCCATTACGCTCGCAGTAATCCTCGATGCCGCGCGCCAGTTCGGCGAAGTACGGGTTGAGGCTGTTGGGCACCAGTAGACCGATGGTCGCCGTGGTTTTGGCTTTGAGAGACCGGGCCACGGCACTGGGCACGTAGTCGAGGGTTTTGATCGCTGCCTCAACCTTGACCCGCACCTCTTCGCTCACCGGCCGGGTCTTGTTCACTACGTGGGAAACCGTGGTGTAGGAAATTCCCGCGAGCGCTGCCACATCCTTGATCGTTGCCATGACTCAGGTCCGCCGGCTTGCGCGCTGACTGCGATAAGTATCAAGCACCACCGCCACCACGATCACCGCGCCGGTGATGATGCGTTTGGTGGGTTCAGTTGCGCCGATCTGCGCGAGACCGGCCGCCAATACGGAAATGATCAGAACCCCGAAGAACGTACTGATGACCGAACCGCGGCCACCCATCAAACTGGTGCCGCCGATCACGACCGCGGCGATCACTTGCAACTCCAGCCCGGAGCCGGCATTCGGATCCGCCGCTTCCAGACGGGAAATCTGGAACAGCGCAGCAATACCGGCCAGCAGCCCCATCAGACTGAAAACCAGGATCTTGTAGGGCTTCGGATTGATCCCTGCCAGACGCACCGCCTCTTCGTTGGTGCCGATGCCGATCAGGTAACGACCGAACACGGTACGCGTCAGCACTGCCTGGGCAATGAAGATGATCAGCAAGGCAATGATGAACGACGGCGAGATGCCGAAGGCGATCGGGTTGGACAACCAGGCGAAGGCATCACCGATGTAGGCCGTGCGCGATCCGGTCATCTGATACGCCACGCCCCGGGCCATTTCCAGCACGCCGAGGGACACGATGAACGACGGAATCCGCCACGCCACAGTAATCGAACCCGTGATGGTCCCGGCCAGTGCTGCCGCCGCCATTCCGAGCAGCGCCGCAGGCAACACGCTCCAGCCCCAACCGAGAATTGCCACGCTGACCGTTGACGCCGCGAGCGCGAGCACCGAGCCCACCGACAGGTCGATACCGCCGATGATCAACACGAACGTCATGCCGACCGCCAGCACCATCAAGTCCGGAATCTGGTTCGCAAGGGTGCTGAAGGTGTCATAGGACAGGAAATGGCTACTTAGAACCGAGAACAGCGCAACCATTGCCAGCAAGGCACCGGCCAGTCCCAGATAGGTACCGAGGCCGTAAAAGTTGCCACTCCGTTTGCTGGCAGTCACTGCAGTATTCATGCGAGATCCCTAGGCGCTGCTTCGTTGAGCAACGCATCACGTTTTTGGTAGCCGGCGAACGCGGCGGCAAGCAAATCATCCTGGGTCCAGCTGTCACGCTCAAAGGTGTCGATCAGACGTCCCGCCGAGAGCACGCCGATGCGGTCGCAGATCAACATCAGCTCACGCAGGTCGCTGGAGACCACCACGAGCGCTTTGCCTTGACGGGTCAGCTCACCGAGCAAGGCATAAATGTCAAACTTGGCGCCGACGTCGATGCCACGCGCTGGCTCGTCGAACAGCATCACCGAGCAATCACGCTCAAGCCACCGGCCGATCACGACTTTCTGCTGGTTGCCGCCGGATAGTTCCGACACACGTTGCGTCGGGCTGGAACTGCGGATGCGCATGGCGTCGATCTGACGCTGGGCCAGCGCCATCTCGTCACCATTGTTGACGAAGCCACCGCTGGAAATCACCGGCATGTTGCCCAAGGCAATATTCGCGCTGATCGATTGGGTCAGCAGCAGGCCTTCGCCCTTGCGGTCTTCGGTTATCAGCGCGATGCCATGACCGACCGCGTCAGCCGGTGACCGGATACTGACAACCTGTGCTGGCGAACCGAGTGCAACCGTGCCGCTGTCCGCTGTATCAGCACCGAAGATCAAGCGCAGCAACTCAGTGCGCCCTGCCCCGATCAAGCCGGAAATCCCGTAGATCTCGCCGGCTCGCACGTCGAAGGACACGTCGCGAACCTTGTCGGAACGGGTCAGTCCTTTGACCGTCAAGGCTGGAGCACCGATCTTGCGCGGCCCCATGTCGATGTGTTCGCCGAGTTCACGACCGACCATCAGCGTCACCAGTTGCTCGCTGTTGTAATTGGCCATCGGCTCGACGCAAACCAGGTTGCCATCGCGCAGTACCGCAATACGCTGGGCGACCCGCGCCAGTTCTTCGAGACGGTGCGAGATATAGATGATCGACACGCCGCGAGCTTGCAGACGAGTAATCTGCTCGAACAGCATCTCGACTTCACGATTCGTCAACATCGCGGTCGGTTCGTCGAGGATCAGCACGTGGCAATCGCCGATCAGGTTGCGGGCGATCTCCACCATTTGCTGGTGACCGATGCCCAATTCGCCCACCAGCGTGTCCGGGTCAATCGCGTCGAGGCCGACCTGGGCCATGGCTTCGATCGCAGCCTTGCGCAATTGCCTGCGACTGATCCAGCCGCCCTTGCTGGGCAGGTTGTCGAGAAACAGGTTTTCCGCCACCGACAGGGTCGGCAACAGATTGAGCTCTTGCATCACCATGCGGATGCCGAGGTCTTCGGCCTGAGTGCGGCTTGCGGGGCGGTAATCCTGCCCCTGGAATTGCATGTGGCCGGTGGTCGGTGTGACCAGCCCGCCGATGATCTTCGACAGCGTGCTTTTTCCCGCGCCGTTTTCGCCGGTCAGCGCCAGCACTTCACCGCGCATCAGCGTCAGGTCGATGCCGGTCAGGACCGGTTGTGCGTAGGTCTTACCGATACCGCTGACCGAGAGGACAGCGTTCGGGGCGGAAACTGACATAAAAACTCTCCATGTGCTCGCCCCGACGGGCGAGCACCGTTGTGTCGCCATAAGGACTACTTGGTGACCAGCTCTACCGGAGTTTCGATCACGCCATTGGCGCCGCCGTCGACTTTCTCACCCTTGATGATCTTCAGTGCAGTCTCGATGCCAAACACCGCTTGCCTGGCTGCAAACTGGTCAGCGGTGGCCAGAACGCGACCATCCTTGAGCATTGGCTTGATGGCGTTGATGTTGTCGTAACCGACCACTTGCACCTTGCCGGCCTTGCCCGCTGCGCGCACGGCGGATACTGCGCCGACGGCCATGCTGTCGTTGCCGGCCAGCAGGGCTTTGACTTGCGGGTATTCGCTGAGGATCGAGGCCGCAACCTTGTTGCCTTTGTCGATTTCCCAGTCACCGGACTGCAAAGAGACGACCTTGATCTGCGCCGCTTCCATCGCATCCTTGAAGCCTGCGGTTCTTTGCTGTGCGTTGGTGGTGGTTGAAACGCCTTCGATGATGCCGACTTCGTCTCCGGCCTTCAGTTGCTTGGCCAGGTACTCGCCCACCAGACGCGCGCCTTTGCGGTTATCCGGGCCTACGAACGGTACGGTGATGTTTTTGCTTTTGACCACAGCCGGGTCCAGCTGGTTGTCGATGTTGATCACGGTGATACCGGCATCGATGGCTTTCTTGATCACAGGAACCATAGCCTTGGAGTCAGCCGGCGCGATGACCAGCGCATTGACCTTGGCCAGAATCATTTGCTCGACGATGCGTGTCTGGCCAGCCGTGTCGGTTTCGTCTTTGATGCCGTTGGAGATCAGCTCGAAATCGCCGGAGTGGTCTTTCTGATAGGCCTTGGCGCCGTCTTCCATGGTCAGGAAGAATTCATTGGCCAGGGATTTCATGACCAGCGCGACTTTGGGTTTTTCAGTCTCGGCGAAGGCCGAAGAGACGGGTAACGCGACGGATGCGGCAGCCAGCATAGCGACAGCGAGAAGACGTCCAGCGAATGGCAGCTTCATGGGTTCACTCCGATCTTATGATTATTGTGAGCAACGCTTGCGCTGGCGTAGGCTTCATTGCACTCGCTGATGGAAACCACCGGGAGCACCGCGCAAACGTTTGCGGAGACAGAACTATGCGAACCCTGTCGACATTTGTCAACGAGCAGAAACGACCATTTATTTGAACTGGCTGGCAAAATCCGGGCATTCAAGTCATGCCGTGGTGTTGACCACCGTTCCAGTGCTGGAACCCTTGGCCATTTCCTTGACCAGGGCCCCGGACACTTCCAGCAACGCACCATTGGTGTCGGCAATCTGTCCTTGAATTGCCATGACCACAGTGGCCTTGGCTTCCGGTGTCGGATAAGACGCCGCCTGAGCTGCGGCTAATTGTTGCTGTTGTTCGCGCAGTTGCTGCTGTAGCTCTTGCATGCGTTTGAGCAGGACTTTCACCGCCACACTCTGGTTGCTCTCGTCTGGGGTTTCGGTCTGCGCGCCCGCGCTTTTATCCAACCCCAAAGGGCCAGTCTTGACTTCGTTGCCGTCACCTTCCTTCGTACCCAACGCTTGATTCGCGGCATCGGCCGCCTGATCGTTCAACGCTTGAATCGAAGCGGTGGACTTGCCGCCGATGGTGATGCCTGCGGCGTTTGGGATACCAATAGATAACGACATGTGAACTCCTGAGTAAAAAGATCCTTTAAAGGAACATCGACCGAAGCGCGGGTTTCTTTAGCACTGATTCGCAATCTTGCAAGGCGATTTGCTCTACAGAGTTCGTAGTACTTTTCGGAGAGCCGAACAAAAACGCTCAACGCGTTCGGAAACCCGGACAACAGACTATGTAACCATTCTGGCTACTCAAATAAATACTGATACAAATCATCAAGTTAAAAGTTTTTCTCATTCAGAGTACGACTGGTACAGATCCTGCTCATCTCATTCACCCCAAGCGTTCAGATCGGCCTGGGGTGCATCTAGATGAACCTGCATCAGCACTGTCTCACTACTAGAGAGAAAAATAATGACATCTGCTTTCAAGACCTTCGTTCCGGGCGCTTTGGCCCTCTTGCTACTCCTGCCTACTGCCCTTCAGGCAAAAGAAGTCGAAACCCAACAGAAACTGGCGAACGTGGTGATCCTGGCCACCGGCGGCACCATTGCCGGCGCGGGCGCCAGCGCCGCCAATAGCGCGACCTATCAAGCGGCAAAAGTCGGCATCGAACAATTGATCGCCGGGGTTCCGGAACTCAGCCAGCTGGCTAACGTTCGTGGCGAACAGGTCATGCAGATCGCGTCCGAAAGCATCACCAACGACAACCTGCTGCAACTGGGTCGTCGCGTGGCTGAGCTGGCCGACAGCAAGGACGTCGACGGCATCGTCATCACCCATGGCACCGACACCCTGGAAGAAACCGCTTACTTCCTGAATCTGGTGGAAAAAACCGACAAGCCAATCATCGTTGTCGGCTCCATGCGCCCAGGCACGGCGATGTCGGCCGATGGCATGCTGAACCTGTACAACGCAGTGGCCGTGGCCAGCAGCAAAGAGGCACGCGGCAAAGGCGTACTGGTGACCATGAACGACGAAATCCAGTCGGGTCGCGATGTAAGCAAAATGATCAACATCAAGACCGAGGCGTTTAAAAGTGCCTGGGGTCCACTCGGCATGGTGGTCGAGGGCAAATCCTACTGGTTCCGTCTGCCGGCCAAGCGTCACACCATGGACTCGGAATTCGACATCAAAACCATCAAGAGCCTGCCTGACGTAGAAATTGCCTATTCCTACGGCAATGTCAGCGATACCGCCTACAAAGCGTTGGCTCAGTCTGGCGCCAAAGCCATCATTCACGCCGGTACCGGCAATGGCTCAGTCGCGTCCCGCGTAGTCCCATCGCTGCAAGCCCTGCGCAAGGACGGCGTGCAAATCATTCGTTCGTCCCACGTCAACGCCGGCGGTTTCGTACTGCGTAACGCCGAACAGCCAGACGACAAGTACGACTGGGTTGTGGCGCATGACCTGAACCCGCAAAAGGCCCGCATCCTGGCCATGGTCGCACTGACCAAGACCAACGACAGCAAAGAGCTGCAACGGATGTTCTGGGAATACTGATCCGCCCTCGCCCCACCGGTTCCGGTCGGGCACTGCTTTCACCACTCGCCAACCCAGGCGAGTGGCTCACACCCCCTTCCGATATTTCGATAAAAAATTTCCCTTCGTCCTACACAAAACGGAAAAAATTGCTGTCAGAGGATTTTCTTGGATTTTAAGCAGTTGCGAAAATGCTTACAGTTAAATACTGTATGCACGTACAGCTTAATAAGGATAATTCCGTGGCCACCACCTCTGCCTCTCCTGACTCCTATGAACGCATGGGTATGCGCGTTCAAAAAATCATCAATTCCCCTACCGCCCAAAAAGCCAAAGCAGCCTTGATCTTCCGTCTACCGGACGAACCCGTGGATGAGTGGGAACAATTGCTCGAAGAAATCGACGAGAACGACAACGTCACCCTCGCCTATCGCGACGATGGCGGTGTGCAGATTTTTTGGGTTGTGCCGAAGGAAGATTGAGTCAATGAGTGCCGCTGGTTTGCTTTGCTGTTTTTGTTCATCACCCTCGGCGCCCAGGCTGGCGCCCCACGCACCTTCAACGAAGCCAAGAAAGCTGCCTGGAAGCTCTACGCACCGCAATCCACAGAGTTCTATTGCGGGTGCAAATACACCGGTAGCGAGTCCGCTTCACCAGGATTCTCAACTCGTGCCGATCAAACCCTGCATCATCCACGGCAGAATGCAGTCGGTCGATTTGCTTTTTCAGCGCTTTCTCAATTTGAGGCTGGGCGTTTTTCAGATCGCCATTGGCTTCAGCAGCACGAAAAGCTGAGGGCCATACATCCAATTGATCGAACAGGTGACTCAGGGCTGGGCTTTTTAGAATTTTGGAATAGCTTGCTGCAAGCCGTTCCTTTCTGAGCTGCGCCTGAGTAAGAAAGCCCCGGCTTTCCAACTCATGGATCATCACCTCCAGATCACGGGTTGGAGTGGTCAGTTGCCCCACTGCAGCTGCCGCATTGTTGAGTGCCGCCGCCTCGCTCATGGCGCGCATCGGTCGAAGCAGGCTTCTGATACGCCTAACGGCTATTCTCAGATCATGCAAAGCCTCTCCATCAGTCCGCATCTCCAGTCGAGCACGCGAGTGATATAGGGAAACCTGGAGAGCCAGTATCTCAGCAACGAACTTGTCAACAAATGCCATGCGTTTATCTCAATGAAACGCAGTGGATTTGAGCTTAGCAGAACCTGGATCGCCGATTTATGACCCGATACGGTCATAGTTTTCGAACAGGGAAGGGCTTCTTCAAAAACAGCTATCAATGCGACCAGGCGGTCGCTTTCTAGGGTGTTGAACCGTCCTACTTCCGCTCTACGCGCCAAAGTCGTAGGTGACATGCAAATAGCCTTGGAAATACCCCCCGATTCACATGCAGAAGGTTCGCTATCCGGTCGAGGAATTCAAAATGCAGTCCTTCGCAAATTAGGTCATGAAGCCTGGTACCGCGTGACGGCAGCCCGAGGGTCATCCAAATGCTCTGTGCGATCTGAGGCCCTGGTTGGTATTCCTTGATCGATGACAGCACTTTCATCTCCATCTGAAAAACCTACAACTAAGCCGGGCTCGCTGGCCCGAACCAGCGACTTCTACATTGCCCTCTTCGTAGGTCTATCAGAATCACAGATCAACGTGATTTCGAAGGGTAGCGTAGTCATCCTAGCTTAGGAGTCTTTATTAAAACTTGAAGCGCCCTACGAGCCCCTTCAATTGACCAGAAATATCCGTCAGGCGACCCGATCCGGTGTGCGCCGAATGCGCAAACCTTTCGACCAACTGGGCATCGGCGTGGATTTGTGCAATGTGTCGGTTGATATCTTCGGCCACCTGATGCTGTTCCTCTGCTGCCGTGGAGATCTGAGCGTTCTGGTCGCGAATCGAGTCCACCGAGTCGCGGATCTTGTCGAAACTGTCGCGCGCCTGCTGGATACATTCAACGCTGGTTTGCGACACCTCCAGACTCCGTTGCATCTGCTGGGTGACCTCCTTAGTTCGCCGCGCGAAGTTACCGAGCAGGCTGTCGATCTCGCCGGTTGAGTCTGCAGTGCGTCGTGCCAAGGCGCGTACTTCGTCGGCCACCACCGCAAATCCACGGCCCTGGTCGCCGGCGCGCGCCGCTTCAATGGCGGCATTGAGGGCCAACAGATTGGTCTGTTCAGCGATCGAACGAATGGTATCGAGGATGGTGTTGATGTTCTTACTGTCCTGCTCAAGCTTCTGCATGGTGCCTGCCGACTGCTGCAGGTCGTCACTCAATTTAAGAACGCTGCCCGTGGCCTCACCAATGTGCCGTTGCCCATCGTGCACCTCTCGATAACCGACGTCCGCGCTGGAAGCAGCATGACTGCAAGAGCGGGCCACTTCGTTAGAGGTAGCGACCATCTCGTTGAACGCTGTGCTCACCAACTCAACTGCTTCGCGCTGGCGCACTGCGGCGTTGTTCATGTTACTGGCCACTTGACTGGTGTCCGCAGCGACCTCTTGCAAATCGGAGGAAGCGCTGCCGATGCGCCGCATCAGTTGCGCGATCATGCCAAGGAACTTGTTGAACCAACCTGCCAAAGTGGCGGTTTCGTCCTTGCCCCGCACTTCCAGTTCGCGGGTCAGGTCGCCCTCCCCTTCGGCGATTTCCTGCAGGCCATCGGCAACACCGCGAATCGGTCTAACGATCACGCCGGCGAAGCTCGCGCCGACGATGGCGAAGATGATTGCCAACACGGCGGCGATCAGTGCAATCAACCCTGTCAGGCTGGTGGCCTGAGCCATGACTTCGTCGCGCTTGATCAGCCCGATGAAGCGCCAGCCTAGGCTTTCGGAACTGACCACATTGACCATGTAGGGCACGCCATCGATCTCGACCTGGGTGACGCCGTCACCACTCTTTGCCAGCTCCGTATAGCCGGGGCCCAGATCGGCCAGGGGCTTGAAACTGTTTTTGGCATTTGCCGGATCGACCAGAACGTTGCCGTTGGCTTCGACCATCATCAGGTACCCGCTGTCGCCCAGCTTGATGGTTTTAACCAGTTCAGTCAGTTGCTTGAGCGAGACGTCCACGCCGACGACACCCACCGGGTTGCCGCTGGCGTCGGCGAAAGCGCGAACCGTGCTGACCAGCACCATGTCATCCGGCGCCCAGTAGTAAGCGCCCGTGCGCACGGTTGAGCCTGGCGCCGCCGCCATGGCGGTCTTGTACCAAGGACGTACTCGGGGGTCGTAGCTGGCCATTTTCGGGTCGTCGGGCCAACCGGCAAAGCCGCCGTCGTTGAGCCCCAGGGAAATGGACGCGGTGGTCGGATGGGTCTCGGCAAATCGATCGAAAATAGCCTGGAGCCGCTGATCGGCTTCGGTCACAGGCGTTTGCTCAGCATTGGCAGCGTTATAGTTTTTCAATCCCTTGACGGTGGCGATCCGAGGTTCCTTGGCAAGGTATTCGACGTTTTGGCGGATGCTGTCAAAGAACTGCTTCATACCGTTATCGATCTGGCGAATTTCACGGCCGCTGCTATCCAGGAAATTGGCTTGAGCCGCGCTCCGCAAGTTCAATACGACGAGTACCGCGACCAGAATCACCGGAAGGCAGGCGATAGCGGCAAATACCCATGTCAGCTTCTGTTTGATGTTCATGACTTCTCCAGCGGGTATTTATAAGTATTTAGGGCGAGCCGATGGGATGGATATACCGACTGAAATCAGAACAACGCCCACGACGACTGCCACGAAATCTGCACGTGCAGCGTCCGTAGATAAAAATCAGTGTTTATTTTCCCGACAGGCAGGTTCTCGCCCGTTACTCCGACGGAGATGGGCGAGAAGGTTCATGCACCGCTACTCAGCTCAGAAACGCCCTGGAGCAAAGGGTGCCGGATCCACCACAGGCGTCTCGCCCATCATCAATTCTGCGAGCAGTCGACCGCTGACCGGGCCTAGCGTAAACCCCTGATGGGCATGGCCGAAATTGAACCAGAGCCCTTTATGCAAGGGCGCCGCGCCGATCACCGGCTTCATGTCTACCGTGCAGGGTCGGGCGCCGCTCCATGGCGTGCGCTCCACTTGGGGGCCTAACGCTAATACCTGCCGTGCGGCCCGCTCGGCCTTGGCCAACTGCACCGGTGTTGGCGGCGCACTTAGGCTGGCGAACTCTGCCCCCGTCGACAGGCGGACACCGCGCTTCATCGGCGCCAGCATGTAGCCTTGTTCGGTATCCAGCACCGGGCGGTTCAATGTTGCGCCATCGGCAAAGTGAGCGTGGTAACCACGCTTGACGAACAACGGAATGCGGTAGCCCAACTCACCAAGCAATTCGTGAGCCCAAGGGCCCAACGCCACGACCACCTGCGACGCGCCGACCGATCCAGAATCGGTGTCGACGCTCCAACCGGCTCCTGACTGACGCAACGAGCGCGCATCGCCGCGCACAATTTCTCCACCTTCACGCACGAACAGATCGGCATAACGCTGCACCAACTCACCCGGTTCAATGCACGTCCAGGGTTGCAGCCAATGAATGCCCCCCACCAATGCATCGCTCAACGCTGGTTCCGCCAGTCTGAGCGCGACACCGTCCAGATGCTCGGACAACACGCCGTGTGCACTCACGCGTACCGCACGCTCCACCGCCGCATCGAATTGCTGTGGGCTACGAAAAGCCTGGATCCACCCTTTGCGCACGATCAGGTTTTGCGAACCGCTTTGCTCAATCAACTCCGAGTGCTCGCTGATCGAGTGCTCAATCAGCGTGCGAAAGGCATCTGCAATGGCCTGGTAATGCCTAGGCGCGGAGTTGGCCCAATACCTGACCAAGGCAGGCACGTATTCAGGCATCGCGCGCAGATGGTAATTGACGCCAATGTCGCGCTTGGCTGCCACGTTTATCAGGCTGGCAAAATCCCTTGGGAACGCATAGGGCTCAATGGCCTCACGCTGAATGATGCCTGCGTTGCCGAACGACGTTTCACGCCCCGGCAAACCTTTGTCCACCAGCGTCACCGCGCAGCCACGGCGTTGCAAATGCAACGCCGTGCATACGCCGACAATGCCGGCCCCCAGTACTACCACTTGTTTTTCGTTCACGCTGCCTCCGAATCAAGCACGCTGTTGCGCGATGACACTGATCTCGACCAATGCATCGACCACAAGGCCGGCGCAGACGGTCGCGCGCACTGGCAGGTTGGTCGTGAAGAATGATGCATAAGCCCGATTGAATTCGGCGAAATTACTCCGGTCGGTCAGGTACACGGTAACGCTGACAACATCGTCCAGCGACAGCGATTCGGCTTCCAGCGTCTGGGCAATACGCGTCAAGGTCAAACGCGTTTGCGCTTCGATACCTTCAGGAAAGCTACCGTCCTCACCAAACGGCAATTCGCCAGACAAAAAAACCAGGCCCTGGCTGTGGCGGACTTTGGAAAAGGGCAGATTGCTAACGGTCATGGCAGTTCTCTCTTGGGTATTTCAAGGAGGCGCCCATCAACGAGCACCGGTTGTGAATCATCGATTCGACTTCAGCGGTTTTTACGGTAGGCCATTGAGTCATGCATACGCTTAACCATGTGATCCCCCTCGCGGACACCGGACACATAGATCAGGAGCGAACAGCTGCTTGAGATCATGTCGACTCGTTGCTTAATAGGTTCAGGAGGGGTGAAATGTATGTTTTAGCCTGAAACACTAATCCTGTATATACAAGATTAAGCATTTACCATGCCGCTCGATAAAAAAATGCGCCATGAGCCTGAGGTAGAGCGACTTACCCTCCTCTCGCGATTAGGACACCTTAGGTGCCTCGATACTCAAGGTTTCGTTTTTCCCCACTAGGCATCATGGGTAACACTCCTGGCGCAACCTTTGGTTACATAAGGCTAAAAGGCAGCGATCATCAGCCTGATCTACTTCGCTAGAAACAGGCCTGTACTGCGGAATCAAGAGCAGCTCAGACATTTTGGCCTGCATCTTGCCTGACCGGTATATACAGGCACATACAGATGTCTGCTGCGTAATCATCCTGCTCCCCAAGGATGTTACTCATGAATGTACTGATACCGCTCAGACCCATTCAACTACCAGCCGTACGAGATCAGCCATAACGCCGAATAGCCGCGTCTGCAGCAACTCCTGCAGAACTGCCTAGATCGTAATGCCTTCCAGCAAGACACTAATGAGGTTAACCCTGTATGAATGCCAATGACTTGAACCTGCTTGCCCGCGCAGAAGTGCGCGAATTGGCCAGTTACAACGCCGGCCTCGCCTCGGATGCTGTGCGCAAGCGTTTCGGCCTGACTCGCGTCGCCAAACTAGGCAGCAACGAAAACCCGATGGGCACAGCACCCGCCGTTAGCGCCGCAACGGCTCGAGCTTGCAGCGAAATTGCGCTATACCCCGATGCTGGCTGCCAGGCATTACGCTCTGCACTCTCGAAAAAGCTCGACGTACCCGAGAATCAATTGGTGTTCGGCAACGGCTCGGAAGATTTGCTGAGCGTCATCAGCCGGGTGTTTTTAGACCACGATGACGAAGTAGTTACCGTGGTGCCATCTTTCGGGTTGCACTTCATATACCCAATGGCAGCCGGTGCCCGGGTGGTAGGTGTTCCCATGACCGACAGAGGCACCTTCGACGTAGCGGCAATGATCGCTGCACTCACCCCCCACACCCATGCGCTGATGTTTTCATGCCCGTCAAATCCGGTCGGCTGCACCTTAAGCGCCGACGAGTTGCAGCAGCTGCTCGACGCATTGCCCTCGAAGTGTCTGCTGGTGTTTGATGAGGCCTATTACGAATACGCGCAGTGGGAGGCCGAGTACCCGGATTGCCTCGGTTTGATTCAGGCCAGCGGCAAACCGTTTATCCTGCTGCGGACTTTCTCCAAGGCTTATTCCCTGGCAGGTTTGCGCATCGGCTACGGTATCGTCAGCGATCCACTGCTGGCAGATCTGATTAACCGCCTGCGCACCCCGTTCAACGTCAACAGCGTGGCACAAGCTGCCGCGATTGCGGCGCTGGCAGATGATGGTCATCTAAACGCCTGCCTATCCCATGTCGCCAGCGAACGCCGGCGGCTGGAAGTGGCGCTGCACGAGCAAGGCATTACGACCGCACCGTCCTTGGCCAACTTCCTGTTTTTTAGCACGCCTTATCCGGCCGAAGTAATCAACCAAGCACTGCTGCGTGAAGGGGTTATCATCAAACCGTGGCGCGAAGTTGGATACACTGAGTACTTGCGCGTCTCTGTCGGAAGCTGTGAGGATAACGACCTTTTCCTCCAAGCACTGGCAAGCGTCCTTGCCGCACTAGAAACACGGACTGACTAATGATCAAAAATGCACCACAAGCGCTCTACCGGCGTGCAAAGGATTATGTGCAAGACCAACTTCGCGCGGGCGTTTGGAAACCTGGTGACCTGATTTCTTCAGAAAACCAACTGGTGCAAGAACTGGGCATTTCGCGCATGACCGTCAACCGGGCCTTACGCGAACTGACCGAAGAAGGTCATCTGGTCAGGATTTCAGGCGTTGGCACGTTCGTAGCCGAAAGCAAACCGCAATCAAACTTGCTGCGTATCACCAACATTGCCGACGAAATCCTCGCCCGAGGTCACAGTTACACCTGCCGTGTCCTGCACCTGGGGCGCGAATCGGCCTCAATGCCGGTGGCGTCCGCATTGGGCCTGACCACCGGTTCTTCAGTTTTTCATCTGGTCTGTGTTCACAGCGAAGAAGGCGTGCCCGTGCAACTCGAGGATCGTTACGTCAATCCCGAGCTGGTGCCAGAATTTCTGAAGCAAGACTTTGGCGAGCACCTGCAACCGGCCAAGTACCTGTTGCGGGTCATCAAGCCCGACGAGATGGAACACATCGTCGAAGCCTGTCACCCCAGCAACGAAGAAAGCAAACACATGCAAATCGATGCTAATGAACCTTGCCTCGTGCTCATACGCCGAACCTGGAGTCAGAGCAAAATCGTCACCTATGTGCGTTTAGTACACCCGTCCTCACGCTATCGCCTAGGCAGTCGCCTGCCAGTAAATGGGGCGCATAGAGACAGTTGAGGCCTGAAGGCACTTGATGAATTGAACCATCATGATTTGGGATGAACACGTCATTCCCGCAGCTTCGTTTGAGCCAAGGTATCAACGCCGAATCTCAGGAGTTGCTCCCCGCGACTTCAGCCTTCCTGCTTTTTTTGCTTGTTCACCGGCTACTTCATGCTGCGTCCGATCCGCGAATCCATGGGCATAACGGCGGGGGTGGAGAATTTTCAATGGCTGTTCGCCGCGACCTTCTTCGTTATGCTCGCCGCAGTTCCCATGTTTGCCTGGCTCAGTTCCCGAGTGACACGCCTGCACTTCGTCGATTGGGTCTTTGGGTTCATCAGCGTGAACCTGATGATTCTCGCCGCAACCTTCCAAGTGCAAAGCGAAAGCCCGTGGATGGCACGTGTTTTCTACGTCTGGTGATCGGCGGTGCAGGACGCCCCGGCGCCACTTCGATGGACAGTCCGAGCATCCTGTCCCCGGCAACCCTTTCAGCGGCTTGACGCGAGTCCTGAAGTCGCCCTACCTACTGGGTATATCCAGCTTTGTGGTGCTGCCCGCAACTATCACGACATTTCTTTACTTAGAACAAGCACGTTTGGTGGCCGAGCTTTTTCCTGATCGTCTGGCTCAGATTCGCGTATTAGGAATCATCGACTTCATTGTCCAGGCTGGCGCCATATTCTCGCAGCTATTCCTGACAGGCCGCTTGGCGGAGAGATTGGGGGTGCGCATGCTTCTGGCGATCGTGCCGCTGCTGATGTGCATCGGCTTGATTGGGCTCGCGCTGGCACCAAGTTTTATCATCCTCGCCGCCCTAATGGCCGTGCGCCGCATCGGCGAATATGCCTTCGCCCGTCCGGGTCGGGAGATGCTCTTCGCGCCACTCGACGCTGAGAGTAAATACAAGGCCAAAAGCGTCATCGATACCGTCGTTTATCGCGCAGGCGATGCCATTTAGCGGGGGCAAAAGTGCGCTTGATATGTTGGGCCAAGGTGGCGGCCTGCTTGCGGTTGTCGGTACAGCGTGCGCATTGCTCTGGGGCCGCCTGGGATAGAGGCTTGGCAAGCAGGCAGATGAATCGAATGCTAAGAGCTCCGATTATGCTGCCGGACACTCCGACGCAAAGCTTGCCGGTGGAACGGGCGGGCGTTTAGAGATCCTGTAACAGCGCTTCAGCGAAAATGCGGCCGTCATAGGCATCGCCCTGAGACTCAAAATCTCAGGCCATGGCTGTCGTGAATTTTCATGTACTACAAACGCAAAAAAGCTCCACAGCTACAACGACTGTCTGTCGCCAATAGCTGTAGAGCAAAAAACTGCATAAACACTGTAGCTAATGTGCGGGATTACTCGACCAATTCAGCTCACCCGAGACAGGGGCCAAAGGCCCCTCCCCCCGATTACAAGCTAGGCAGCAACTTCGGCAACACCAGTTCGTTCAAGCAACGGGAAGCCAAAAGCTCGCTCGCCGCGTTGATATCCGGCGCGAAGAAGCGATCTTTCTCGTAGTAGGCCACTTTGCTGCGCAGACTGGTGCGGGCAAGCTCCAGCTTCTCCGAAGTCTTCAGACCTTCGCGCAAGTCTAGGCCCTGGCAGGCAGCTAGCCACTCTACAGCGAGCACGCCACGGGTGTTTTCAGCCATTTCCCACAACCGCTTGCCGGCTGCTGGTGCCATGGACACGTGGTCTTCCTGATTCGCGGAAGTCGGCAGGCTATCTACCGAATGCGGATGCGCCAGTGCCTTGTTCTCACTGGCCAGCGCCGCTGCGGTAACTTGGGAGATCATGAAACCGGAGTTCACGCCGCCATTAGCCACCAGGAACGGCGGCAGTTGCGACATATGCTTGTCCATCATCAGCGAAATGCGACGCTCGCTCAGGGAACCGATTTCAGCGATGGCCAATGCCATGTTGTCAGCAGCCATGGCCACAGGCTCGGCGTGGAAGTTACCACCGGAGATCACATCGCCTTCGGCAGCGAAGACCAACGGGTTGTCGGAGACGGCGTTAGCTTCCACGACCAACACTTCGGCGGCTTGACGGAACTGGGTCAGACACGCGCCCATGACTTGCGGTTGGCAACGCAGGGAGTACGGATCCTGAACCTTGCCGCAGTTCTGGTGCGAGTCAGAGACTTCACTGCGCTCGCCCAGCAAGTCACGGTAAGCGCTAGCGGTGTCGATCTGGCTTTTTTGTCCACGAGCGGCGTGGATGCGAGCGTCGAACGGCGAGCGCGAGCCCAAGACTGCTTCAACTGTCAAACCACCAATGGCCAGTGCGCCAGCGAACAGATCTTCGCCCTCGAACAAACCACGCAATGCGTATGCGGTAGACACCTGCGTACCGTTGAGCAACGCCAGACCTTCTTTGGCAGCCAGTGTCAGTGGAGTCAGACCGGCGATTTTCAGCGCCTCGGTCGCCTCCAGCCATTCTCCTTTGTAGCGGGCCTTGCCTTCGCCCAGCAGCACCAGCGACATGTGAGCCAAAGGCGCCAGGTCGCCGGATGCGCCGACCGAACCTTTCAACGGAATGTGCGGATAGACCTCGGCGTTGATCAATGCGATCAGCGCTTCGATAACGACGCGGCGAATGCCGGAGAAGCCACGGCTCAGGCTGTTGACCTTGAGCACCATAACCAGTCGGACTAGCGCATCGCTGATCGGCTCGCCAACACCGGCAGCGTGGGACAGAACCAACGAGCGCTGGAGGTTTTCCAGGTCGTCGGTGGCGATGCGGGTCGAGGCCAGCAGGCCGAAACCGGTATTGATACCGTAGGCGGTGCGGTTCTCGGCGAGGATCTGTTCCACGCAGGCAACGCTGGCTTCAATCTGGGCCGAAGCGCTGTTGTCGAGGGTAATTTTCACCGGGTGCTGGTAGACATCACGCAGCTGGGCAAGGCTCAGTTGGCCAGGGATAATGTTGAGTGTGTTCATGCTTTGGCTCCTTTAACAGGGGTGATCATTGGCAGGTTCAAGCCTTGCTCTTTGGCGCAATCTATTGCGATCTGGTAACCCGCATCGGCGTGACGCATGACGCCGGTCGCCGGGTCGTTGTGCAGTACGCGAGCGATACGCTCGGCCGCTTCGTCCGTACCGTCGCAGACAATCACCATGCCCGAGTGCTGGGAGAAGCCCATGCCGACGCCGCCGCCGTGGTGCAGGGAGACCCAGGTCGCGCCGCTCGCGGTGTTCAGCAGAGCGTTGAGCAGTGGCCAGTCGGACACGGCATCGGAACCGTCTTGCATCGATTCGGTTTCGCGGTTCGGGCTGGCCACAGAACCGGAATCCAGGTGGTCGCGACCGATGACGATTGGCGCCGACAATTCACCGCTACGCACCATTTCGTTGAATGCCAGGCCGAGCTTGGCGCGCAGGCCCAGCCCGACCCAGCAGATACGTGCCGGCAGGCCCTGGAAGCTGATGCGTTCGCGCGCCATGTCCAGCCAGTTGTGCAGGTGCGCGTCGTCCGGGATCAGTTCCTTGACCTTGGCGTCGGTCTTGTAGATGTCTTCAGCGTTGCCCGACAGTGCAGCCCAGCGGAATGGGCCGATGCCACGGCAGAACAGCGGCCGGATGTAGGCCGGTACGAACCCCGGGAAGTCGAAGGCGTTTTCCACACCTTCTTCCTGCGCCATCTGACGGATGTTGTTGCCGTAGTCGAAGGTCGGAATGCCCATTTTCTGGAATTCGAGCATCGCTTTAACGTGCACGGCCATTGATCGCTTGGCGGCTTTCACCACGACCCCAGGCTCGGTCTTGGCGCGAGCGCGGTACTCTTCCCAAGTCCAGCCGGCTGGCAAATAACCGTTGAGCGGGTCGTGGGCACTGGTCTGGTCGGTGACCATGTCCGGGCGCACGCCACGCTTGACCAGTTCCGGCAGGATCTCCGCCGCGTTGCCCAGCAGCGCGATGGAAATCGCCTTGCCTTCCTTGGTGTACTTGTCGATACGTGCCAGTGCGTCGTCGAGATCTTTGGCTTGCTCGTCGACATAGCGGCTGTTCAGACGGAAATCGATGCTGACTTGCTGGCATTCGATGTTCAGCGAGCAAGCGCCGGCCAGGGTCGCGGCTAGCGGCTGGGCACCGCCCATACCGCCGAGGCCTGCGGTCAGCACCCAACGACCTTTGAGGTCATCGTTGTAGTGCTGGCGACCGGCTTCGACGAAGGTTTCGTAGGTGCCCTGGACGATGCCCTGGCTGCCGATGTAGATCCAGCTGCCGGCGGTCATTTGGCCGTACATGGCCAGGCCCTTGGCGTCCAGTTCGTTGAAGTGTTCCCAGCTCGCCCAGTGTGGCACCAGGTTGGAGTTGGCGATCAGCACGCGCGGAGCGTTGCTGTGGGTCTTGAACACGCCGACCGGCTTGCCTGATTGCACCAGCAGGGTCTCGTCGTCGTTCAGGCTGGTCAGGCTTTCGACGATCTTGTCGTAGCACTCCCAGTTACGCGCCGCACGACCGATGCCACCGTAAACCACCAGTTCTTTTGGGTTCTCGGCCACTTCCGGGTCGAGGTTGTTCATCAACATGCGCAGTGGAGCTTCAGTCAGCCAGCTTTTGGCGGTCAGCTTATTACCACGCGCGGCGCGGATTTCGACATTACGGAAATGGGATGGCTTGCTCACCGGTAATCCTCTCGAAATGACTTTTTCAGCCTATTTATTGGTTTAGCGCTACAGATCGCACATAAATATAATCATGTATATACAACCATAATCAAGCAAAATTTTACTCGCCTATAATTTGTCTTTTGTGACCCGTTCATCCAGCATGGGTTGTGCTTATTGCAGATGAAGGGCAAGGCTATTTGAAGAGGTGGTTAAGACAGCGAAGTGATGGGGTTCAGCAATTCGACAGTCCTGCGCTGTCGCAGGTTATGGCAGGCAATCGAGGCGCGTGGCCCCTGAGCACGACAGGCTCAGACCCGAGTCATGAACCGAATCGCCCTTCCAGACGGTGCCGTGAACCCGGCAGAATCAGGCGCGCAGACGTGACAGACTGATAGCCAGACCAAGTCCGCCGACGAATCAACAAGCACGCCTCATGACGTGTGATCTGCAACAGCCTGCACTCCTCCTCGTCGGCCAGGATCGCCTCGACCACATGCTCACCTTCAGTCAGAGGAGCGACCTTGGAAAGATAGGCATAGGGCGTCTGCATCACGAAATTCTGCCGCAGATAATCCGGAGCCACTGCCGCGTTCACGTAGCGATCCTCCAATTGCACCGCCACATTATTCTCGTAGTGCACGATCAGAGAATGAAACACCCGCTGCCCTTCGCGTATTTCCAGCGAAAAGGCGTGGTCAGCGCTAGCCCCCTCCTCGCATAGGAGAATCACCTTGCAGTGATGGCGATGGTCACGCTCGCTGATCTCATCAGCAATGTTGTTGACGGCAAATAAAGCCGATTTACCTTTGCGTTCGGCTACGAACGTCCCCACCCCTTGCATGCGCACTAACACACCATCGGCGGTGAGCTCAGAAAGAGCGCGACTTATGGTCATGCGACTCAATCCAAGTTCCTGAGCCAGTTCACTTTCCGAAGGTATACGTTCGTGAGCCGACCAGGTGCCACTCAAGATCAATTGGGTGATCATCTGTTTGACTTGTGCATAGAGCGGCGCGGGGGAATCACTGAGCTGATCGACCCGCGAAGGAAAATTCCGGGATTTCTTCGGCACGTGGTCTCCTCATCAAACTGGACAGCGGCCTACTCCCACCGCAAACGCACGACCGAGCGGGCAGAGCGCGTGCGAAGGAGCATCTGAGCGACCGAACAGCCGCTCGAAGGCATTCCGGTTACTTCAGGTTGCCACTGAGGAACTGCTGAAGGCGCTCGCTTTTGGGATTGCCCAGGACATCTTCAGGGAAACCCTGCTCTTCCACGAGCCCTTGATGGAGGAACAAAACCTGGTTCGACACCTTGCGCGCGAAGCTCATCTCATGGGTCACCATGATCATGGTTCGGCCTTCTTCGGCCAGACCCTGGATAACCTTAAGCACCTCGCCCACCAACTCCGGATCCAGCGCCGAAGTCGGCTCGTCGAACAACATGATCTCCGGCTCCATGGCCAGAGCGCGGGCAATAGCAACCCGCTGTTGCTGCCCGCCGGAGAGAAAGGCCGGGTATTGATCGGCGACGCGGGACGGCAAACCTACCTTGTCCAGGTAACGCCGGGCCCGCTCCTCTGCATCCTTCTTACTGACACCCAGTACCCGGCGCGGGGCCATCGTGATGTTGTCGAGCACGGTCATGTGGCTCCACAGATTGAAATGCTGAAACACCATCGCCAGGCGCGTGCGCAGGCGTTGCAGTTCATCGGCGTCGGCCACATGCATGCCGTGGCGGTCATGGACCATGCGAATCGGCTGGTTGTCCAGGCCCATGGCACCGTCGTTGGGCGTTTCCAAAAAGTTGATGCAACGCAGAAAGGTGCTCTTGCCCGAGCCACTGGCGCCGATCAGGCTCACATCGCCGGTCTTGGCGTTCAGTGAAACGCCCTTGAGCACTTCGTGGTTGCCATAGCTTTTGTGCAGGTTTTCAACGGTCAGTTTGTACATGTTCAAACATCCTGAATTAATGAGCCGGGCCGAGGAAAGACAGCCAGCGGCGTTCAGCCAGACGGAACAGGCCGACCAGAGAGAAAGTGACTGCGAGGTAAATCGCTGCGGCGATACCGAACGACTGGAAGGTCAGGAACGTTGCCGAGTTGGCGTCCCTTGCGACCTTGAGGATGTCCGGCACAGTGGCGGTGAACGCTACGGTGGTCGAGTGCAGCATCAGTATCACTTCGTTGCTGTAGTTCGGCAGCGAGCGACGCAGTGCAGACGGCATGATGATGTAGGCATATAACTTCCAGCCGCGCAGTCCGAAAGCCTTGGCTGCTTCGACCTCACCGTGATTCATGTTACGGATCGCCCCAGCGAAGATTTCTGTGGTGTACGCGCAAGTGTTCAGGGCGAAGGCCAGGATGGTGCAGTTCAATGCATCGCGGAAGAATGCGTCGAGCATGGGCTGGGATCGCACCGCTGCGATGCTGTAAATGCCGGTGTAGCAGATCAGCAGCTGTATATACAGTGGCGTGCCACGGAACAAATAGGTATAGAACTGCACCGGCCAGCGCACCCAAACGCAGGTCGAAACCCTGGCAATCGACAACGGAACCGACATCACGAAACCGAAGAAGAGCGAGGCACTGAGCAGCCACAGCGTCATCGCCAACCCGGTGATGTGGTAGCCATCGTTATAGAGGAAGGGTTTCCAGTATTCCTGCAGTAGCTCGATCATCGCACGGCCTCCCGAGTGCCTGCGGCGTAGAAGATTTCCAGCCGGCGCAAGACGTAGTTCGATGCGGTGGTGATGACCAGATAAATCAAGGCAGCCAGCACCAGGAAAAAGAACAGTTGATAGGAGCTCTTGCCCGCGTCCTGAGCCACCTTGACCAAGTCGGCCAGGCCAATGATCGAGACCAGAGCGGTGGCCTTGAGAATGACCATCCAGTTATTGCCAACACCCGGCAAAGCATAACGCATCATTTGCGGGAACAGCACGAAGCGGAAACGCTGGGCACGGGTCAGGCCGTAAGAAGTGGCTGCCTCCATCTGGCCACGGGGCACAGCGAGGATCGCGCCACGGAAAGTCTCGGTGAAATACGCCCCATAGATAAAGCCTAGAGTTATCACACCGGCACTGAATGGATTGATCTCAATGTAATCCCAACCCATGGCTGCGGTCAGATTGGTCAGCCAGGTTTGCAGGCTGTAGAAGATCAGCAGCATCAGAACCAGATCCGGCACTCCACGGATCAGCGTGGTGTAAGCCTGCGCGGGGACGCGCAACAGTGCCGACTTTGAAAGCTTGGCACTGGCACCGATCAGGCCCAAGACCACGCTTAGCAGCAAGCAAAGGAAGGACAACTTGACAGTCATCCAGGAGCCTTGCAGCAACAGTGGGCCGAAGCCCTTGAGACTGAAGCCTGACAGCCCCAGCATCTGCAATATGTTTTCTAACATTGGGGAGCCCTTCGTAAATCAGGAAAACGCCCATCCGCGAATGGGCGCAGCGTCGTTATTTGCCGCTGTAAATATTCTGATCACCGAAGTGTTTCTTTTGGATGGCCGCGTAGGTGCCGTCGTCGTGCAGCGCCTTTATACCTTTGTCCACCAGGGTTTTGAGCTCGGCGCTGCCTTTGAGGAGACCCATCGCCGTTTTCGCTGGCAGCAGCTCGTGATCGACTGGCTTACTGACTTCAAAGTCGGCGCCTTGCGGGGACTTCAGGAAACCCATTTCAGCTTGCAGCATGTTCTGAATTGAGGCGTCGAGGCGACCAGTCACCAAGTCAGAATAAACTTGGTCTTGATTGGAATAGGCCTGGGTCTTGATCCCGGCCTTGTTCAGCACGGCCTTGGCGTAGGCCTCCTCGGTGGTGCCTTGTTCATAGCCCACGGTCTTGCCAGCCAGCGTCTTGAGGTCTTCGCTTAGGCCAGAGCCCTTCTTGAACACGAACGACGTGGGCACCGAAAACAATTCGCTGGAGAAATCGATGACTTTTTCCCGCGATGAGGTCACGGTCATGGCAGAAATCACGCCGTCGAATTTGTTGGCCTTTAGGCCGGGGATCATGCCGTCGAAATCGCTTTCTACCCACTTGCACTTGACCTTCAGTTCAGCGCAAATCGCGTTACCCAGATCAATATCAAAGCCCACCAGGCTACCGTCGGCGGCCTTGGATTCGAAGGGCGCATAAGAGGGGTCGACACCAAAGCGCAACTCCTTGTACTCCTTGGCCAGGGCAGAGCCAGCAGCCACGCATAGAGCCAATACTGAAAGGGTCAAAATAGATTTTTTCATTGTTTTTATTCCTAAGAACCAACAGAAGCGCTTGTGGCGCACGAGTACAGTTATGGAGCACGTGTGTCGTTACACAGAACACACACAGACCCCAATTTGCGGATAAACGTGTCGAGACGCGTGGTCGACTCTAACGCGCAAATACATACTTGTACAGACAGGCATAGGCAATCAATCAGCCATTTATCTGGTCGACTGCTTCAGGAAGCGTGATGAAGGCTGGATGGTGCCGGGAATACCGCTGATTGAAGCGTTTGCGACACGAACATAGCCTGACAGTCATCTGTCCCTGTGCGCCCATTCACTGGCAGGCGACTGCCCTGTCGATAGCGAGTGAACGGATCAACCAGCCGCACATAGGTGACGATTTTGCTCTGACTCCAGGCCCGGCGTATGACTACCAGGCAAGGTTCATCGGCATCGTTTTGCATGTGTTTGCTTTCGTCGCTGCTGGGGTGAGGCGATGTTCGGGATTTTGGGTCACCTGGACGCCCCGAGGCGCTGGCTACCAGTTGCAACGGTTGTCCCAGCAACCATGCGAGACTGGATGTTCAACAAAATCGCCCTGAATCGTTACCGGCTTTTCGGAAGGTATGACTCCACCCATCTTCCGACCGCCGATCACGACCGCCGCTTTTTTTGAAAGCAAACCTGTAAATATGGTCTCTGGATACTCCTCGAGGTCGGGCATCGCCGTGACTTGCTAGGACGTAGATTCCGGCGCTTCGCCCCGATGGTGGGGATTCCATGCGCACTTGGACACCCAGTCCACGAACACTTGGACAGCGATTCCACGCTGACTTGGACACTCATTCCACGGCCACTTGGACACTGATTCCACGAGTATCGGCTCACACATCCGCAAGGCTTCCAATACAGCTGGTTCTGCGAGCATTACCGCCTCTGGGCCGCCAAGATCGATGTGGTCATGCGCCAGGAACACCGTGCCGGCGAGAAGCTGTTCGTTGATTACGCCGGCCAGACCGTGCCGGTCATTGATCGGCGAACCGGCGAGATCCGCCAGACGCAGATCTTCGTCGCCGTCCTCGGCGCCCAGGTCGCCATTTCGGTAACCATCGGACCGGCCAGAGTGACGCGCATCAAATGAGGACTCAGCGCCTTTTTGTGCCGCAGGACTGCATCGAATATTTTGTAAGGGGTGGCGGAGGCCATGGGGGAACTCCTACTGGGAATCGACAGTGACTACGTCTAGAAACGAGTCAGTGTGGATCCCCTTTAAGGCGTTCCGTCGAAAGCTCCCAGGAAAAGACCGTTACTGGGCCACTGGATGTTCGACAACCAGCAATTCGATGTTCTGTTTCTTCGCCCGGGTGAGCGCCGCGCGCACTTCTGTCTGTTTGGCCTCGGCCTCGGCTTTCGAACTGAATGGCCCGAGCAGAATCCGGGTCTTTCCATTTTCCTTGACGATATTGGAAACGAAACTGTGCTCAATCAGCCAGCCGCTCAAATCGCTGACCGCCTGAGGTGTTTCGCCTCGAACTTCGAGATCCCATTGTGGTGCGGATACCACCGAGGCTGTAGTCGCAGCTGCCGGTTGCGGTTTTTGCGCGTCAACATTCTTGCCCTCACCGCATCCCGCCAGCGCCAGTACCGCGATTACCAAGACCATTTTGCGCACAACGCTTCCCTCAGAATGCTTAAAGCGGCGATTTTAGCATCCATGAATACTTCCCGAGTGCCGCAAAATGGGCTCAAAACAACGAGAATGATGGTTGCGGCCTCTGTATAGTTACGCCTTGGGAATTAATGCAGCATCTGCGCGTCAGAAAGAGGCACCCAAACCGTGAGACTTCGCACTAATCTATACATACCACCGACCTCTGCACTGTCCGAATCAGGTGCCCTACAAAGCAATCAAGGAGAAGACCATGCTGATACTCACCCGCAAAGTCGGTGAAAGCATAAATATTGGTGATGACATTACGATCACCATTCTGGGCGTTAGCGGCCAGCAAGTCAGAATTGGCATCAATGCCCCGAAAGACGTTGCGGTTCATCGCGAAGAAATCTATCAGCGCATTCAGGCTGGCCTCACCGCTCCAGACAAACCGCAGACTCCCTGAATCCTGTTGCAGTCAGTAGCCAGCCCGTTCGTTACAGCGCAATGGCTGGCTAAAGATTCATGCTCGGCATTTTGCTGAGCACTCGCCTCCTCCCCCCATTACGTGAAGCCGATACTACCGGCTTCGGCCAAGCCGTGACTGTCAGATTATTCGCTTTAACCCCGACGAATCACGCCGTTATTAGCCGAAGGTCACACCGCGCGCCATGCCGGTGGCCGCAATCACCATCAACATCAACAACAGCGCTTCGATATGGCTGATGCGTGCAAACAGCCTGGCTCGGCCCTGGTCAATCGAAGCGCCCCTGCCCAAGGCGATACGCCACTTGATCAAGGTGATCATTGGTGCCACTTCAAGCAGCAGAATGATCACGAACAGCGTCATCTTCAGGTGGAACAACGGATGATGAAGGTAATAGTCGGTGCCTTTTTCGTACCCACCAAAGGCCCGCATCAAACCTGTAATCAGCAAAATACCCGCACAGACGCCCCATACGTTATCGGCAACCAGCACGCTGCGAACCTGCGCCGCACCGTCGGCCAGGCGGCTTAACGCCGCCCCTCGGGTGAGCACCGCCCAGAGACCCAAGGCAACTGCCAAGAGGTGGATCGCCGCAAGAAACCAGTGAGACAGCATAGGGGTGCTCCTGACAGGGATAAGGAAATGGGCTTGTCAGTAGTAGTCCAAAATCTGGAAATCTGCCTGCCAGGCACCCACAGGCTGAGGGCGATTTTTTCGAAGCATGCCTGCTCAGGGTGACATGACTGGCGAACGGCCAGCTATCTCCCTATCATGCCGCCCACTGGCCCTTGCGTAAGGAGCCAGAGGATAATCATTGAAAAGGGAATAGACGTGAAAGAGTTCGTAATTGGCGTAAACAACGTAGTTCTGTACGTCGCACTGGCCGTTATCTGGATCGCCGCAGTGGTCATGATCTTCGTTCAGGGCTTCTGGTCCGGGGCAGGCGTTTTCATTACCGGCACCCTGACGTGGTGCATCATCTCCGGCTTCTGGTTTGTACAGTCGGCGACTTATGAAGAATTGAAGAAGTTGAACGCCAGGTAAGATTGGTTTTAGTTGGTTGGACCTACCACGCAGGTCCGACGTTGTTGAGATGAACCACGCCAGTAGTGATTCATGCTCTTCATGCAACATTTGTAACGAGGGGGCAATCCCCTCGTTACAGTGACTACCCAGGCTTTTGGTTATCAGTACGCGATTGACCGCTAACTCACCCATCATGATCACCTGTTGCAGCACCAGCATCGTCTTGCGCTGCGGGCCTTCCATTAGGCCGGCGATAGCACTGGCTATAACGCTGGCCGACGCCAACGATTCGCAGGTAAGTACGGAATACATTTATCGCTCAACACTCACGCTGGTCCTGCTACCTGGAATGGATGGAACAGGTGGCTTGTTCGCAGCCTTTGCATCCATCATGGAGCGCGAATTTGACACACTAGTCATCACCTACCCCTCTAATACTCCGCTGACTTACACAGCGTTGGAGTTGCTGGTTCTAGAGTCGCTGCCAACCGACCGACCATTCGTGCTGCTGGGTGAGTCCTTCTCGGGACCGATCGCTATTTCTCTGAGCGCCAGGCAACTGCCCCGACAGGCGGGACTCGTGCTATGCAGCACATTCGGCAGCGTACCGACTATTTACCTTCGCGCTAAGCATGATTGGGTGGTTCCAGGGACAGCGTCCGCGCTTGTCTCTTCAATGCATCGTGATACACGAATAATTGAAATCGAAGCACCGCACTTCCTGCTTCAGGTTGCACCTGAAGAGGTGGCCAGGCACATCCGGGGATTTTTGAAAACGCTGGATGGCACTTGAGGTTCTCAATCCTAACGGTGATCAAACCCACGCACCCTGCCATGCCTGGCAGCAAGCGCTGCACCGATGCCGAAATCCAGATGTGAAGAGCCCAGCGCGATGGCTGGGCTCTGGTTATTTTCTGTTTTCCATCATCTTGTCGGCGAGAGCTTTGGCCCTTTCAATCAACAGGTTCTGCCTGTCTTCATGAGTAGCCCCTCCTACAACCGGTGCCGTCAAATTGCTTTCCGCAATCAACGCAGCACAGAAGTATTGATCCCAAACAGCTCTGTCCTCAGATACCTGCTGGTTCATTTGGTCGGCGATCATATGCGGCTCCTTTTGATGAGGTAGCACCGCTATCTTACGCCTGAATCACTGGCAATCCGTGCCGCTGAATCTAATAGGCAAACCAGGCGATTATTGACCGGCCCGAGGAGAGTCTGTCACCGCCGTTTCTCGATAGCCGATGGCCAGCGCGTTCAGTCGTCTCTATCGTCACGATCACGATCACGACCGTGATTGCGTTCATACCCCTGATCATCGTCACGACGATCATATCTGCGATCATCGTCATAACCTCGGTCGTATTCACGACGGTAATCATGACCTCGATCACGATCTCGACCGTACCTTTCTCCGTCGTCCCAGTGAGGCCCGCAGCCTCCCAGCAGGAGAGAGCCTGAAATGGCCATGAACATTATTACTGCACGCTTCATTTGAACGTCCTGAATGCAAAGGTCAGCGATATGACCGTGAGGCCGCTCAATGATTCACAGGTCAGATACAGCACGCCAAATCCAAAAGAGGTGGGCGCCGAGTTGGCGTTTTGAGTGGGGGGTTTTGCAAATCGCAGGCAACAAAAAAGGGCCCACCTCTCGGTGAGCCCTTCTAGACCGCCCAGCAGAGCGGATTTTGTTTGGTAGGCGCGATTGGACTCGAACCAACGACCCCCACCATGTCAAGGTGGTGCTCTAACCAACTGAGCTACGTGCCTGCTGTGTGGCGGCATTCTACGGAATTCCGGAGGGGTGTCAACACCTTTTTTCGAGCTAACCCTATGAATATGCAAAATATTTAATTTTGCGACTGCAAAGAAGATTTTGCGGTGGCTGGCGGCGGTTTTTTAACTCGGGTAGGATCGGGGCACTCGTAAAATATATTAAACAGAGGCTGCAGGATGGCGAACACCCCCTACCCGGAATCCTATTACGCCGCATCGGCCAATGCGGTTCCGCCGCGCCCGGCCTTGCAGGATGACGTAGAGACTGATGTCTGTGTAATCGGTGCCGGTTACACCGGCCTGTCCTCTGCCCTGTTTCTGCTGGAAAACGGTTTCCGGGTCACGGTGCTTGAGGCCGCGAGGGCAGGCTTTGGTGCGTCGGGGCGTAACGGTGGCCAGATCGTTAACAGTTATAGCCGCGACATTGATGTGATCGAGCGCAGTGTCGGGCCCAAGCAGGCTCAGTTGCTGGGGCAGATGGCGTTCGAAGGTGGCCAGATCATTCGTGAGCGGATTGCCAAATATAATATCCAGTGCGACTTGAAGGACGGTGGTGTATTCGCCGCCATTACCGCCAAGCAGATGGGCCATCTGGAATCCCAGAAGCGTCTGTGGGAGCGGTTCGGTCACACGCAACTTGAATTGATGGATCAGCGTCGCATCCGTGAAGTGGTCGCTTGCGATCAGTACATCGGCGGCATGCTCGACATGAGCGGCGGGCACATTCATCCGCTGAACCTGGTGTTGGGCGAAGCGGAAGCTGTCGAGTCGCTGGGCGGCACCATTTATGAGCAATCGCCGGCGGTGCGCATCGAGCGCGGCGCGAATCCGGTGGTGCATACGCCTCAGGGCAAGGTCAGGGCCAAGTTCATCATCATTGCGGGCAATGCGTATCTCGGCAATCTGGTGCCGGAACTGGCCGCCAAATCGATGCCCTGCGGGACTCAGGTGATCACCACCGAACCGCTGGGCGACGCATTGGCCAAGAGCCTGTTGCCGCAGGATTACTGCGTCGAGGACTGCAACTACCTGCTCGACTACTACCGGTTGACCGGCGACAAGCGCCTGGTCTTCGGCGGTGGCGTGGTGTACGGCGCGCGGGATCCGGCGAACATCGAGGCGATTATTCGGCCGAAGATGCTCAAGGCCTTCCCGCAGCTCAAGGACGTGAAGATCGATTACGCCTGGACCGGCAATTTCCTGCTGACCTTATCGCGACTTCCTCAGGTCGGACGCTTGGGCGACAACATCTACTATTCCCAGGGTTGCAGCGGCCATGGCGTGACGTATACGCACCTGGCGGGCAAAGTGTTGGCCGAAGCATTACGTGGCCAGGCTGAGCGTTTCGACGCATTTGCCGACCTGCCCCACTACCCGTTTCCCGGCGGACAACTGCTGCGTACACCGTTCGCTGCGTTGGGCGCCTGGTATTACGGATTGCGGGACAAATTCGGCTTCTGACCGATAGACGAAAAAAAGGGGCAACTGCACAGTTGCCCCTTTTCATTTCAATTCGGGACGTCAGTCCCTTCGCTGATTGAGCCTCTGCAAGAATTCGGCCCTGCGCTGCTGGTCCATTTCCCCTTTGGCCGAGAGTTCGGGAAGTAGCTTGGCCGCACGCCGGGCATCGAGGATGAAGACACCGTCATCATCGCCAATGGCCAGGTCCCCCGGCTGCACCTGAGCCCCGCCCACACTGATCGACTGATTGACACCACCACCCCGGCCAACCCTTTGATCAGCCCGGCCAGGGTGCGCAGTTCGCCCCAGCACCCACACTCCTCGTCGCCCACACATTCGATCACCAACACGTCGCCCGGCTCACTCATAACAAGGCCTCAGAGCACCATGCCACGCGGGCCGTGGCGGTCCAGCCACTTGCCGCCGAGATGCCCGAACAGGCTGGCGAACATCGCCGTGCACAGCAGCGACAGGCCGGTCCAGATAGCGCTGTAGCCCATCACCACTTGCACCGGCAGCGGCAGCGGCAGCAGGACCAGGCATTCGAACATGCCGACCGACTGCACCACGGCGATGATCACGTTCAAGCGATAACCGCGCAGGGCAAAGATGCGCAGGTTGAGCAGCGGCGAAGTCCGGTTCAGTTCCAGTCGCACGAACGCGACCGGTCGAAAGGTTTGCGTTCCGATGCTTCGGAAGCAGGCAGCACGCCGACGCCAAGGATCAGCGAGCGCCAACTGAACCACTCCAGCATCAGGTTCCCGCACAAGGGCCCCAATGCCGGCACAAGCATGACCGCCGCGCCCCACAGGCCGGTCCCCTGCCCCGCTCGCCCTTGACGTACACCGAAAAAATGATCGCCAGCGACAGCGGAATCATCAGCCCGCTGGCGATGCCTTGCACCACGCGTGCGGCAATCACCAGCGCGATGGAATTGGCCAACGCCCCCCGGCAGCGAACCGCAGACAAACAACGCCACGCCCCACAAATACAGGGATTTGCGCCCCATCCGCTGGCTGAGAAAACTGGTGAGGGGCATGGTCATGCCCATGCTCACCATGAACGCCGCCACAATCCAGGTGGCCAACAGCGGGCCGATCTGAAAGGCCTCCATGAATGCCGGCAACGCCGGATTCAGCGAGCTGTTGTTCAGGCTGGTAGCCGCAGAAGGCGCTGATGAAACGACCGGGCTCAAAGCGCACGATGGGCGCATCGGCACACGCTGCAAGGCTCTGCCCCAAATGCGTACACAAGCGCTGCCAATCAAATTGCTGCGGCCCAAGGTAATTGACGCCAATGCCACCGCCCACATTGAGGTGGGTGATCGCCGCGGGATCGGCCGACAACGCTTTCCATTGCGGCCAGCGCAGCAGGTACAGATCAAGCAATTGTTCATGGCGTTCCACCAGCGACTGATGGGACATCGCATGCACATGGAAACCCTTGAGCCGCAGGTGGCTGGCGTTATCGACCCAACTGACAGCCTGAGCCAGTTCCGACTCATCGATCCCGAACGGTGTGGCTGTGCCGGCCATCGCCAGTTTGCTGGAGAGCGGCGACGGCAGTTCGGGGTTGATTCGCAGCAATACGTCTTGCACGCGCCCCGCTTCCAATGCCAGCCGCTGCAAACGGACGATTTCATTCAGACTTTCAATGTGAATCGCTTCGACCTGATGTTGCAGCGCCGAACGCAGATCGGAGTCCAGTTTGCCGGGGCCGGAGAAGATGAATGGCTTGCGCGTCGGGAAGGCCTGGAGACGATCGATCTCGTCGCCGGAGGAAATCTCGAACCCGTGCACCAACGGCGCGACGGTGGCGAGGATTTGCGGTTCGCTGTTGGCCTTGATCGCGTAGTAAAGCTCTACGCCTTCGGGCAGCGCTGCCATCACTTGCGTCACGTGCTGTTTCAGCGCGTCAAGGTCATAGATGAACAGCGCCAGCGGATCTTCTTGTTGTGTACGGGCTTCGTCGATCGCGACCACAACCGTTGCGGGCAGCTTATCCATGCTTGGCCTTCTTGCCCCACGGGGACACTAGCGTGACGTAGCCAGCCTGGCGATCAGCCTTGGCTGCCAGGCGGACTTTCAGGTTGGTTTTGCAGGCTATCGGCTGACCGGCGATCAGTGCGTCCAACTCTGGCGCAGCGCGGGTCAATTCGGCGCGGAGACGATGCGATTCCAGCCTTGCTGGCGGGAATAGAGCAGCGACTCACGCACCCGTGGATGAACATCTGCGTCGATCCGGGAAGCACCCAGTTCATCGGCCAGTTTGCCCCCTTCGAAATCCCGCATCAGCAAGCGTTGTGGACGACCGTTGTTATGCACCAGCACGCTGTTCTGCAAGTGCGGCTCCATGACGATGCCGTGATGGAAGAACAGCGTCAGCACCGGCCGTAGCAGTAGCGTCTGATAGTCGTCGAACCAGCTCAACAGCGTTTGATCGTCGATGTCATTGCCGTTGAACCGGCTCAGGACCTCATGCACCAATGGCGGCAAATGCAGGCCACGAGCGAACAGCGTACCGGCCATGATGATGCAGTCGGTGCCGGTATCGAGGCAGAAACTTTCCCGCAGGATCGCCCCGGCTTGTTCGCGGAATCAGTGGTTATCGGCTTCGCTGGCCTGTTGCGGCGCCCAGCTCAGATTGCCCGGCTCGGCCACCACCGAGAGCCCGCCAAGGGTTTCGGGTCGGGTCAGTTGGAGGTTACGAAAGACTCGGTCGATTATCAGTGCGCTTTCCAATTCGTACCAGGCGTTTTTCCTGACGCAGTTGGTGATGCGCACGTTCAGCGAGCCCTTGATGAAAAACTCATGGCCCTCGATGTACCAGGTTCGGATGGACGCCGTGGGGTTGGCCATCAGCCCTGTGGCACCAAGATCGACGATGGCTGCGGATTTCAGTAGATGCTGCACGCGACCGTCCTGAAAGGAACCCTGCGCGAAGAAATACTTTAAATGCGACTCATTCCAGTCAGTGTTAAGACTTCAAACCAAGCGCTTTGTGCGTTTTGCCCCCAGGAAAAACTTTAATACGCAAATGAAAGACAAGTGTTTTTGCCACGCAGCCACCGGTTAATCGGGGCTGAGCGTTATTGAAGGGAATGTTCGAGATGAGTAAGAATTCGACACACGGCCGCATTTGGTCGGCAGATGCGAATACCCATGGTTGCGGGAACCAGGAGAGAAAAGCCAAATCGCAGACACAAAAAACCCCGGCCTTTCGACCAGGGTCTTTGCTATCGACTCGAAGCAGCCAACGGCTTCTTCGTAGCTCCAAGGCGTTCAGCGGGCCTTGAGGCAGATATGGCGCAGCGGACGGGACTCGAACCCGCGACCCCCGGCGTGACAGGCCGGTATTCTAACCGACTGAACTACCGCTGCGTATCGCTTTGGACTTGCGTCCAAGTAACTCGTCTGACTGATAGCTTCGAGGCTTTCAATCTCGAACCAGAATAAATTCTGACTCGGAAAATATGGCGCAGCGGACGGGACTCGAACCCGCGACCCCCGGCGTGACAGGCCGGTATTCTAACCGACTGAACTACCGCTGCGCGTCGGTGGAGGCTTTTAAAAGCTTCCATCTTGCTTTCGCAAGACTCTCGGAAGTGGTGGGTGATGACGGGATCGAACCGCCGACATTCTGCTTGTAAGGCAGACGCTCTCCCAGCTGAGCTAATCACCCGTTTGCATCTCCGAGGCCGCGAAATTTACGCAGGTACCGAAGCTAAGTCAATACCCCGCTTGAAGTTTTTCTGAAAAAGACAAAATCGTGTCTTACGCTGTCAGACCGCTTTCGCGAGCAAGCCCGCTCCCACAGGAGTTCTGCAGTGAGCATCAGTTCTGTGCTCGACGAAAATCAACTGTGGGAGCGGCGGTGCGACGATTCGACTTGCTCGCTAAGACGGCGGCACATTCAACATCAATGCCGGAGACAGCGCCCCACCCTATTACTCGCTGTAAATCATCTTCTTGGTCATGCCGCCATCGACCACGAACTCCTGGCCCGTGACAAACCCGGCGTTCTTCGACAGCAGCCAGGCGACCATCGCCGCCACGTCCTCGACCGTCCCTACCCTGCCCGCCGGATGCTGGGCATGGTCGGCATCGGTCAGCGGTTCGGCACGACGTGCGGAGGGATCTCGCGCATCGATCCAGCCCGGGCTGACCGCATTGACGCGAACTTCCGGTCCGAGGCTGATCGCCAAGGCATGAGTCAGGGCCAACAGGCCGCCCTTGCTCGCCGCATAAGCCTCGGTGTCGGGTTCCGACTGCCCGGCGCGGGTCGAGGCCAGGTTGACGATCGCGCCGCTGTGAGCACGCAGGTACGGCGCGCAGTGCTTGGCCAACAGCATCGGCCCACTGAGATTCACTGCCAGCACCCGATTCCAGTACGCCAGATCAAGGCTTTCAAGGGTGATGTTGTGCGGATCGGCAACCGCCGCGTTGCACACCAGCGCATCCAGACGCCCGAACTGCCCCAGCACTTCGGCGACACCCAATGCCACCTGCCCTTCGTTCGAGACGTCCATGGCGATGAACCAGGCGTTGTCGCCGAGCACCTTCGCCACTTTCGAACCGCGTACTCGATCAAGATCAGTCAGCACCACCTGCCAGCCTTCGCTGATCAGCCAGGCCGAGATCCCCAGACCAATGCCCCGCGCAGCACCCGTGACCAGTGCGACGCGGCCATTGGTGCCGATGGTCGGCGTGGACAACTCGATCACAAGGCAGCCAACCCGCGTGCCAGATCGGCTTGCAGGTCGGCCACGTCTTCCAGACCGACCGCGATGCGGATCAGGCTGTCGCGAATGCCCGCTGCTTCACGCTCTTGCGGCGCCAGACGGCCGTGAGAGGTGGTGCTCGGGTGCGTAATGGTGGTCTTGCTGTCGCCGAGGTTGGCGGTGATGGAAATCAGACGGGTCGCATCGATAAAGCGCCAGGCGCCCTCTTTGCCGCCCTTGACCTCGAAACTCACGACCGCTCCAAAGCCTTTCTGCTGGCGCAGGGCCAACTCGTGCTGCGGATGGCTTTTGAGACCGGCGTAATGGACTTTCTCGATACCTTCCTGCTGCTCCAGCCATTCGGCCAGTTGCTGGGCATTGGCGCAGTGAGCCTTCATGCGCAAGCTCAAGGTTTCCAGGCCCTTGAGGAAGATCCAGGCGTTGAACGGGCTCAGGGTCGGCCCGGCAGTCCGCAGGAAACCGACGACTTCTTTCATCTGCTCGCTGCGACCGGCCACAACACCGCCCATGCAACGGCCCTGGCCGTCGATGAACTTGGTCGCCGAGTGCACGACGATGTCCGCACCCATCTTCAGCGGCTGCTGCAACGCTGGGGTGCAGAAGCAGTTGTCGACCACCAGCATCGCGCCTTTGGCGTGAGCGACTTTCGACAGCTCGGCGATGTCCACCAGCTCAGCCAGTGGATTGGACGGCGATTCGACGAATAGCAATTTGGTATTGGCCTTGATCGCCGCATCCCAGCCGGACAAGTCCGCCAGAGGCACGTAATCGACTTCGATGCCGAAGCGCTTGAAGTACTTCTCGAACAGACTGATGGTCGAACCGAACACGCTACGCGACACCAGTACGTGATCGCCGGCGCTGCACAGGCTCATCACCACCGCCATGATCGCGGCCATGCCGGTCGCCGTGGCCACGGCTTGCTCGGCGCTTTCCAGCGCGGCAATGCGCTCTTCGAACGCACGCACGGTCGGGTTGGTGTAGCGCGAGTAAACGTTGCCCGGCACCTCACCAGCAAAACGTGCGGCCGCGTCGGCGGCGGTACGGAATACGTAGCTAGAAGTGAAGAACATCGGATCACCGTGTTCGCCTTCCGGCGTGCGGTGCTGACCGGCGCGTACGGCCAGGGTGTCGAACGCTACGCCTTCGAGGTCGCTGTCCAGCCGACCGGCATCCCAATCCTGACTCATGCTGTCACTCCTTGCCTTGCTCTTTTAAGTAGATACAAAACCGGCCCCTCAGGGCCGGTAGATACTCAGTTGTTATACAGATCGATGATCGCGCTGACTGCCTGCGTCTTGACCTTGGAGGCATCGTTACGTGCCTGCTCGATCTTGTTCAGGTAAGCCTCGTCGACGTCGCCGGTGACGTACTGGCCGTCGAACACCGCGCAATCGAACTTCTCGATCTTGATCTTGCCGCCACCGACTGCTTCGATCAAGTCAGGCAAGTCCTGATAGATCAACCAGTCAGCGCCGATCAGATCAGCCACGTCCTGGGTCGAACGGTTGTGCGCGATCAACTCGTGAGCGCTCGGCATGTCGATGCCGTAAACGTTCGGGTAACGAACGGCCGGTGCCGCGGAGCAGAAGTAGACGTTTTTGGCGCCGGCTTCGCGGGCCATCTGGATGATCTGCTTGCAGGTGGTGCCGCGAACGATGGAGTCGTCCACCAGCATCACGTTCTTGCCGCGGAATTCCAGCTCGATGGCGTTGAGCTTCTGGCGTACGGATTTTTTCCGTGCAGCCTGGCCCGGCATGATGAAGGTCCGGCCGATGTAGCGGTTCTTCACGAAGCCTTCGCGGAACTTGACGCCCAAGTGGTTCGCCAGTTCCAGGGCCGCGGTGCGGCTGGTGTCCGGAATCGGGATAACCACGTCGATGTCGTGTTCCGGACGCTCGCGCAGAATCTTCTCGGCGAGCTTCTCGCCCATGCGCAGACGGGCCTTATAGACCGAAACGCCGTCGATGATCGAGTCCGGACGCGCCAGGTACACGTGTTCGAAGATGCACGGGGTCAGGGACGGGTTGGTCGCGCACTGACGGGTGTGCAGCTTGCCGTCTTCAGTGATGTAGACCGCTTCGCCCGGCGCCAGGTCGCGAATCAGGGTGAAACCGAGTACGTCCAGGGAAACGCTTTCGGAAGCGATCATGTACTCGACGCCTTCGTCGGTGTGACGCTGACCGAAGACGATCGGGCGGATGCCGTGCGGGTCACGGAAACCGACGATGCCGTAACCGGTCACCATCGCCACGACCGCGTAACCACCGACGCAACGGTTGTGCACGTCAGTGACGGCCGCGAACACGTCTTCTTCGGTTGGCTGCAACTTGCCGCGCTGGGCCAGTTCGTGCGCGAACACGTTGAGCAGCACTTCCGAATCGGAATTGGTGTTGACGTGGCGCAGGTCAGATTCGTAAATCTCCTTGGCCAGCTGTTCAACGTTGGTCAGGTTACCGTTGTGCGCCAGGGTGATGCCGTAAGGCGAGTTGACGTAAAACGGTTGGGCTTCGGCCGAAGTCGAACTGCCCGCGGTCGGGTAACGCACATGGCCAATACCCATGTGGCCGACCAGGCGCTGCATGTGACGTTGATGGAACACGTCACGCACCAGGCCATTGTCCTTGCGCAGGAATAACCGGCCATCATGGCTGGTCACGATACCGGCAGCGTCCTGGCCGCGGTGCTGGAGGACGGTTAGCGCGTCATACAGCGCCTGATTGACGTTCGACTTACCGACGATACCGACGATGCCACACATGCGACGCAACCCCTACTTAATGGATCTGAACTGAACACAACTCACTGAGGCGTTTTGGCCATCGGCAAGAGGTGCTCCTTGAACGGTATCTCAACGGGTACGCTGATACCGCTGGCAAGCCACTGACTGCTCCACCCGAGAATCAGGTTTTTGGACCAATCTGCGACCAATAGAAATTTTGGCACGAGCTGTGACTCTTGCCACCACCCGTCCTGCTGTACCGGCCCCAGGCTCAACAGCCCGACCGCCACGACCACCAGCAACACGCCACGCGCGGCGCCGAAGGCCATGCCGAGGAATCGATCGGTCCCGGATAGCCCGGTGACGCGAACCAATTCGCCGATAAGATAATTGATCATTGCGCCTACGATTAACGTGGCGACAAACATGATGGCACAGCCCGTGATCACACGGGCCGACGGCGTTTGGATGTATCCGGCGAGGTACTCGGACAATGAACCACCGAACATCCAGGCGACGACTCCTGCGATGATCCAGGTCACCAGCGATAGTGCTTCTTTGACGAAGCCGCGGCTCAGACTGATCAATGCGGAGATGGCGACGATTGCAACGATCGCCCAGTCAACCCAGGTAAATGGCACAGTGCAGCCTACAGACGGATAAGGCGGCGCATTTTAGCAGAGCGCATGGCTATCGGTAAGCTGCGATTGTCAGTGCATTTCAAATCGAGGCGATAGTTTTACCCACGCTCAGGCTGAAAACGCACCACAAAACCCTTGAGGTTCTGCTGGCGGCTCAACAAGTCACGCAGCCGATCGGCTTCTGCCCGCTCGATCAGCGGCCCGACAAACACCCGATTCTTGCCATCGGCAGTACGAATGTAAGCGTTGTAGCCCTGGCTGCGCAGGGATTTCTGCAGGCTTTCTGCACTTGCACGGCTCGACAGGCTGGCCAGTTGCACCGACCAACTGACCGACAGGCCATTGGCATCGACGCGGCTTTGAGTCGTGTCCGGCTTGCCCGGTGCGGCCGTGATCGGTTGAGTAGGCGCTGTCGCAGGCTTGACGACCGGAACAGGAGCTGGCGCGACCGGTTTGGCGGCAGGCGCAGGCGCCACCGGTACACTCGGGGCAATCGCTGTCGACGGTGCTTCTTGCTGAGCGATTTCGTCATCACTCGGCACAGGCTCCTGAGGCAGCGCTTGCGGCTCAGGCACCACCACCGGCTCGACCTGCACTTGCGGCACCGAAGGCGCTTGCGGCGCAGCCGGGGCGTCAACCGTCACTTGACGCTGTTCATCCTGACGGGAAAACAGCATCGGCAGGAAAATCACCGCCAGCGCCACCAGAACCAGGGCGCCGACCATGCGCTGTTTGTATGCCTTATCCAGCAATGCCATTTGCCGCTTCCTCCGTGGAGCGCCGGGCCAGCCATTCGAGGGCCTCGGCGACACAATAAAATGATCCGAACAACAGAATCTCGTCGTTGCTGGTCGCCAGCGCGCACTGCCCTTCCAGGGCGGCGGCCACGCTGTCATAGGACGTTACCGAGGCGCCAAGGTTCTGCAACGCCCCGTGCAAATCGGCAACCGGGCGTGCTCGCGGTGAATCCAGCGGCGCGACGGCCCAATGCTGGACACTAGCATTCAATTCACCGACAACACCATCCAGATCCTTGTCTGCCAACAGTCCGAACACTGCCAGACGCTTGCCGGCAGGTGGACGGCTGGCCAAACGCCGAGCCAGATACTCTGCCGCATGGGGATTATGCCCCACGTCCAGCAACAGGTTCAGACGCTTGCCCTGCCAATCGAACTGACGGCGATCGAGGCGACCGACCACCCGAGTGGCTTTCAGCGCAGCAATAATTTGCGCATCCACCCAAGGCAACCCGAGCAACAGGTAAGCCTGCAACGCCAGCGCGGCGTTTTCCATCGGCAGATCGAGCAACGGCAAATCATGCAGCTCGACCACTCGCCCCTGAGCGTCAAGACCGCGCCATTGCCAGTTGTGATCGGTGATGCCGAGGTCGAAATCGCGCCCACGCAGGAAAAACGGGCAATTGAGCTCGCGCGCTTTATCCAGCAGAGGTTGTGGAGGATTCAGGTCGCCACAGAGCGCAGGCGCGCCCTGGCGGAAGATGCCGGCCTTTTCGAACGCCACGGACTCGCGGGTATCGCCCAGGTAGTCCGAGTGATCGACACCGATGCTGGTGACCAGCGCCATATCGGCATCGACCACATTGACGGTGTCCAGACGCCCGCCCAGCCCGACTTCCAGCACCACTGCATCGAGACTGGCGTGTTGAAACAGCCAGAACGCCGCCAGGGTGCCCATTTCGAAGTACGTCAAGGATGTGTCGCCACGGCCTGCCTCGACCGCTGCAAAGGCATCGCACAGCTCGGCGTCAGTGGCTTCGACGCCATTGACCTGCACCCGCTCGTTGTAACGCAGCAGGTGCGGAGAATTGTAGACACCGACGTTCAGGCCCTGCGCCCGCAGCAACGAAGCCACGAATGCGCAGGTAGAACCTTTGCCGTTGGTGCCGGTGACCGTGATCACCCGAGGCGCCGGCTTGCCCAGTCCCATGCGGGACGCTACCTGTTGCGAGCGCTCCAGGCCCATGTCGATGGCCGAAGGGTGCAACTGCTCAAGGTAGGCGAGCCACTCGCCAAGGGTACGTTGGGTCATATGTTGGCAGGTACCGGTGGAACTACGATTGGCTCGATTGGCGCGGCGACGAATTTCGGCGTTGGCAGGCCCATCATTTGTGCCAGCAGATTGCCCAGACGCGGACGCAGTTCCTGACGGTGAATGATCATGTCGATCGCACCGTGTTCCAGCAGGAATTCGCTGCGCTGGAAGCCTTCCGGCAGTTTCTCACGCACGGTTTGCTCGATCACGCGCGGACCAGCGAAGCCGATCAGGGCTTTCGGCTCACCGACAATCACGTCGCCAAGCATCGCCAGACTGGCGGAAACACCGCCGTAGACCGGGTCGGTCAGTACGGAGATGAACGGAATGCCTTCTTCACGCAGACGCGCCAGCACCGCAGAGGTCTTGGCCATTTGCATCAGGGAGATCAGGGCTTCCTGCATCCGTGCACCGCCAGAAGCGGCGAAGCAGATCATCGGGCAACGGTTTTCCAGCGCGTAATTGGCGGCGCGAACAAAACGCTCACCAACGATGGCGCCCATCGAACCGCCCATGAAGGAGAATTCGAAGGCCGAAACCACTACCGGCATGCCCAGCAGGGAGCCGCTCATGGAGATCAGTGCGTCTTTTTCGCCGGTCTGCTTCTGCGCAGCGGTCAGGCGATCCTTGTACTTCTTGCCGTCGCGGAACTTCAGACGGTCAACCGGCTCCAGGTCCGCGCCCAGTTCGGCACGGCCTTCAGCGTCGAGGAAGATATCGATGCGGGCGCGTGCGCCGATACGCATGTGGTGGTTGCACTTGGGGCAAACGTCCAGGGTCTTTTCCAGCTCCGGACGATACAGCACAGCCTCGCAAGACGGGCATTTGTGCCACAGACCTTCAGGCACCGAGCTCTTCTTGACCTCGGAACGCATGATCGAAGGGATCAGTTTGTCTACTAACCAGTTGCTCATGCTTTCTTTCTCCAGTACCGGCGGCCCGAACGCTCTGGTTCGCAGCCCCGCGTATGCCCTTGAGCTAAATTCATGTGTGTGTGGCGATGATCAATGAATGGCCGGGTCAGTGAAGCGTGACCTGCGTACAACCCATCAACCCTCAGCCGTACCTGCTTTGTGCAGCGCAGTGCATTTTGGGACGGCGGCAGTGTGCCAGCCGTCACATCAGCTATTGCGTACCGCTTTAATGAACGCCTGAATCTTTGCGTGATCCTTGATGCCCTTGCTCGCCTCCACCCCGCCGCTGACGTCCACGGCATAAGGCCGAACCTTTGCAACCGCCTCGGCGACGTTGTCCGGCGTCAAGCCACCCGCCAGGATGATCGGTTTGCTCAAGCCTTGCGGTATCAGAGACCAGTCAAACGTTTCACCGGTTCCGCCAGGTACGCCTTCAACGTAGGCGTCGAGCAGGATACCGCTGGCGCCTGGAAACGCATCGCATGCGGCCGCGATATCGTCACCAGCCTTGACCCGCAGCGCCTTGATGTACGGACGGTGCCAGCCTTCGCACTCGGCCGCGGCTTCATCGCCATGGAACTGCAACAGGTCCAGCGGCACGGCGTCGAGGATTTCCCCCAACTCGCAGCGGCTGGCGTTGACGAACAACCCTACGGTGGTCACGAACGGCGGCAACGCCTCGATGATCGAGCGCGCCTGCTGAAACGTCACGGCCCGGGGGCTTTTGGCGTAGAACACAAATCCGATCGCATCAGCCCCGGCCTCAACCGCCGCCAACGCATCTTCTATGCGGGTAATCCCACAAATCTTGCTGCGAACGGCTGACATGTCGATAGAACCCCAAGGTAAATCCGAGAAAGTCCCGGATGGTAACAAAAGCGTTCGAGGGCGTCAGCCGTCAAGTTCCGAGAAGCCGGTCAAGAAGTGCGGCCCAATGTAACGCTCGGGTAACTCGAACTCGTCGCGGTACTCCACCTGCACCAGGTACAGGCCGTACGGATGCGCCGTCACCCCACCGGAACGGCGAATGCGGCTCTCCAGCACTTCTTTCATCCACTCCACCGGGCGCTCGCCGGCACCGATGGTCATCAGCACGCCAGCAATGTTGCGCACCATGTGGTGCAGGAAGGCGCTGGCGCGGATGTCCAGCACGATCATCTTGCCGTGGCGCGTGACGCGCAGGTGATGCAGCTCCTTGATCGGCGACTTGGCCTGACACTGGCCGGCACGGAAAGCGCTGAAGTCGTGGGTGCCGACCAGGTACTGCGCTGCCTCGGCCATGCGCTCGACGTCCAGCGGACGGTGGTTCCAGGTGATTTCTTCATTCAGGTGCGCCGGGCGGATCTGATCGTTGTAGATCACGTAGCGATAGCGCCGGGCAATGGCCTTGAACCGCGCATGAAAATCCGCCGGCATGACCTTGGCCCAGCTGACACTGACATCGTGGGGCAAGTTGATGTTGGCGCCCATGACCCAGGCCTTCATCGAACGCTCAACCTGGGTATCGAAATGCACCACCTGACCGCACGCATGCACGCCGGCATCCGTACGCCCGGCGCAGAGCAGCGACACGGGCGAATCGGCGACTTTGGACAAGGCCTTTTCGAGGGTTTCCTGCACCGTGAGCACGCCGGAAGCCTGGCGCTGCCAGCCGCGATAGCGCGAGCCTTTGTATTCAACGCCCAACGCGATCCGGAAAAAGCCGTCGGCCACCATTTCGGCGGCCGGATTATCTATATTTGCCAAGGAGTGACAGCCTGCTGATGTACGCAAAGGCGGGCATTATAAGGCCGCCGGACGGGGACGCCAGAGGCGTGTGTGTTTTGTACCCTGCCCGGCGCCCAGGACAGAAACAAAAACGGCAGCCTCAATGGGCTGCCGTTTTGTTTACGCCTTACCGATCAGTCAAGCCAGACGCGAAAGCATTTCCTTGGCTTCGCTCTTCTGACCAGCATCACCCTCGGTCACCACTTCGTTGAGGATGTCCCGGGCACCGTCAGCGTCGCCCATGTCGATGTAGGCCTGGGCCAGATCGAGTTTGGTCGCAACTTCGTCGGTGCCGGAAAGGAAGTCGAATTCCGGCTCGTCAGCTGCGGAGGCCATGGCGTCTTCCGCCGTGAAGCTCGGCTCGCCAAGACTCTGGGACAGACGATCCAGCTCGGCGTTGACGTCATCCAGTTCGGCGGCAAACGCGTCCGGAGCGTCTGGCACGTTCATTTCGTCAGCCAGCGACAGGTCGAAATCGGCTGGCAGCTCCAGATCGTCCAGCGCAACCTCGGGAACCGCCGGCGCTTCAGCGACAGGTAAATCCAGGTCCTTGACGCCGTCATCCAGGCTCAACAGAAAATCGTCTTCGGCCAGGGTCGCCGGCGAGGCATCCCCACCGAGATCCATATCCAGGTCGAAGTCCGACAGGTCATCGAGGTTTTCCTTGATGTCGGTCTGCTGCTGCAACACCGACTCGAAGCTCAGGTCGTCGTCCAGCGGGAACTCGTCCAGCTCAGCCGCAGACACTGGCACTGGCTCTGGTTCTAGTGCAACCACCGCCGGAGAGGCAGCTTCCAGATCATCGAGGCTCAAATCGAAGGCACTGTCGAAGTCATCAGGCTCTGGCTCTGCCTCTGCTTCTGCCTCTGGTGCAACCACTGCCGGAGCTGCAGATTCCAGATCATCCAGGCTCAAATCAAAGGCATTGTCGAAGTCATCGGGCACTGCCGGTGCCGGCGCTTCAGGCTCGTCCAGCAGCAGATCCTTGACGTATTGCGCGTCCAGTTCGGCAGCGATCGCAGCGGCTGCGATACCACCAGCAACCGCAATGACCATGGCCGGGAAGCGGCTCTTGAGTTTTTCGACCTGAGCAAAGTTGTCACCGTTGGCCACCAGTTGGCGTTCCTGGGCAACGAATGCATCGCGGTCGCCTTGTTGACCGTAGACTTCCATCAGCTTGAGGCGCAGGTCACTGCGTTGCGGCTCTTGCCTGATCCCGTCTTCCAGCAAGGCAGCCGCCTGATTCAGACGACCGGCAGTAATGTGCGACTGCGCCTTGCTCAATACGTCGTCATCGCGCTCGCCAGCAGGCGAAACCAATGGCGCAGCGATCGGCGGCGTTACCACAACCGGAGCAATTACCGGGGCCGGCGCGGGTGCAGGCGGTGGAGTTGGGGTTGGCGCGGTAGCGAGCTTCACGCTCGGCGGCGGCACGTCCAGGTCTTCGAAGATGCCTTTTGGCAGGTCGAGTTCAGCGGAGAACGCCTGCTCCTCGGCCAAGTCACGGGCCATGCGCAAATGCTTCTCGGCTTCTTGCTGGGCTTTGCGGCGACGCGCCAGCAACAGCAGCAGGAACAGCACCACCACGGCACCGCCACCTGCCAGACCCAGCAGCCACGGATTGGTCAGCAGTTCTTTGAATTGCTGATCGTCGGATGCTGCCGGCGTCGGCTCGACAGGCTTCTCGACTGGAGCCGGAGTGGCCTCGGGCGCAGCAGCCTCAGGTGCAGTCGGAGCCGCGTCCGCAGGCGTTGTTGCCGCAGGATTGGCCGCCAGTTCGGCTGACATTGCCGGAGCAGTCGCACCTGGTGCCGGCGCACCCGCCGCGCCTTCAGCCTGCAACTTGGCCAGTTGATTGTTCTTCAGTTCGATCAAACGTTGCAGCTTGTCCAGCTGACTTTGCAGATCAGTCATGCGGCTTTTCAGTTCAGCGTTGTCACGACGGGTCGTGTCGAGGCTTTCCTGGGTCACGGCCAGCTTGTTGCTCAAATTCTTGGCATCACCCTTGGCGCCTTTGCCACCGGCCTTGCCGGACTCGGCGGAGACCAGGCTCAGCTTGTCTGTCGCCGTTTGCGACGACGGGCCTTCGCCGCGAGCGCGTTTGGTGGCATCGAGCTGCTGCTGTCCGGTCCCGGGCTTCGCCACGTAACGACGCCCCTGCCGCCACGCGGTGTTCTGTGCGGAGACTTCGACAACGGCCTTCGGTTGGGGCAGGCTGGCGCTCTGGGCCTGATCCGGCAGACGCAGCACCTGACCGGCTTTCAACCGGTTGATGTTGCCGTCGATAAAGGCATCCGGATTCAACGCCTGAATGGCCAGCATGGTTTGCTGGACCGAGCCGCCATTGCGCGCCTTCGCAGCGATTTCCCACAGGGTATCGCGCGGCGCGGTGGTGTATTGGCTTGGATTGGTGGCACCGGTCACCGGTGCGGTGACGGTTTGCGTCGGTGCAGGCTGCGCAGCCGCATCAGCGGTTTGCGGCGAGAATTTGGACGGATCGAGCAGCACGCTGTAATCGCGCAGCAAACGACCGTTGGGCCACATCACCTGAACCAGGAATTTCACCATGGGTTCGGAGAGTGGCTTGCTGGATGTCACACGCAGGATGCTTTTGCCGCTGGCGTTGAGCACCGGGGTAAAGGTCAGGTCATTGAGAAACGCCTGGCGGTCGACACCGGCCTTGGCGAAATCTGCGGGCGAAGCCAGGCTCGGCACCACTTCGGCAGCGGTGAGGTCCTTGACGTCGAGCAACTCGATTTCTGCCACCAGGGGCTGGTTCAGCGTCGACTTCAGGGTCAATTCCCCAAGCCCGAGGGCATGCGCCATACCGGAGGACAGCGCCGAGGCGGCCGCTATTGCTAACACCAGTTTGCGAACTTGAACCATAGCCTCATCCTTTGTTTGAACATTCCTCGGCCAGCGAGAAGGTATTGATAGTCGCTGCCGTAAGGCATTGCGCGCGGCGGCGAAGAGTCGTCGCGCGCGATCATTTCATTCATGCCACGCAAAGCCCCGGAGGGAGCCCGCCTTCAGCAGTCCGGCCAAGCATAGCGCCCGGCCGGATTCATTCGACAAATTGTTGCCAAGTATCTTTTACAGCAGGTCTTTTATCAACAATTCAGCCACCTGCACAGCATTGAGCGCTGCGCCTTTGCGTACGTTATCTGACGTCAGCCACAAATTTAGTTCCGACAGGTCGTCGATCCCGTTGCGAACCCGACCAACGTAGACCACGTCCTGCCCTACCGCATCGCCTACCGGCGTCGGGTAATCGCCGGCTTCCACCAACTCGATACCGGGCGCGTCTTCCAGGGCGGCGTTGACTTCTGCCAGGTCGATGTCGCTCGATGACTGCAAGGTCACGTTAAAGCTATCGCCAAAAAACACCGGGGCTTGAATGCAAGTGACGGAAATCTTTAATAAAGGCAGCGCCATGACCTGACGCAGCTCGCGTACCAGGCGTTTTTCCAGCAGCGTGTGACCCTGATCATCTGGCTTGCCCACTTGCGCCAGCAAGTTGAAGGCCATCTGCCGATCGAAGAAGGTCGGCTCCAGCGGACGCACATTGAGCAGCTCGGCCGTTTGCCGTGCCAGCTCGGTGACGGCTTCGCGGCCCTGGGCGGAGACGGCCAGGCTGGCGGTCAAATTGATGCGTTGCAGATCGAGCAAACCGAGCAACGGCGCCAGCACGACCGCCAGTGTGGTGGCCGAAGGGCTTGGACTGCTGACCTGGAACGGTTTCTTCAAACCGGCCAGTACCTGCGCATTGGCTTCAGGCACGACTTGTGGCGCCTGATCAGCCGGCAAGGCGCCGGACAAGTCGATCAGCGAGCAACCGGCGGCTGTGGCACGCGAAGCGAAACTCAGGGTTACCGCCGGGCCGGCAGCGAAGAACACCAGCTGGACTTTACTGAAGTCGAACTCATCGACCTCCCGCACCCGCACGTTCTTGCCGCGAAACGGCACCGAATGCCCGGCCGATTCGCTGCTGGCGAGCAGGTGCAGATTGCCGACAGGGAAGTCGCGCTCCTCGATAATCTGCACAAGCGTTTCGCCGACAGTACCGGTGGCGCCGATCACGGCGATATCAAAGGACTGGCTCATGGTTCTACCTCTGGCGAAACGGGGGGAGCGGCACTTTACCGGGTGGTTGGCATGCAGGCAATTTCTGCCGGGGATTTGTAGTGTCTGTGCCGGCCTCATCGCGAGCAAGCTCGGTTCCTACAGGTTCGGTGTCGCTCCTGCAGGAGCCGAGCTTGCTCGCGATGGCGGCTTAACAGACGCCCAATAACCAAAAAACCCGCACCTCTTTCAAGGCACGGGCTCTTTGTTTACTTCAATCGATCAACGCTCAAGCAGGATCCGCAGCATGCGACGCAGCGGTTCGGCCGCGCCCCACAGCAGTTGGTCGCCGACGGTGAACGCGCCGACGTACTGCGTGCCCATGTTCAGCTTGCGCAGACGGCCAACCGGTACGTTCAGGGTGCCGGTGACTTTCGTCGGGCTCAGTTCCTGAATGCTGGCTTCGCGGCTGTTCGGCACCAGTTTGACCCAAGGGTTGTGCTGGCTGATCAGCCCTTCGATATCGGCGATCGGCACATCTTTGTTCAGTTTGATGGTCAGCGCCTGGCTGTGGCAGCGCATGGCGCCGATACGCACGCAGATACCATCGACCGGAATCGGGCTCTTGAAGCGACCAAGGATCTTGTTGGTCTCGGCCTGGGCCTTCCACTCTTCGCGGCTCTGACCGTTTGGCAGTTCCTTGTCGATCCACGGGATCAGGCTGCCGGCCAGCGGTACGCCGAAGTTTTCGGTCGGGTACGCGTCGCTACGCATGGCTTCGGCCACACGGCGGTCGATGTCGAGGATCGCGCTGGCCGGGTCGGCCAGTTGATCGGCGACAGCGGCGTGGGTCGCGCCCATTTGCTTGATCAGTTCGCGCATGTTCTGCGCGCCGGCACCGGAGGCCGCCTGATAGGTCATGGCGCTCATCCACTCCACCAGACCGGCGTCAAACAGACCGCCCAGGCCCATCAGCATCAGGCTGACGGTGCAGTTGCCGCCGATGTAGTTCTTGGTGCCCGCGTCGAGCTGCTGGTCGATGACCTTGCGGTTCACCGGATCCAGCACGATCACTGCGTCATCCTGCATGCGCAGGCTGGAAGCGGCGTCGATCCAGTAACCCTGCCAGCCGGCTTCGCGCAGCTTCGGGAAGACTTCGCTGGTGTAGTCGCCACCCTGGCAGGTCAGAATCACGTCGAGGGTTTTCAGCTCATCAATGCTGTAAGCGTCCTTGAGCGGAGCAATGTCCTTGCCCACGGACGGGCCTTGGCCACCGACATTGGAAGTGGTGAAAAACACCGGCTCAATAAGATCGAAATCCTGCTCTTCCAGCATCCGCTGCATGAGCACGGAACCGACCATACCGCGCCAACCGATCAGACCTACACGTTTCATCGCAACTACACCTTCTTTAAAAAGTGGGCCGCTGCTTTCAAGAGTGAAAGTTGCAGCGGGCCGGAGAGATTACAGATTCCGCAGCGCGGCGACTACTGCGTCGCCCATTTCCTGCGTACCGACTTTAGTGCAACCGGCCGACCAGATGTCGCCAGTGCGCAGGCCTTGGTCCAATACCAGACTGACGGCCTTCTCGATCGCATCGGCCGCATCCTGCAGATTGAAGCTGTAACGCAGCATCATCGACACCGACAGAATGGTCGCCAATGGGTTGGCAATGCCTTTGCCAGCGATGTCCGGCGCCGAACCATGGCACGGCTCGTACATGCCCTTGTTGTTGGTGTCCAGGGACGCCGACGGCAGCATGCCGATGGAACCGGTAAGCATCGACGCTTGGTCGGAAAGAATGTCGCCGAACAGGTTGTCAGTGACGATCACGTCGAATTGCTTCGGTGCGCGCACCAGTTGCATGGCGGCGTTATCGACGTACATGTGGCTCAGTTCGACTTCAGGGTAATCCTTGGCCACTTGCTCGACGATTTCACGCCACAGCTGGCTGGAGGCTAGTACGTTGGCCTTGTCCACCGAGCACAGCTTCTTGCCGCGCACCATGGCCATGTCGAAACCGACACGGGCGATACGGCGGATTTCGCTTTCGCTGTACGGCAGGGTGTCGTAAGCCTGACGCTCGCCGTTTTCCAGCTCGCGAACGCCACGTGGCGCGCCGAAGTAGATACCGCCGGTCAGTTCACGGATGATCAGGATATCCAGGCCAGCCACGATTTCAGGCTTCAGGCTCGAAGCCTCGGCCAGTTGCGGGTAAAGGATCGCCGGACGCAGGTTGCCGAACAGGCCCAGTTGCGCACGAATTTTCAGCAGGCCGCGCTCAGGGCGGATATCACGCTCGATGGTGTCCCATTTCGGGCCGCCCACGGCGCCCAGCAGTACAGCGTCGGCCGCGCGTGCACGGTCCAGGGTTTCGTCGGCCAAAGGCACGCCGTGCTTGTCGATGGCAGCGCCACCGATCACGTCATGGCTCAGCTCGAAGCCCAGGCTGTACTTGTCGTTCGCCAGCTCCAGCACCTTGACCGCTTCGGCCATGATTTCCGGGCCAATACCGTCACCTGGGAGAATCAGAATCTGCTTGCTCATGCTTTCCTCATGTCATCAGTCGGAGCGCCCGTGGGCACACCCGGAAAAATTCTATCGCTCTGCCATCAGCACCAGTACATCTGTACTGAACGAACCATCGGCCTCAATCTCAAAATATTCGCGTACTTCGTTACCCATCGACTTCTGCAACTCGAGAATCGCGGCGCGCATCACTTCTGGCGTACGCATGCGCTCGACCCAGGAGGTGTAATCCAGTCGCAGCCGTTGACGGGTGGTGCTACGGGTATGCAACCCCGCTTCGCTGACCTGACGCAACCACTCGCTGGCGGAATAATCGCGCACATGGCTGGTGTCGCGCAGTACTTCGACACTTTGCAGGTAAGTGTCGAACAACGGACTGCCCGGTGACAACACGTCGATGAACGCCGCTACGCCGCCCGGTTTCAGCACCCGGCGAATTTCTCGCAGGGCCAGGCCGAGATCGCTCCAATGGTGCGCCGAATACCGGCTGAAGACGAAATCGAACTCACCATCGGCGAACGGCAGACGCTCGGCGGCGCCCAGCACGGTGGACACGTTGGTGTGACCGCGATCGACGGCGGCACCGGCTACCACGTCGAGCATCTGCTGCGACAGGTCGTAAGCCACCACTTCTTTCACCAGTGACGCCACGTGAAAACTGACGTGACCGGCGCCGCAGCCCAGGTCCAGCACCCGGGCATCGCCGTGCCCAGCCAGTTCAGCCTGTAGCAACGCAAATTCGGTGCCCTGAGCGTGTACGGCGCTGCTCAGATAGGCCGAGGCTTGTTCACCGAATTGCTTTTGTACGACTTGGCTGTGCTGGGCAGTGCTGGTCATATGGACTTCCTTTTTGGGGTTGAGCCTTGTGGTGCCTGGGCTGCCGTCTTCGCGAGCAAGTCGAATCGTCGCACCGCCGCTCCCACATTGGATTGCGTTGTTCACAGACCCTGTGGGAGCAGGCTTGCTCGCGAAGAGGCCGGCCCTCCCTACCGAAATGCCGGATCAATCAAACGTCGCGAAACAACCAAGGCTGGCTCGCACGGTGCTTGGCTTCAAACGCCGCAATCGCTTCGTGGTCCTGCAAGGTCAGGCCGATGTCGTCCAGGCCGTTGACCAGGCAATGCTTGCGGAACTCGTCAAGTTCGAAGCTGTAGACCTTGCCATCAGGCCGGGTGACAGTCTGGGCTTGCAGGTCGACCGTCAACTCGTAACCCGGATTGGCTTCAACCTGCTGGAACAACTCATCCACTTCAGCGTCGCTCAAGATGATCGGCAGCAAGCCGTTCTTGAAGCTGTTGTTGTAGAAGATGTCGGCGTAGCTCGGCGCGATGATGCTGCGAAAACCGTACTCTTCCAGCGCCCACGGCGCGTGTTCACGGCTGGAGCCGCAACCGAAGTTCTCGCGGGCCAGCAGCACGCTGGCGCCTTGATAACGTTCGGCGTTGAGCACGAAATCCTTGTTCAGCGGACGCTTGGAGTTGTCCTGGTAGGCATAGCCCACGTCCAGGTAACGCCATTCGTCGAACAGGTTCGGACCAAAACCGGTGCGCTTGATCGACTTCAAGAACTGCTTCGGAATGATCTGGTCGGTGTCGACGTTGGCACGGTCCAATGGCGCGACCAAACCGGTGTGTTGGGTAAAAGCTCTCATGTGCGGTTCCTCAGATCAGTTCGCGAACGTCGATGAAACGACCGTGGACGGCAGCCGCCGCGGCCATGGCCGGGCTGACCAGGTGCGTACGGCCACCGGCGCCCTGACGCCCTTCGAAGTTGCGGTTGGAGGTCGAAGCGCAATGCTCGCCCGACTCCAAACGGTCCGGGTTCATCGCCAGGCACATCGAGCAACCCGGTTCACGCCACTCGAAACCGGCTTCGAGGAAAATCTTGTCCAGGCCTTCGGCCTCGGCTTGCGCCTTCACCAGGCCCGAGCCCGGCACCACGATGGCTTGCTTGATGGTCGAAGCGACTTTACGGCCCTTGGCGATCACCGCCGCAGCGCGCAAGTCTTCGATCCGCGAGTTGGTGCAGGAACCAATGAAGACGCGGTCCAGTTGAATGTCGGTGATCGCCTGATTGGCGCTCAAACCCATGTATTTCAAGGCGCGCTCGATGGAACCGCGTTTGACCAGGTCCATTTCCTTCGCCGGGTCCGGCACGTTCTGATCAACCGCCAGGACCATCTCGGGCGAAGTGCCCCAGCTGACTTGCGGCTTGATCTGAGCGGCATCGAGCTCGACGACGGTGTCGAACACCGCATCAGCGTCTGAAACCAGGTCTTTCCAGGCTTCGACCGCCATGTCCCATTCCGCGCCTTTCGGGGCAAATGGACGGCCCTTGACGTAAGCCACGGTTTTTTCGTCGGCAGCCACCAGGCCAACACGAGCGCCGGCTTCAATGGACATGTTGCAGATGGTCATGCGGCCTTCGACGGACAAATCGCGAATGGCGCTGCCGGCGAACTCGATGGCGTGGCCGTTACCGCCAGCGGTACCGATCTTGCCGATCACCGCGAGCACGATGTCCTTGGCCGTCACGCCGAACGGCAATTTGCCCTCGACCGACACCAGCATGTTTTTCATCTTCTTGGCGACCAGGCACTGCGTGGCGAACACGTGCTCGACCTCGGAAGTCCCGATGCCGTGGGCCAATGCGCCAAACGCGCCGTGAGTCGAGGTGTGCGAGTCGCCGCAGACCACGGTCATGCCCGGCAAGGTGGCACCCTGCTCCGGACCGATCACGTGAACGATGCCCTGACGCACGTCATTCATTTTGAATTCGGTGATGCCATATTCGTCGCAGTAGTCATCGAGAGTCTGCACCTGCAAACGCGAGACCTGGTCGGTAATCGCTTCGATACCGCCCTTGCGATCCGGAGTGGTCGGTACGTTGTGGTCCGGCGTGGCGATGATCGAGTCGACCCGCCAAGGCTTGCGCCCGGCCAGACGCAGGCCTTCGAAAGCTTGGGGCGAAGTCACTTCATGGATGATGTGGCGGTCGATATAGATCAGCGACGACCCATCGTCGCGCCGTTTCACTTCATGGGAATCCCAAAGCTTGTCGTAAAGCGTTTTGCCGGCCATCAGACGGTCCTCATCAGCGTGTTTCTATGCCGTGGATTTTGAATAACTCAATAACCCCTTGGCTTGTGAGGTCGATCCTAGGGGGTTACATTAAATAACTCAAATTCATATTTTTTATGCTTTGGATAACCAACTGGAATACTGCAATGGACCTCGCCAACCTCAATGCTTTTATCGCGATTGCCGAGACCGGTAGCTTCTCCGGCGCTGGCGAACGGCTGCACCTGACGCAACCGGCCATCAGCAAGCGCATTGCCGGGCTGGAGCAGCAATTGAAGGTGCGCCTGTTCGATCGCCTGGGCCGTGAAGTGGGCCTGACCGAAGCCGGACGCGCCTTGCTGCCGCGGGCCTATCAGATTCTGAATGTGCTGGACGACACGCGCCGCGCCCTGACCAATCTGACTGGCGAAGTGACCGGCCGCCTGACCCTGGCCACCAGTCACCACATCGGCCTTCACCGCTTGCCCCCCTTATTAAGGGAGTTCACCCGACGTTACCCGCAAGTGGCGTTGGATATTCAGTTCCTCGATTCGGAAGTGGCCTACGAAGAAATCCTCCATGGCCGCGCCGAACTGGCGGTCATCACCCTGGCGCCGGAGCCCCACGCACTGGTCAAGGCCACGCCGGTGTGGGATGACCCGCTGGACTTTGTGGTCGCCCCGGAGCACTCGCTGATCAGCCACGGCCCGATCAGCCTGGCGGACATTGCCCTGCACCCGGCAGTTTTCCCCGGCGGCAACACCTTTACTCACCACATTGTCCGGCGCCTGTTCGAAGCCCAAGGCCTGACACCGAACATCGCGATGAGTACGAATTACCTGGAAACCATCAAGATGATGGTCTCGATCGGCCTGGCGTGGAGCGTGTTGCCGCGCACCATGCTTGACGATCAGGTTGCGCGAATACCTTTACCGGGCATACAACTGACTCGCCAGCTAGGCTATATCCTGCACACAGAGCGGACGCTGTCGAATGCGGCACGGGCCTTCATGGCCTTGCTGGATGCACAAATCGATCTGCCAGGGACTCTCGGCTAAGCTGTGCTACTTCTATAGAGCCTCGAGTCACTGAACCTGACACCTCACTCAGCCAAGGCTTGCCAATGCCGAAATCTGTTGACCGTATTCCGCCGATGCCGCGTATACAGGCGCTTGACCCAAAACGGTCCGAGCAGAGCTGGGAAAGCGCCCCACAATTGCTGGCCGCCCTCAACGGTGCACGTTTGGGCGCCTGGTATTGGGACATCGAACGTGGGCAGATCAGCTGGTCGCGGGGTACCCAGGCGCTGTTCGGCTTCGATCCCCGGCAACCGCTGCCGGCGGATCTGGAATACCTCGACTTGCTGCCGCCAGAGGATCGGGCGAAAACCATTCGCGCCTTCGACGCGGTGATCGCCGGCGCCCCGCTGGAACAGGCGATGCATCACCGCATCCGCTGGCCCGACGGCAGCCTGCACTGGCTGGAGATCAACGGCAGCCTGCTGCCGGACAAACACGGTCGGCCACGGATGATTGGCGTCATCCGTGAAATCACCCACCAGCGCCAGCGCGAACAGGCGTTGAGCAGCTCGGAAAAACGCTTCGCCACGCTGTTCCACCTGTGCCCGAACATGGTCCTGCTGACCCGCCAGGAAGACGGCCTGATCAGCGAAGCCAACCAGTATTTCGAAAGCCTGTTTGGCTGGCCGGTACAGAACGCTATCGGTCGTACCACCCTGGAACTGGGCCTCTGGGTGCATCCTGAGCAACGGGCGCAACTCGTCAAGGCCACCAAGGCCAAGGGCGAACTGATCAGCATGGAGGTGCAGTTTCGTGCCAGCAATGGTCAGGTCCACGACGGCATCCTCAGCGCGCAAAAGGTGGAACTTGAAGGCCAGCCGTATCTGCTGAGTACGTTTCTGGACACCACCGAACGAAAAGCCGCCGAGCTTGCTCTGAAAGACAGCCAGGAGCGCCTCGACCTGGCGCTGGATTCGGCACAACTCGGCACTTGGGACTGGCACATTCCCAGCGGCATGCTGTACGGCTCGGCACGCGCCGCCCAGTTACACGGGCTGGAAGCCATACCTTTCCATGAATCCTTCGACGAGTTTTTCGAAGGCGTGCCCGACGAAGAGCGCGGCACCATGCGCGACGCCTATCGCAGCCTGCGAGAAGGTCCTGCCGGCAATTATCAACTGACCTACCGCGTGCAACTACCGGACGGCAGCTCGCGCTATCTGGAAAGCCGCGCCCGACTCTATCGCGATGAAAACGGTGCGCCGCTGCGCATGGCCGGCACGCTGCTTGACATCACCGATCAGGTCGAGCGGGAGCAGTTGCTGGTGGCGTCTGAAGAGAAGTTCGCCACCCTGTTCCAGGTCAGTCCGGACCCGATTTGCGTGACCCGTCAGGACACCGGTCAATTCATCGAGATCAACTCCAGCTTCACCCAGACCTTCGGCTGGAGCGCCGCCGACGTGATTGGCCGCAGCGCCGACGAAATCGGTCTATGGGACGCTTCGGCGCAAAGCCTGCGACGGATCGAGCAGGTCATCCGCGAACAGGGCTTGAACAACGTGGCGATCCTGGTTCAGCACAAAGACGGGCAAGCCCTGACCTGCGTGATTTCCAGCCGCCAGATCAGCGTCGGTGACCAGCCGTGCATCGTCACCTCCCTGCGCGATATCACTCAGCAGCAACGCTCGGAAGCAGCCCTCAAGGCCAGCGAAGAGAAGTTCGCCAAGGCCTTCCACTCCAGCCCCGACGCCATCACCATCACCGAGCGCGACACCGGGCGTTATCTGGAGGTTAACGACGGCTTCTGCCGCCTGACCGGCTACCGCGCCGATGAAGTGGTCGGTCGCACGGTGTATCAGGTCGGCATCTGGGCCGAGGAAAAACAGCGTTCGGCGCTGCTCGCCGAACTCCAGATCAAGGGCCGGGTGCATCACCAGGAAATGCTCGGGCGCAATAAACGCGGCGAGTTGCTTACCGTCGAAGTCTCGGTAGAACCGATCACCCTCAACGAAACCGCCTGCCTGCTGCTGACCGCGCGGGACGTCAGCCTGCTGAAAAACGCTGAAGCGCAGATTCGTCACCTGGCCTACCACGACCCGCTGACCAACCTGCCCAACCGCGCCCTGCTGATGGATCGCCTGAGTCAGCAGATTGCCCTGCTCAAGCGCCACAACCTGCGCGGCGCTTTGATGTTCCTCGACCTCGACCACTTCAAGCACATCAATGATTCGCTTGGCCATCCGGTGGGCGATACCGTGCTGAAAATCATCACCGCGCGCCTCGAAGCCAGCGTGCGCATGGAGGACACTGTCGCCCGCTTGGGCGGTGACGAATTCGTGGTACTGCTCAGCGGGCTCGAAGGCTCGCGCAACGAGGTCAGCGAGCAGGTCCTGCAACTGGCGGACACCTTGCGTGAATTGCTGTCGGAGCCGATGTTCCTTGACGGACAACGCCTGCAAGTAACCCCGAGCATCGGCATCGCGCTGATTCCCGATCACGGTTCGACCCCGACCGACCTGCTCAAACGCGCCGACATCGCCCTCTACCGGGCCAAGGATTCGGGCCGCAACACCACGCAGATGTACCACAACACCATGCAGAAGGCTGCGAGCGAACGCCTGCGCATGGAAACCGACCTGCGCCTGGCCCATTCCCGGGGCGAGTTCCGCGTGCACTACCAGCCTCAGGTGGACGCCCGGAACGACCGCATCGTCGGCGCCGAGGCGCTGGTGCGCTGGAACCATCCGGAACTCGGCGCGCAATCGCCCACCGAGTTCATCAAGGTGCTGGAGGACAGCGGTCTGATTCTGGAAGTCGGCACCTGGATCATCGACGAAGCCTGCGGCGCCTTCAGGCAGCTGATTGCCAAGGGCCTGATAGACCCGCTCGACTTCAGCCTGTGCGTCAACATCAGCCCGCGGCAATTTCGCCAGAACGACTTCGTCGAGCGTATCGAACACAGCCTCGCCAGCCACGGTCTGCCCTGCGCGCTGCTGAAACTGGAAATCACCGAAGGCATCGTGATCGAGAACCTGGAAGACACCATCAACAAAATGCGTAGCCTGAAAAAACTCGGCGTGAGTTTCGCCATGGACGATTTCGGCACCGGTTATTCCTCGCTGACCTACCTCAAGCGTCTGCCGGTCGACACCCTGAAAATCGACCAATCGTTCATCCGCGACGCCACCACCGACCCCAACGACGCCGAGATCATCCGCGCCATCGTTGCCATGGCCCGCAGCCTGGAATTGAAAGTGATTGCCGAAGGGGTAGAGACACCGGAGCAGCTGGAATTTTTGCAGGGGCTGGGCTGCCATTTTTATCAGGGGTATTTGCACAGCCCGCCGCTGCCAGTGGAGGATTTTCAGAAGTTGCTCAAGTGACGGGTACAAAAAAGGGCGCCAGTGGCGCCCTTTTCATTGCTCTGCCTTAATGCTGCAGAGCCGGCTTTTGCGTCCCGTTGATCGGGATGCGTTTGGCTTTCGCCTCTTCCGGAATCACCCGCAACAGGTCAATACTCAACAAACCGTTGCTCAGACCGGCGGCCTTGATTTCGATATGGTCCGCCAGACGGAAGGACAGTTTGAAGGCACGCTGTGCGATGCCTTGGTACAGATAGGTGACGTCTTCGTTCGCGTCACGCTTGCCGCCACTGATGGTCAGCACACCTTTTTCCACTTGCAGCTCCAGGTCTTCTTCCTGGAAGCCGGCGGCCGCTACGACGATGCGGTATTGGTCGTCGCCGTGTTTTTCCACGTTGTAGGGGGGGTAGGTGCTGCCTGGCTCGTTGCGCAGGGCGGTTTCGAACAGGTCATTGAAACGATCGAAACCTACCGAGGAACGGAACAGTGGTGCCATGGAAAATGCAGTACTCATGATTCAAATCTCCTGAAAACATATCAGCAAGTTTTTTTGTCTCCGCGACCCGAATTCGGCACCGCGTAACCCTTAAATAAGGACCGCTGATTGCTTTTCAAGAGATTATTTACAGATTTTTTTCAGGCGGCTTCAGACACCTGCAGACCCAGTAAACACGAGACATGATCCAGTTCGGTTTCACGACGCAGCACGGTGAACAGCTCGACCGCTTCGGGATAATTGCGGGTCAGCATCGCCAGCCACTGCTTCAAGCGACCCGGGGACTGGCGTGGCGTCATCTGCGCCTTGGCTTGCAGCCAGAAGTCCTGAATCAGCGGCAGCAGCTCGGCCCAGGTCATCTCGACGACATCCTCACCAGCTCGCGCCATTGCGATTTGCCGTGCCAGGTCCGGGCGCGAAACCAGGCCGCGACCGAGCATGATGTCCTCGACGCCGCTGATTTCGCGGCAACGACGCCAGTCTTCGACGCTCCAGATGTCGCCGTTGGCGAACACTGGAACCTTGACCACATCCTGCACCCGCGGGATCCATTCCCAATGGGCTGGCGGCTTGTAGCCGTCAGTTTTGGTCCGCGCGTGAACCACGATGTGCGCCGCGCCACCTTCGGCCAGGGCCGTGGCGCAAACCAGCGCACCGTCGGGGCTGTCGAAACCGAGGCGCATTTTGGCAGTCACTGGAATGTGTGCCGGAACGGCACGACGGACATGTTCGACGATCTGGTTCAGCAGCTCAGGTTCTTTGAGCAGCACCGCACCACCGCGGGACTTGTTCACAGTCTTGGCCGGGCAGCCGAAGTTCAGGTCGATGACCTCCGAACCCAGTTCGCACGCCAGCGCAGCGTTTTCCGCTAGGCATACCGGATCGGAACCGAGCAGTTGCACCCGCAGCGGCACGCCGGATGCGGTGCGGGCGCCGGTCAATAGTTCCGGGCCGAACTTGTGGTAATAAGCAGGCGTGAGCAGTTGATCGTTGATCCGAATGAACTCGGTCACGCACCAATCGATACCGCCCACACGGGTCAGCACGTCCCGCAGGATGTTGTCGACCAACCCCTCCATGGGTGCCAAAGCAATTTGCATGAAAAACACACTCAACGAAAAACGTGCGGCAGTTTACAGGTTTTGCTCATGTAGATACCTGTCGAGTGAAACGAGGCTGCGATCTTTTGATGTTGTCTTTGAAGTGCAAGATCAATAGATCGCAGCCTCGTTTCACTCGACAGCTCCTACAAGGGACAGTCAGGCCGGGAGTTGCAACGCAGGGCCGTAGCCCTCGATGAACTCCGCTGGCATGCGCTTGGGCTTGCCGGTTGACAGTTCGATGCAGACGAAGGTGGTCTGCGCCCGCAGCAACGTGGTGTTGTCGCTGGGGCGCTTCAACTGGAAGTGTCGGGTCATTCTCAGGCGCTGGTCCCAATCGACGATCCAGGTGGCCAATTGCAACTCATCGCCTTCATAGGCGGCCGCCAGGTAATCGATCTCGTGCCGCACCACCGCCATCGCCCGATCCAGCCGACGATACTCGACCAGGTCCAGGCCGAGGCGCTGGGAGTGGCGCCAGGCACAGCGTTCGAGCCAGGTCACGTACACTGCGTTGTTCGCGTGACCCAGCCCATCGATGTCCTCTGCGCCGACTTCCAGATCAATGATAAATGGCGTTGCCCGATCCCAGCCCATGCCCCACTCCCGGTCAGAAAATTTTCACCGGGGCAGTGTAACGGATGCTCAGGCCGATTGGCGCGATTGCAGACTGCGACCGGCCAGCAGCGAGAGAACGCCTTCTATCACCCGAGGGTCAGCCAGTACCCGTTGATGACCACCCTCTTTCAGGCGCAACAAACGGCTATCGAACCAGGCTTCGTTGATCAGCTGCGATTCCTTGACCGGAACATAGCAGTCATCTTCGGCGTGAACGATCAGGCCGGGCATGTCGAGCTGATAATGCGCAACATCCAGTGCAGCAGCGCGCATGCCGACGTCTTTCTCGACCTGACGAATGAACGCCGAACGGGCTTTCGGTGGCAGCCGTACATAGCGGGCGAAACCGCGCAATACGCCGAGAATCCGCGCAGGGGCAGCGATAGTGACCAGGGTTTCGGTACGCAAGCCCAACTGAACGGCGAGCATGGCACTGGCGCCGCCCATGGAGTGGCCGATGACAGCTTGCAGCGGTGGCAACTCGGCAGCGGCCTCAAGCATGGCCCGGGCGAACAGCACCACATTGGCCTCGCGACCCGGCGAGCGACCGTGGGCCGGACCGTCCAGCGCAACCACGGTGTAACCGGCATCGACCAACGCGGTGATGAGGCTGGCAAACTGCGTCGGCCGGCCTTCCCAACCGTGCATCAGCAACACGGCGGGACCTTGCCCCCAACGCAGCGCCGAGAGACCGAAGCGCAGGGTGATTCGCTCGGACTTCGCCAGCAGCGGCAATTCCCAATCACGCGGCGGCAGTTCCCGCGGCGTCATGAAAGCCAGTCGCATTCTGCTCGCGACCAGTTTCGGTGCAAACCAGCCCAAGGTGCCATTAACGCCACGAACCCACTTCAACGTGCTCATCGCTCTCACTCCTCAGGCAAACGCCTTTAGGTCACAGCACCGCAGACTTGGCGGCGCGCAGCAATCGATCGGACAATTCTCCTGGCCCCAACGCGCGAGCCAAAGCCAAACCACCGACCATCAAGGCCATGTCGGCCAGGGCTTTGTCGGTGTCTTCCGGGCTGGCCGCCAACTGCGCGACCATCATTTCCACATGCTCATTCAACGCCACGCGAAACGCGTCCGGCAGGCGCCCCAGCTCACCGACAGAAGCCGGAATCGGGCAGGCTGACTCAGAGGAATCACGGTGTTTGCGCGACAGATAAAACGCAGCAACCAACGCGCGACGCTCTTCGCCGGTCAATTCGGCGTCCATGTCGGCGATCAAGCCACGGCGATGACCGAGCAGTTGCTTGAACGCTTCCAGCATCATCGCGTCCTTGCTTTCGAAGTGCGCATAGAAGCCACCGACGGTCAGGCCGGCCGCGCCCATCACTTCACCCACGCTCGGTTCGGCCGGGCCGCGCTGAATCAGCGCTGCGCTGGCAGCCTTGAGGATGCGTTCGCGGGTTTGAGCTTTTTTATCGTTCATCGTTGCCTCCGAATATTACGAATAGAATATTATTCTCATAATAATTTTACGCAAGTCGTGGATGTGACCGCTGGTCTGAAGAACAGTTTGAAAGAATTAGGGGATTTGGCCAAACGGCAGACAAACAAAAGGGCCATTCAATAATTGAATGACCCTTATAAAATCCCGCAGAGCGGGTAATCGTGGCGTCCCCTAGGGGACTCGAACCCCTGTTACCGCCGTGAAAGGGCGGTGTCCTAGGCCACTAGACGAAGGGGACGCAAAACCTTCTATACAACTGATCAGTGCTGAGAGCTGATCGATTCAAGGCCGGTGTGGCCAGACCTTGAACTGTAAAATTGGTGGAGCTAAGCGGGATCGAACCGCTGACCTCCTGCATGCCATGCAGGCGCTCTCCCAGCTGAGCTATAGCCCCGGATTTTTCGCCTCGCGGCGGAGCGACATCTTGCAACATCGCTTCTGTAAAACTGGCGTCCCCTAGGGGACTCGAACCCCTGTTACCGCCGTGAAAGGGCGGTGTCCTAGGCCACTAGACGAAGGGGACGCAAACCCTTCTATACACCTGATCAACGCTGAGTGTTGATCGCTTCAAGACCGGTGTGGCCAGGCCTTGAAGTGTAAATTGGTGGAGCTAGACGGGATCGAACCGTCGACCTCTTGCATGCCATGCAAGCGCTCTCCCAGCTGAGCTATAGCCCCTCATCGCTGAGGACGGGGCGAATCTTAATGGCGCATCGGAAGGCTGTCAAACTTATTTTTAAAATATTTCAAAGTTTTTTGCCGACATAACAATCACTTACCGCCCTCCCCCGTAAATCCGGGGATGTATCCGTTCCTGTAATTGGATGGACTCGCCCAAGCCGAGGCGTCAATGCGCCACGGTGGCAGTCTAAACAGCCAACGACAGCGAGGGCGAGTCCATGAAAAATCATAGTTCGATTGATCAATCCCTGTCTTCTTC
>NZ_VOBM01000032.1:0-74116 GCF_008370005.1 Pseudomonas sp. ANT_J28
CAGCGAGGCTGCGTCGAGGCCAACGCAGCCTCGCTGCGGCTCGACAGCTGCTACAGGGGATCTCGTTCGTCCTTTAAATCTGCGACAATCCGCCCCCCTGCGCCACTAGACGACTTATTGCGTACCTGATGACTGACGAATCGCCTTCCATCGACAAACTGCTGAAAAACCTCGATCACGCCATGCTCGCCGACCGCCACCGGCTGCGGCGGCAGTTGCTTGAGCTGCGCAAGAAACCTGACGAGGCCAAACTGGCCCAGTGGGTGACGCGCACGCAGGCGTCCTGTGATCAGGTGTTGGCGCGGCGGGCCAGCCTGCCGGTGATTCGTTATGACGACAGCCTGCCGATCGCCGCCAAGCGCGACGAAATCAAAGCAGCGCTGCTCAAGCATCAGGTGCTGATCATTGCCGGTGAAACCGGCTCGGGTAAAACCACCCAGTTGCCCAAGATTTGCCTGGAAATCGGTCGCGGTCAGCATGGCCTGATTGGCCACACCCAGCCGCGTCGAATCGCTGCACGCAGCGTGGCGAGCCGGGTCGCTGAAGAACTGGCGACGCCGTTGGGTGCGCTGGTCGGCTATCAGGTGCGGTTCGAAGATCAGAGTGATTCCAACACCCTGATCAAGCTGATGACCGACGGCATCCTGCTGGCGGAAACCCAGAACGACCGCTACCTCGAGCGCTACGACACGATCATCGTCGACGAAGCCCACGAACGCAGCCTCAACATCGACTTCCTGCTGGGTTACCTGAAAACCCTGCTGCCGCGTCGCCCGGACCTGAAAGTCATCATCACCTCGGCGACCATCGACCTAGAGCGTTTCTCCAAGCATTTCGACGATGCGCCGATTGTCGAAGTCTCTGGCCGCACCTTCCCGGTGGAAACCTGGTACCGCCCGCTGACCCTGGAGCAGGACGAAGAGGGCAACCGCGTCGAGGATGACTTGACGGTGGATCAGGCGATCCTCGCCACGCTCGATGAAATCGCCGCGTTCGAACGCAGCGAACGCAAGAGTCCTGGCGATGTTTTGGTGTTTCTGCCCGGCGAGCGCGAGATTCGCGACGCGGCGGACATGCTGCGCAAGGCCCAGCTCAAGCACACCGAGATTCTGCCGCTCTACGCACGACTGTCGCCGGCCGAACAGCAGCGGATTTTCCAGTCGCACCCAGGCCGTCGCGTGGTCCTGGCGACCAACGTCGCGGAAACCTCGCTGACCGTGCCGGGCATTCGTTACGTGATCGACAGCGGCACCGCGCGCATCAGCCGTTACAGCTACCGCGCCAAGGTTCAGCGCTTGCCCATCGAAGCCATTTCCCAGGCCAGCGCCAACCAGCGTAAAGGTCGCTGCGGACGGGTCGAACCGGGCATTTGCATCCGTCTCTATGGCGAAGAGGATTTCATCGGTCGCCCGGAATTTACCGACCCGGAAATCCTGCGGACCAACCTCGCGGCGGTGATTTTGCAGATGCTGCATCTGCGCCTCGGCGAGATCACCGATTTCCCGTTTATCGAGCCGCCGGATGGCAAGGCCATCAGCGACGGTTTCAACCTGCTGCAAGAGCTCTCGGCGGTCGACCGCAACAGCCAGCTGACCCCGCTCGGTCGCCAGTTGGCGCGGTTGCCGGTGGACCCGCGGATGGGCCGCATGCTGCTGGAAGCGGCGAAACTCGGCAGCTTGCAGGAAGTGCTGATCGTCGCCAGCGCCATGTCGATTCAGGACCCGCGCGAGCGTCCGCCGGAACGCCAACAGGCTGCCGATCAGGCGCATGCTCAGTGGAAGGATGTGGACTCGGACTTCGCCGGGCTGGTCAATCTGTGGCGCGGTTTCGAAGAACAGCGCCAGGCGTTGACCGCCAGCCCGCTGCGCAATTGGTGCCGCAAGAACTTCCTTAACTACTTGCGCTTGCGCGAGTGGCGCGACTCCCATCGCCAACTGAGCCTGATCTGCCGCGACATGCAGTTGAGCCTTAATAAAGAGCCGGCGGATTATCCGAAACTGCACAAAGCCGTGCTTTCGGGCCTGCTCAGCCAGATCGGGCAGAAAACCGACGAAGGTGATTACCTTGGCGCCCGTCAGCGGCGATTCTGGATTCACCCGTCATCGGGCCTCGGTAAAAAGCGTCCGCAATGGCTGATGGCCGCCGAACTGGTGGAAACCACCAAGCTTTACGCGCGCATGGTCGCCAAGATCGACGCCGACTGGATCGAACCCTTGGCCGGGCACCTGATCAAGAAAAACCACTTCGAACCCCATTGGGAGAAGAAGCGCGGTCAAGTCGTGGCGTTCGAGCAGATCACTTTGTTCGGGCTGATCGTGGTCGGTCGCCGGCCAGTGCATTACGGGCCGATCGACCCGGTGGTGTCTCGTGAGTTCTTCATTCGTGAAGGCCTGGTGCGTGGCGAGATTCAGTCCAAGGCCAAGTGCCTGACGGCCAATGCGCAACTGCTGGAACAGCTCGATGAACTGGAAGCCAAGGCTCGTCGTCGTGACATCCTCGCCGACGAAGAAACCCTGTTCGCTTTCTACGATGCGCGACTGCCAGCGGAGATTCATCAGACCGCCACGTTCGACAGCTGGTACCGGGTCACCAGCCAGAAAGACCCGCAGTTGCTGATCATGCGCGAAGAAGACGTGCTGGCTCGCGAGGCCAGTGAAGTCACCGCCCTGCATTACCCGGACACCTTGCACATTGGTGATCTGGAGTTGGCGCTGAGCTACCACTTCGAACCTAACCATCCACGCGACGGCGTAACCCTGCGTGTGCCGGCGCCGTTGTTGCCGATGCTGCCGCCGGAGCGCCTGGAATGGCTGGTGCCGGGCGTCATCGAGGCGAAGTGCATCGCGCTGGTGCGCAACTTGCCCAAAGCCCTGCGCAAGAATTTCGTACCGGTGCCGGACTTTATCAAAGCCGCATTGCAGCGCATGACTTTCGCCGAGGGCTCGTTACCGCAGGCCTTGGGCCGTGAACTGCTGCGCATGACCGGTGCGCGGGTCAGCGATGAAGCCTGGGCCGAAGCGTCGCAGCAGGTCGACAGTCATTTGCGGATGAACCTGGAAATCGTCGACGGCCAGGGCAAGTTCCTTGGCGAAGGGCGTGATCTGGCGGAACTGACCGCACGCTTTGCCGAAGCCAGTCAGGCCGCTTTGGCGGTGCCGCAAACCGCGAAAAACCAGCAGCCGGTGGAGCCGAAAGTCTTCGCCGCCGTGGCCGAGAAAACCCAGCAGAAGATCGCCGGGCTATCGATGACGGTGTATCCGGCGCTGGTGGAAGAGAGCGGCACGGTCAAGGAAGGACGTTTCTCCACGCCGGCCGAAGCCGAGTTTCAACATCGCCGCGCCTTGCAGCGTTTGCTGATGCAGCAACTGGCCGAACCGGCGAAGTTCCTGCGCGGCAAGTTGCCGGGGCTGACCGAATTGGGCCTGATGTACCGCGACATGGGGCGCATCGACAGTTTGGTCGAAGACATCCTGCTGGCCAGCCTCGACAGCTGCATTCTCGACGGCGAAGACCCGTTGCCACGGGATGGCGCCGGGTTGGCATCGCTGGCCGAACGCAAGCGCGGTGGCTGGACCGAGCACGCCGAGCGCCTGGCCAAGCTGACGCTGGAGATTCTCAAGCTCTGGCACGGCCTGCAAAAACGCTTCAAGGGCAAGATTGATCTGGCGCAAGCCGTGGCCCTGAACGACATCAAGCAGCAGCTCAGTCATCTGGTGTATCCGGGCTTCGTACGTGAAACCCCCATGCAGTGGCTCAAGGAGCTGCCGCGTTATCTGAAAGCGGTCGAGCAGCGCTTCGAGAAAATCGGCGCTCAGGTGCAGAGGGACCGGGTCTGGAGTGGCGAGTTGTCTGGCCTGTGGACGCAGTATCAATCCCGCGCCAACAAACATGCCCAGGAAGGCAAACGCGATCCGCAGCTGGAGCTCTATCGCTGGTGGCTGGAGGAATACCGGGTTTCCCTGTTCGCCCAACAATTGGGGACCAAGGTGCCGATCTCCGACAAGCGCCTGAACAAGCAATGGACCCAAGTCGAACCGTAGTCTTCGATCTCGCAAAAGGCGCCAAAACCCAATGTTTATGGCAAACTTCGCGCCTATAAACGCCGGCCCCGCGGTTTTGAGCCTTCACAGGCCTGGGCGGATCGGAATAAAGCGATGCCAGGTTTGCTCCCCCTGACGGGAGCAGATCCTTTGTGTGTTGGTACGTCGGTGCCAACACTTTCTGCCTGAACAGATTAGAGAAACGACCATGCATAACGTCGTCATCAGCGGCACCGGCCTGTACACCCCGGCCAACAGCATCTCCAATGAAGAGCTGGTGCAGTCTTTCAATGCTTACGTCGTTCAATTCAACGCCGACAACGCCGACGCCATCGCGCGCGGCGAAATCGAAGCGTTGACCGAGTCCAGCGCGGCGTTTATCGAAAAGGCGTCTGGCATCAAAAGCCGCTTTGTCATGGACAAGGAAGGCATCCTCGACCCGCAACGCATGGCGCCACGCCTGCCGGAACGCTCGAATGACGAGTGGTCGGTGCTTTGCCAAATGGCCATCGGCGCCGCCGAGCAAGCCTTGCAGCGTGCCGGCAAGACCGCCGCGGACATCGACGGCGTGATCGTCGCCTGCTCCAACCTGCAACGGGCCTATCCGGCCATCGCCATCGAAGTCCAGGAAGCCTTGGGTATCCAGGGTTTCGGTTACGACATGAACGTCGCCTGCTCCTCGGCGACCTTCGGCATTCAGGCTGCGGCCAATAGCGTGCAACTGGGCCAGGCCCGGGCGATTTTGATGGTCAACCCGGAAGTCTGTACCGGTCACCTGAACTTCCGCGACCGTGACAGCCACTTCATCTTCGGCGACGCCGCCACCGCGGTGATCATCGAACGTGCTGACTTGGCAACGTCCAAGTACCAGTTCGACATCGTCAGCACCAAGCTGCTGACCAAGTTCTCCAACAACATCCGCAACAACTTCGGCTTCCTCAACCGCGCGGCAGAAGAGGGCATCGGTGCCAAGGACAAACTGTTCGTGCAAGAAGGCCGCAAGGTGTTCCGCGATGTCTGCCCGATGGTCGCCGAGCTGATCGCTACGCACCTGGACGAGAACACACTCAACATCAGCGACGTGAAACGCTTCTGGCTGCACCAGGCCAACCTCAGCATGAACCACCTGATCGTCAAGAAGCTGCTGGGCCGCGAAGCCACCGAAGAAGAAGCCCCGGTGATTCTCGACACCTACGCCAACACCAGCTCCGCCGGTTCCGTGATCGCGTTTCACAAGAACCAGGACGATCTGGTTGCAGGTTCGCTGGCAGTGCTCAGCTCGTTCGGCGCCGGTTACTCGATTGGCAGCGTGATTCTGCGCAAGCGCTGAGTTCGCCTTTGTTTGCGCCAACAAAAAAAACTCGCGCTGCCGTATCGGACGGATGATGGGGACCGATATCACAACGCGAGTTTGTAAAAGCGGCTCGGGCTTCCTTGCCCGAGTCGTATGGCGGGGAATCAGAACTTCGCTTCGGCATCCAGTTGCAGGGTGTTGATGTCGGAGTCTTTCTTGTTGAGGCTAGCGTTGGTTTGGTCAGATGTAGCCATGAAGTACGTCGCGCCGAGGTTGAAGTTCTTGTCCAACTCGTAGCTCACTTTCAACTTGCTGCCGCGCGAACCGGTGAAACCGTTGGCGAAGTCGGAGTCGGTGAAGGCGCCGACAACCGCGTTACGCTGTACATCGCGGTAGTTGTAGTCCACTGCGAAGCCGTAGATCTTGGACTTCACACCGGCCAACCAACCAGTGTCCTGATCGTTGCTCGCGTCTTTGTTGTTGACGTACTGACCGTACAACGAGAGCGGTACTGGCAGGTTGCTGAAGTCGAGCTGACCAAAGCCTTCGTACAGTTTGAAGGTTTGGTTCGGGCTGTTGCCGTTGACGGCCAGTGCGCATGGCGCGGTGACGGTGCCGGTGGTAGGGCAGGCGCTGTTCTTGTCGTTGTCATACGAGTAGATACTGCCGCCCAAGGTCATTTTCATGCTGTCAGTGATGGCGAAACGCGCGCCCAACTGGCCAGCGTACAGACGCAGGTCGTGTTTGAACTGCACACCCTCGCCGTCGACGTTGTCCTTGAGGGTGTAGTGACCGGCGCTACCGAACAGCTCGGTGCTGCCGCCCAGCGGGTATTTGTAAGTGGCTGCCAGGCCTTCCGGGTTGATGTCGCTATCCCAGATGATGTCACCCATGCTCACCCATTGTTGCGGCATCTTGCCGCCGACGAGGTGCAGGTTCTTGATCGCGTCGGGGTGGTAGTCGACGTAGCCCTGGTCCAGCCAGATCGACTTCTTGTCGAAGTAGTTGTTCAGGTCCTGGTTGGTGGACCGGGCGTCGTCGTTGCTGCCGGTGGCGATACGAATACCGGTGTCGACTTGAGGGTTGATTTCGCTGTAGGCACCCAGACGGGCACGAATGCGCTGACGATTCTGGTCTTTGTTGTTTGAAACGCCATCGTTGTGGACGGTTTCCTGACGGAAACGCACGTCACCCTTGAATTGGGTCTTGGCGGCCCACGCCAGTTTCTGGTCGAAGGTGCTCAGTTCATTGGTTTTCTTCGCGGTTGCCGCGATCTGCTCGTTGGTCTCTTGCTGAGCCTGACGGGCGATTTGCTGGTCTTTCTGATCCCTGGTCAGCTCGGCTTGCAGTTCGGTGTACTGCGCAGGCGAAATCGAGCCGTTTGCCTTGAGCATGTCGAGCAGTTTGGCGTCGACTGCGGCACTGGCCGGAACACTCATGGCCAGCAACAGCCCGCCACACAGGGCCGCCGCAGTTTTCGTGGAAGCAAGACGCATATCAATCTCCGAAGATGAGAGGGGATGACTGAGCCATCCAGGACACAACCGACCGTTACGGGCGGAAAACAGTGGCCGGGCTAGAACCCGACGCTCTAAAAACAGGCGCCAGTATCGCGATGGTTTATGACAGGGCAGTGGCAATGTGATGGCGTCTCGATGACGATACAAATATGGCGTAAAGCCTTATCCAGAGCCCTGTCGGCGGATTGCTCGTGTGGATTTTTTGGCGATGGGCGATACTCGCCGGGCTTTCACGCAAAGAAGTAGGGAAGAACTGATGCCGCTGCAACGTCTGGAAAGTCTGTCCGAAATCGCGTCGCAGACGTGGGATGCCTTGGTGCCCGAGAATCAGCCCTTTCTGCGCCACGCCTTTCTCAGCGCGCTGGAAGACAGCGGCAGCGTCGGCCCTCATTCGGGCTGGCAACCCGAGCATTTGTTGCACATCGAAGGCGATCGCCTGATTGCCGCGCTGCCCAGTTATCGCAAATGGCATTCTTACGGCGAGTACGTGTTCGATCACGCCTGGGCCGATGCCTGTGAGCGTGCCGGTATCGATTACTACCCCAAGCTGCTGACGGCTGTGCCGTTCAGTCCGGTCAGCGGCCCGCGTTTACTGGCCGCCACGCTCGAGGACGGTTTCGAACTGTTGAAAAGCCTGCCGGGCTACCTTGAAATCGAACAACTCTCCAGTGCCCACATCAACTTCACCGACCCGTTCACTGACGCGGCCTTGGCCGAGCAGCCAGGCTGGTTGCAGCGAATCGGCTGTCAGTACCACTGGCAGAATCGCGGCTATCGGGATTTTCAGGACTTTCTCGACGTCCTCAGTTCGCGCAAGCGCAAGCAGATGCGCAAGGAACGCGAACAAGTGGCGGGGCAGGGCATTGATTTCGAATGGCTTGAAGGTAGGCAACTCGATCAGGCGCAGTGGGATTTTGTCTATGCCTGCTACGCCAATACCTACGCAGTGCGTCGGCAAGCGCCCTATCTGACGCGGGAGTTTTTCAGTTTGCTGGCCGAGCGCATGCCAGAGTCGATTCGTGTGGTGTTGGCCAAGCAAGGCTCACGGCCGGTGGCCATGGCGTTCAGTCTGGTGGGTGGCGACAGCTTTTACGGTCGTTACTGGGGCTGTCTGGCGGAGTTCGATCGTCTGCACTTCGAGACCTGTTTCTACCAAGGCATGGACTACGCGATTGCCAATGGCTTCCAGCGATTCGATGCCGGTGCCCAGGGTGAGCACAAGTTGATTCGCGGGTTTGAACCGGTCATCACTCATTCCTGGCACTACTTGCGTCATCCCGGCCTGAAAGCGGCCGTTAAAGACTTCCTGCAGCAAGAGCGCGTTGGCGTGTTGGCGTATGCCGAGGAAGCGAGGACGGCCTTGCCTTACCGGCAGGATTGATCCTGGGGGGATCACACTCACTATTGTGGGAGCGGGCTTGCTCGCGAAGGCGGTGTATCAGTCGACATAATTGTTGCCTGACACTCCGCCTTCGCGAGCAAGCCCGCTCCCACAGGATTATTGTCGATCAGAAGATTTAGTCGATGCCGACAAATCCACCCGTCTGGTGCTGCCACAACCGCGCATACAACCCGCCATGGGCCAGCAGTTCGGCGTGGCTGCCGGTTTCGGCGATCTTGCCTTTTTCCAGCACCACCAGCCGGTCCATGCGGGCGATGGTCGAGAGCCGGTGAGCGATGGCGATCACGGTTTTGCCCTGCATCAGGGTTTCGAGGCTTTCCTGGATCGCCGCTTCGACTTCCGAATCGAGCGCCGAAGTGGCCTCGTCCATGATCAGGATCGGTGCGTCCTTGAGCAGCACGCGAGCAATCGCAATCCGCTGACGCTGACCGCCGGAGAGTTTCACTCCGCGTTCACCGACGTGGGCATCAAAACCGGTGCGACCTTCGGAGTCCGACAACAACGGGATGAACTCGTCGGCGCGGGCCTTGTGCACCGCCTCCCAGAGTTCAGCGTCGGTGGCGTCGGGTTTGCCGTACAACAAATTGTCGCGGATCGAGCGATGCAGCAGGGACGTGTCCTGGGTGATCATGCCGATGCGCTCGCGCAGGCTTTCCTGGCCGACTTCTGCGATGTTCTGGCCGTCGATGAGGATGCGTCCGCCCTCCACGTCATAGAGGCGCAGCAGCAGGTTGACCAGGGTTGACTTGCCGGCGCCGGATGGACCGATCAGGCCGATTTTCTCGCCGGGCTTGATGGTCAGGTTGAGGTCGCCAATGATCCCGCTCTTCTTGCCGTAGTGGAAATCCACGTGCTCGAAACGCACTTCGCCACGGGTGACCGCCAGCGGTTTGGCCTGCTCTCGATCGGTGACGCTGACCGGTTGAGAGATGGTCTGCAAACCGTCCTGAACCATGCCGATGTTTTCGAAAATCCCGGTGACCACCCACATGATCCAGCCGGACATGTTGACGATGCGGATCACCAGGCCGGTGGCCAGGGCAATCGCGCCTACGGTGATCAGTGACTGCGTCCACAGCCACAGGGCCAGGCCGGTGGTGCCGACGATCAGCAAGCCGTTCATGCTGGTGATGACCACGTCCATGCTGGTGACCACCCGGCCGGCCAGTTGGGCTTTTTCGGTTTGCTCCTTGATCGCTTCGCGCGCGTATTGCTGCTCGAAGTTGGTGTGGGCGAACAGCTTCAGGGTGGTGATGTTGGTGTAGCCGTCGACGATCCGTCCCATGAGTTTGGAGCGCGCATCAGAGGACACGACCGAACGTTCCTTGACCCGTGGCACGAAGTAGTAAAGGGCACTGATGAAGGCGACGATCCATGTCAGTAGCGGGATCATCAGGCGCCAGTCGGCTTCGGCGAACAGCACTAGCGAACTGATCGCGTAGATCAGCACGTGCCACAGCGCGTCCACCGCTTGCACAGCTGAATCGCGCAGCGAGTTGCCGGTCTGCATGATGCGCTGGGCGATGCGCCCGGCGAAGTCGTTCTGGAAAAAATTCAGGCTCTGTTTGAGCACATAACTGTGGTTCTGCCAGCGGATCAGGCTGGTCATGCTGGGGCTCAGGGTCTGGTGCACCAGCAGGTCATGCAAGCCAACAAAAATCGGCCGAAAAACCAGGGCTACCACCGCCATCCAGGCCAGCTCGATGCCATGTTCCTTGAAGAAATCGACGTTAGGCGTGCCTTGGGTCAGGTCGATGATGCGACTCAGGTAACTGAACAGCGCCACTTCGATCAGCGCACCGATCAGACCGACGAACAGCAGGACAGCGAAACTCGGCCAGACCTGCTTCAAGTAATAGGTATAAAAAGGGAGAACCCGATCCGGCGGAGCGGCCGTCGGGGCATCGCGGAAAATGTCGATCAGTTTCTCAAAACGGCGATAAAGCATCGGTTCTCCGCCCGCGCACGGGCTCTCCTTTGAACAGTGTGAGCGGCGCACTCTGGCAGCCGCTCAAGACTTCCTGTGTAGCTTAGTCGATGACTTTGGCCGACTTGATGAACACAGGGTCGGCTGGCACATCTTTCATGCCGCCACGGGTGGTGGTTTGCGAGTTGACGATGACGTCCACCACGTCCATGCCTTTCACGACTTTACCGAAGACCGCATAGCCGTCACCGCTGTCGAGGAAGTCATTGTCTTTGACGTTCACGAAGAACTGGCTGGTGGCCGAATCAGGATTAGAGGTGCGGGCCATGGACAGCGTGCCACGGACGTTATGCAGACCGTTTTTGGACTCGTTCTTGATCGGTGCCTTGGTTTCTTTCTGCTGCATTTGTTGAGTGAAGCCGCCGCCCTGGACCATGAAGCCCGGAATCACACGGTGGAAAATCGTGTTGTTGTAGAAGCCGCTGTTGACGTAATCAAGGAAGTTCTTGGTACTGATCGGTGCCTTGACCGGGTCCAGTTCGATTTCGATCTGGCCATTGGTGGTCTCCAGCAGTACGTGCGGCGCCTTGGCGGGCGTGGCGGCCATCAGGTTGGCGGCAAACAGAACGGAGCCAGCGACGAGGGCGATTTTTTTCAGCATGGGTCAGTGATCCTGAGTGAGGTGGTGTCGACTGCGGTGAGAAACTCGAGCAGCGTTTGGTTGAACATTTCGGGTTGATCCAGCGGGGTGGCGTGGCGCGAATCGGCAATCACCACCAGCCGCGCATCGGGCAGCAGTTTGATATAGGTCTCTTTCAGCGAGACCGGTGTGTAGTCACGGTCGGCGCTGACGATGAGCGTTGGACAGGAGACTCTCGAAAGTCGTTCCTGAACCCCCCAGCCAACGATCGCATCGAAGCTGGCGAGATAAGCATGTTTGTCGTTTTTTGCCCAGCGCTCGGCCATTTTTTGTCGCAGGTCGGCCTGTTCGGGTTTGGGGAACAGCTTGCCGCCCAGGGCCGTGCCGATGGCGCCCAGACTGAGAACGCGCATCAGGCTCCAGCGCTTGAACCACTGCCAGTAATCGTCGCGGCTGCGCAGTTTGACCTCGGGCGCGCTGTTGACGATGCACAGGCTTTTGAGCAATTGCGGCTGATCCACGGCCAGTTGAAAACCGATCATGCCGCCCATGGACAGGCCCACGTAATGAGTGGGGCCGAGGTTCAGGTGTTCAATGAGGGCGATCAGGTCGGCGCTAAACCCGGCGATGCTGTAGCGCTCGCGGGGTTTGTCGGAGCGACCGTGGCCGCGCACATCCGGGACGATCACCCGGTAGCGGGCCGACAACGCCGGGATCTGCTGTTCCCAGTCCAGGGTGCTGGAACCGAGCCCGTGGACCAGCAGCAACGGCGTGCCGTGGCCATATTCCTCATAGTGCAGGTTGCAACCTTCGTGTTCGAAATAGGCCATGCGTACACTCCGTGTCAGGCTTGTTCAGGGGCGGCGAAAGGTGCATCCAGCGGCGCAGTGTCGAAAGTGCGCAGCAGTTCGATGAGAATCTGCGTGGCCGGCCCCAAGGGTTTGTCCTTGTTCGAGTACAGGTAGAAGCTCGGGTTGCGGCTGCCACCCTGGTCCAACGGTAGCAGCTTGAGCAGACCTTCCTTGAGTTCTCGTTCGATCATGTGCCGAGGCAACCAGGCGAAACCCAGGCCGCTGCTGACAAAAGTCGCCGCGGTGGCCAGGCTGCCGACAGTCCAGCGCTGTTCCGCGCCGAGCCAGCCGACGTCCCGTGGCTGCTGGCGACCGGAGTCGCGGATGACCACTTGCAGTTGGCTCTCCAGGTCCTGGAAATTCAGTTCGCGATTGAGGCGATGCAAAGGATGCTCGGGATGGGCGACCGCAACGAACTCGACGTCGCTCAACTCCGCGCCCAGGAAACCCGGGATGCTGAAACTGCTGATGGCCAGATCGGCCACGCCTTCGAGCAAGACTTCTTCTACCCCCGACAGCACTTCTTCGCGCAGACGCACCCGGCAGCCACGGCTTTGCGGCATGAACGCGGTCAAGGCGCGGACGAGGCGGGCGCTCGGGTAGGCGGCGTCGACCACCAGCCGCACTTCCGCTTCCCAGCCTTGTTCCATGTGATGGGCCAGGTCCTCCAGCTGACTGGCCTGTTTCACCAGTTGCCGCGAACGGCGCAGCAGCACGCCGCCGGCTTCGGTCAGCACCGCTTTGCGGCCGTCGATGCGCAACAGCGGCACGCCGAGCTGGTCCTGCATGCGCGCCACGGTGTAGCTCACCGACGATTGCGAGCGGTGCAGCGCTTCGGCGGCCTGGGCGAAACCACCGTGGTCGACCACGGCCTGTAACGTTCGCCATTGATCAAGGGTCACGCGGGGCGCTTTCATGAATAGCTCCTCTTGTCCTAAGCTGGCAGTCCTTATTGGAGACTGCTGAATGAAAAAGCTTTGTTGTGTGGTGTCGGGTTGTGTGCTGTTGGCGATGCTGCCGCTGACGGCGTTTGCCTATCCGATCGACGTTGAAAAACAGCTGAACGGCTTGAGCATCGACTACAACGCGTATGACACGGATAGCGACATCGCCTCCATTCAGGTGAACAACTACGGCACCACCGATGCGGCCTGTAAGGTAGTTTTCAACAATGGCCCGGAAGCGCCACGCACCCGCAATATCGAAGTGGCCGCTGGTAAACACAAAAATGCCACCGCCAAGTTCAACCGGAGCATCATCAAGATGCGTATCAAACTGACCTGCACCCCCAAATGACATCAAGCGGAGCACGCCCGCCAGGCATGCTCCGCTTATAAACGAATTTATTGATGGTTTATAGCAGTTATTTGCGCTTTTTCATCGATATGGCACCGTTTAACCTTCACTCCATCGCCTTACAGCATTCTCAGATGGAGCCTACAAGCCATGTCACGTGTTCTGATCATCGAAAGCAGCGCTCGTCAGCAAGATTCGGTTTCCCGTCAACTGACCCAGACCTTCATCAGCCAGTGGCAAGCGGCTCACCCGGCCGACCAGATTACGGTGCGTGACTTGGCCGTCAACCCGGTGCCGCACCTGGACATCAACCTGCTGGGCGGCTGGATGAAACCTGCCGAACAACGCAGCGACATCGAACAGGTTTCCCTGGAACGCTCCAACCAGTTGACCGACGAATTGCTGGCCGCCGATGTACTGGTCATGGCCGCGCCGATGTACAACTTCGCCATCCCCAGCACCCTCAAAGCCTGGCTCGACCATGTGCTGCGTGCCGGCGTGACCTTCAAGTACACCGACACCGGCCCGCAAGGCTTGCTCAGCGGCAAGCGTGCCTACGTGCTGACCGCCCGCGGCGGGATCTACGCCGGCAGCACCGCGGATCACCAGGAACCGTACCTGCGTCAGGTCATGGGCTTCATCGGGATTCACGACGTAACGTTCATTCACGCCGAAGGCATGAACCTGGGCGGTGACTTCCAGGAGAAAGGCCTGAGCCAGGCCAACGCCAAGCTTTCTCAGGTCGCCTAGGGCTTTAATCGCCAGATAATCCCTTGATGTTCAAGTGACCTGGCGCAACCTCTTCAAGGCTTTACGCGCATCGAACCTCCCTTTGCACTTGTTGCTCCTGAGTGCTGTAGCCCGATTGAACGCTTTAGCGAGATCGGGCTTTTTTTTTGCCCGGGATTCGGGAGCGTGCACATAACCCCTGTGGGAGCGGGCTTGCTCGCGAATGCGGTGTGTCATTCAACATTGATACCGACTGGCACGCCCTCTTCGCGAGCAAGTCGAATCGTCGCACCGCCGCTCCCACATTAGTGGATTTGTGTGTTGCCTGACGATTCGCAGAGAAGAGTAAAAACCGCTATCGTCGCCGCCATTCGAAACGAGGCGAGCATGGGCTATCTACTTTTTGTCACGCTGATTCAGGCGTTTTCCTTCAGCTTGATCGGCGAATACCTGGCCGGTCATGTCGACAGTTACTTTGCGGTGCTGGTGCGAGTGGTACTGGCGGGGCTGGTGTTCATTCCGTTGACCCGCTGGCGTTCGGTTGAACCGGCGTTCATGCGCGGCATGCTGCTGATCGGCGCGTTGCAATTCGGGGTGACTTACGTCTGCCTGTACCTGAGCTTTCGGGTGCTGACAGTGCCGGAGGTGTTGCTGTTCACCATCCTCACGCCGCTGCACGTGACTTTGATCGAAGATGCGCTGAACCGACGCTTCAATCCGTGGGCGTTGGTGGCGGCACTGGTGGCGGTGATGGGCGCGGCGGTGATTCGCTATGACCGGATCAACCCGGATTTCTTCATGGGTTTCCTGCTGCTGCAACTGGCCAACTTCACCTACGCCGCGGGGCAGGTGCTTTATAAGCATCTGGTGGCGCGTCATCCGAGCGATCTGCCGCATTACCGGCGCTTTGGTTACTTCTACCTGGGGGCATTGGCGGTGGCGTTGCCGGCGTTTCTGTTGTTCGGCAAACAGAACTTTTTGCCCGAAGCACCGCTGCAATGGGGCGTGCTGGTGTTCCTCGGCCTGGTCTCGACTGCGCTCGGGTTGTACTGGTGGAACAAAGGCGCGTGCCTGGTGAATGGCGGGACGCTCGCGGTGATGAACAACCTGCATGTGCCGGTGGGGTTGTTGATCAATCTGCTGATCTGGAATCAGCATGAAGCGCTGGGACGGTTGTTGCTGGGTGGGGCGGTGATTTTGATGGCGGTGTGGATCAGTCGGTTGGGCGTCAGGCGAGAAGTACTGCCGTTGCGGGAACGGCCATGACGGACCTGATCGACGCCATCGAGCAGATCTACAAGCCCGCAGGCATGACATTAACGGATGAAGCTCGGTGCGAGGAGGAGAGTGCCGACTACGGCGCCTGTCGCTTTGGCCTCGATGGCCAGGCGATGGTCTTCCGCGTAGCGAAAACCACGCCGACCAAGATTGGCCAATTCGTCACGCTATGGAAGCGGCCAACGCCTGCCAGCGAGATTGCACCGCTCGACACCGGCGATGGCGTCGCCTTTGTGGTGGTGAGCGTTGCTGATGAAACCTATCGCGGGCAGTTTGTATTTGACCAGAAGATACTCGCCGCCAAGGGTGTCATGTCGATTGATGGCGAAGGTGGCAAGCGGGCGATTCGTGTCTATCCGCCATGGTCCAGACCCGTCGCCAAACAAGCGGTGAAGACGCAGCAATGGCAGCTCAAATACTTCCTTGCGCTTGACCAAAGCGGTGATGCCGATCCCGTGCAGGTGCGCCGGCTCTTTGGGAAATAGACCCTAAACCCCTGCTGGAGTGAGGTGTTACATGACGTGTTTTTCAGTCTCGGGAATATGGCTTGCGCCTAGCATGGCCGGGAGCAACCCGGCCCTTAGATCTCCGCCACTTGGCTGCTGATAAAGGCTCAAGCCGAACTCCGGCAACACCGCGAGCAAGTAGTCGAAAATATCCCCCTGAATCCGCTCGTAATCGGCCCACACGGTGGTGCGGGTGAAGCAGTAGATCTCCAGCGGAATGCCCTGAGCGGTGGTCTGCATCTGGCGGACCATGCAGGTCATGTTCGGCTGGATTTCCGGGTGACTCTTCAAATACGCCAGCGCATAGGCACGGAAAGTCCCGATATTGGTCATCCGCCGACGGTTGGCCGACATCGCCGCCACATTGCCCTGGGCTTCGTTCCAGGCCTTGAGTTCGGCCTGTTTGCGGCTGATGTAGTCGGTCAGCAGGTGCACCTGTGACAGCTTCAGCTCTTCGTCATCACGGATGAATCGCACGCCGCTGGCGTCGATGAAAAGGCTGCGCTTGATCCGTCGTCCACCGGATTGCTGCATGCCGCGCCAGTTCTTGAACGACTCGGACATCAGGCGCCAGGTTGGAATCGAAACGATGGTTTTGTCGAAGTTCTGCACCTTGACCGTGTGCAGCGTGATGTCGACCACGTCACCGTCGGCGCCGACTTGCGGCATCTCGATCCAGTCGCCGACCCGCAGCATGTCGTTGCTGGTCAGCTGCACGCTGGCGACGAACGACAGCAGGGTGTCTTTGTAGACCAACAGAATCACCGCCGACATGGCGCCCAGACCCGACAGCAGCAACAGCGGCGAGCGGTCGATCAGCGTGGCGACAATGATGATTGCGCCAAGCACGTACAAAACCATTTTCGTCAGCTGCACATAGCCTTTGATCGAGCGGGTACGGGCGTGTTCGGTGCGCGCGTAGATGTCGAGCAGGGCGCTGAGCAGGGCACTGACCGCCAACAGCAGGAACAGAATGGTGAATGCCAGCGCGACGTTTCCGAGGAAGATCAGACTGGTCTTGCCCAACTCCGGCACCAGGTGCAAGCCGAACTGGATCACCAGCGAGGGGGTGATCTGCGCCAGACGATGAAAGACTTTGTTATGCCGAAAGTCGTTGATCCAGTGCAGTGCCGGCTGGCGACCGAGCATTTTGGTCGCATGCAGAATGAGGTAGCGCGCCACTCGTCCGAGGACCAGCGCAATCACCAGCAATAGCACCAATGCCAGGCTGGAATGCAGGAGCGGGTGCTGATCGAGCGCACCCCAAAGGTCTTGGACGTTGAGCCAGAGCTGTTTGATATCCATGGGCAAAAACGGTTCTTCTGTAGGACGCGACGGGGCGATTAGAGCATTTAAGACGCTTTGGATGACGTTTGAGGACAAAAGACGCAACAAAAAAACCACTGTTTAGCGCCGTTTGTATAAAGAAACTCGGCCTTAGCGCTCGAAACCGTTACCCTATGCAGCTGTTTTTTTGTATTTCTTCGAGGTAGCACCCGTGTTTTCCCAATTCGCCCTGCACGAACGCCTGCTCAAAGCCGTGGCCGAGCTTAAATTTGTCGAGCCAACGCCTGTGCAAGCAGCGGCTATTCCGCTGGCGCTCCAAGGGCGTGACCTGCGGGTGACAGCGCAAACCGGTAGCGGTAAAACCGCTGCCTTCGTTTTGCCGATCCTCAACCGTCTGATCGGCCCGGCGAAAGTCCGCGTCAGCATCAAGACCCTGATCCTGCTGCCGACCCGCGAGCTGGCCCAGCAGACCATCAAGGAAGTTGAGCGTTTCGCTCAGTTCACCTTCATTAAGTCCGGCCTGATCACCGGCGGTGAAGACTTCAAGGTCCAGGCCGCCATGCTGCGCAAGGTGCCGGACATCCTGATCGGTACGCCGGGCCGGATGATCGAGCAACTGAACGCCGGTAACCTCGACCTCAAGGAAGTCGAAGTACTGGTCCTCGACGAAGCCGACCGCATGCTCGACATGGGCTTTGCCGAAGACGTCCAGCGTCTGGTGGAAGAGTGCACCAACCGCCAGCAGACCATGCTGTTCTCTGCCACCACCGGTGGTTCGGGCCTGCGCGAGATGGTCGCCAAGGTGCTGAACAACCCTGAGCACCTGCAGCTCAACAACGTCAGCGATCTGAATGCGACCACCCGCCAGCAGATCATCACCGCTGACCACAACCAGCACAAAGAACAGATCGTGAACTGGCTGCTGGCCAACGAGACCTACCAGAAGGCCATCGTGTTCACCAACACCCGGGCCATGGCCGACCGTATCTACGGCCGCCTGGTGGCGCAGGAATACAAAGCGTTCGTCCTGCACGGTGACAAAGACCAGAAAGACCGCAAGCTGGCCATCGACCGTCTGAAGCAGGGCGGCGTGAAAATCCTGGTTGCCACCGACGTCGCCGCTCGCGGCCTCGACGTGGAAGGCCTGGACCTGGTGATCAACTTCGACATGCCGCGCAGCGGCGACGAATACGTTCACCGCATCGGTCGTACCGGTCGCGCCGGCAACGATGGCCTGGCCATCTCGCTGATCTGCCACGGCGACTGGAACCTGATGTCGAGCGTCGAGCGCTACCTCAAGCAGAGCTTCGAGCGCCGCACCATCAAGGAAGTCAAAGGCACCTACGGCGGACCGAAAAAGGTCAAGGCCTCGGGCAAAGCCGTTGGCGTGAAGAAGAAAAAGGTCGACGCCAAAGGCGACAAGAAGAAAACCGGCGCCAAGGCCCCGACCAAACGCAAGATCGCCAACCGCCCGAAGACCGACGCCCTGTCGCTGGTCAGCAAGGACGGTATGGCTCCGTTGAAGCGCCGCAAGCCGGAAGCGCCGGCTGCTGAATAAGCAGTTCTAGCGACCAATAAAAAACCGGACCAATGTCCGGTTTTTTTATGCCTGGGATTCCTGAGCCGGATCAACCCTCGGTTTTCTTCTCCGCTGATTCCAGCTCCTTCAATCGCTGATCGATCAACTGGCACTTATCCGGCAAATCCTTGCTCGCCGTCCCCAAATCCATTTTCTGTAACTCATCGTTGATCTCCTTGGCCTTGGCCGGATTTTGCTCGGTGAGCTTGGTGACTTCCTTGGCTAATTGTTCGCGTTTTTCAGTGGCTTCCTCGGGCGTGCAGGCCCAGACGGGGAGGGCGCAGGTGAGGGTGGCGGCGAGGGTGAGTTTCAGCAGGGTTTTCATTGGGGTGGCCTCGGTTCCGTGTCGGGCGGTTAATCGGTTGAGGCCGCGAGGTTGTGAAAGTTCACTCGTGATCAGCCGGTTTAGGTGGTGCCCCTCGTCGATTACGCCTTCTGGGTCCAACCATTTATTGACGCCAAAATAGTGGCCCTCTAATATCGCGCCACTATTGTGCTACCACTCTCCATTCGAGGGATCGAACATGTACCCACCCGCCCTCGTGGCGAGGTTGTGCCTGGCTTTGCTGTGCCTTTCTCCGCTAAATCTTGCTCACGCCGCCCCCACCCCCGGTGAAACCGATCTGATCCGCGAACGTCAGGATCGCCTGCTCGAAGAGCAGCGTCGGCGTCTCGAAGAGCTCAAGGAGTTACCCGGCAAGGAAGCCAAACCCACGCAACCGGCGGCCCCTGCCGACACGCGTTGCTTCCCGATCAAAGACATCGAACTCAAAGGCGCCGACAGTCTCTCCGAGAGCGAGAAAAATCGTCTGCTCAAGCCTTACATCGGCCAATGCCTGGGCGTCACTCAGCTCAACGAACTGCTGAAAGTCATCACCGACCATTACATCGAGAAAGGCCTGGTCACCAGCCGTGCCTACTTGCCGCAGCAGGATTTGTCCGGCGGGCATCTAAAGGTGCTGGTGGTCGAAGGCAAGCTCGAAGGTTTGAAAGGCGCGGAGGGCAGCAAGCTGTCGGACCGCGAGTTGGGCATGGCTTTTCCCGGCAAGACTGGCGAGTTGGTCAACCTGCGGGAAATCGAGCAACTGGTCGATCAGCTCAACCGTTTGCCATCGAATCAGGCGCAGATGGAGTTGGCGCCGGGCAAGAACGTCGGCGGCAGTGAAGTGCTGGTCAAGAACACCCCGCAAAAGCCGTGGCGTGCCGGGTTGTCCCGCAGCAACGACGGCCAGCGCAGCACCGGCGAGCAGCAGTGGGGCACGACATTTGATTGGGACAGCCCGCTGGGTTTGGCGGATCAGTTGATGTTGCGCGGCGGTCACGATGCGATGACCGATCACCAGCACACCTCCAACAACGCGATGATCAATTACAACCTGCCGTGGGGCTGGTGGAACTTCAACTACACCTACAGCCAGAGTGAGTACCGCTCGCAAGCTCAAGCTAACGGCTTCAACTTCAAGCAAACCGGTGATAGCCAAAACCATCAGTTGCGTGCCGAGCGAGTGATCCATCGCGATGCCGTCAGCAAGACCTCTCTCAACGCGGGTATCTCTTACCTGCGCACCAACAACTTCATCGAAGACAGCAAGCTCAAGCTGAGCAGTAACCGCATCAGCGAAATGCAGTACGGCATCAACCACGGTCGGCGGATTGGCAGTGCGTTCGTCAACCTCGATGTGGGGATGCAGGAAGGCATCGGCGCGTTCGATGCTCAGAGTAATGGCGATCCAGGCCCCGGCGAACCGAACGCGCGCTACCGCAAATACACCGCGACGGCGAGCTACCTGCAGCCGTTCAAGGTGTGGGGCGAGTCGTTCAGTTTCAGTAGCCTGATGACTGGCCAGCGCAGCGAAGATGTGCTGTTCAGCCCGCAGCGCACCAGCCTCGGCGGGCAATCGTCGATTCGCGGTTACAAGGATCAATCCTTGTCCGGCGACAGCGGCGGTTACTGGCGCAACGACCTGCGCTGGACCCGCCCGGTGACCCTGGAATGGATGCGCCCGGTGTTTGCCGAATACGGCACCAGCCTCGGCTACGACCAGGGCGTGATCCGTGGCGATCGCTACAACGGCGATCAACACGGACGCATGTCCAGCAACTCCGTGGAGCTGTTTGCTCGCGGTCAGCACCTCGCCGCCAGCGTGACCTTTGCTCATTCCCTGGAACGCCCGGACACCCTGACCGAGCGCGAAGCGCCGATCTATTTCCGCATGGATTTCTTTCTCTAATTTCGCCCCATCGAGACCTTCAACATGGACGTTCGCCAGTACGCTTTTCTCGCTCGTCAGCCTTCTGCTGCCGTGAAGTCCCGCGAACACTTCTGGGGCATGCCCAAGCGCGGGTTGGCGTTCCTGTTGGCCAACGTCATGTTCTGGCAGCCGATATGGGCCCAGGCCGACGGGATTGTGGTAGCCACGCCGGGCACCAGCCTCGGCCAGGCGGGCAACGGTGTGCCGATCGTCAATATCGCCACGCCAAATGGCACCGGGCTGTCGCATAACCAGTTCCACGATTACAACGTCGGCACCCAGGGTGTGATCCTCAACAACGTCGCCGCGCAGACCGGTGCGACACAACTGGGCGGCCTCATCGTCGGCAACCCCAACCTGACCAACCGGATCGCGGCGCAAACCATCCTCAACGAAGTCATCGGCGGCAGCCCCAGCCAGTTGCGCGGTTACACCGAAGTGGCGGGGCAGTCGGCCCGCGTGATCGTCGCCAACCCTTACGGCATCAGCTGCAACGGTTGCGGTTTCATCAACACCCCACGCGTGACGTTGACCACCGGCAAGCCGGTGCTGGATAACGGTAGACTGGATCGCTTTCAGGTGGATCAGGGCAGCGTGTCCATCGACGGCGCCGGGCTGAACGCCAACAACGTCGACAGCTTCGAAATCATTACCCGCAGCGCGAAGATCAATGCCGAGATTCAGGCGAAGAACCTGACGATTGTCGCCGGTCGCAACGACGTCAATGCGCAGAGCCTCAATGCCACCGCTCGCGCCGATGACGGCAGTGCCAAACCGCAATTGGCCATCGACTCGTCGGCGCTGGGCGGGATGTACGCCGGGGCGATCAAACTGGTTGGTACCGAGTCGGGTGTCGGGGTGAAACTCGACGGCAAACTGATCGCCAGTGGTGGTGATATTCAGCTCGATGCCAACGGCCACTTGAGTCTGGTCGACACCTCGGCGACTAACGGCGCAGTCAACGTCAAAGCCGCCAGCCTCGACGCTCGCGGTCCGGTCTATGCGGGCACGGCGCTAAACGTACAAACCCAAGGTAACCTGAGCAACCAGCAAACCCTCGCCGCCCGCGACAGCATCGTGCTGAGCGCCGGTGGTCAGTTGACCAACAGCGGCGTCATCGAGGCCGGGGTCAACGCCGACGGTAGCCGCAACGCCAACGGCGATGTGAGCCTCAGCGCGCAGAATCTCAACAACACCGGCAAAAGCCTGGTCGCCAGCCGCACTCTCACCATCAACACCGCACAGACCTTGAGCAACCAGGGCGGCACGCTGAGCGGGCAAAGCACCCACATCACCGCCGCAACCCTGGACAATCAAAACAACGGGCGAGTACTGAGCAACAGCACGTTGAACCTCAATGCCAATCAGGTGCTGAACTCGAAAGGCGTGATCAACAGCACCGGCAATTTCACTGGTAATGTCGGCCGATTGAGCAACAGCAGCGGCGAGCTGAGCAGCCTGGCTGATGTTGTCCTGAACTTAACCTCACTGGATAACGTCGCCGGCCTTGTGACAGCCGGTCGCCTGCTGGACATCACCGCCAGTGGTGGAATTAACAACGTCAGCGGCACCCTGGGGGCGAAACAAGCTCTGACAGTCCGCGCACAAAACCTCGACAACAGCCAACAAGGAAAGCTGAGCAGCGAAGGCCAACTGACCACCCGAGTCAGCGGTCTCCTGAACAACCAGAGCAAAGGGCTGATCCAGGCCAACGGCGCGATGGATGTGCAGGCCACACGACTGGACAACCGCGAAGGCAAGATTTCCGGCATCAGCACACTGACAGTCATTAGCAACAACGCAGACAACCGCAATGGCGTGATTCGTGCCGATCAGGCGGTGAAGCTGCTGATCACTGACTTGGACAACCGTGACAAAGGCCGGCTCGAAAGCAAGGCTGCACTGAGCCTGGACGGCAATAAACTGGACAACCGCAACGGTGGCCTGCTGACCGCCACCGGTCCGCTGACCCTCAAGGCCAAAGAAGTCGCCAACAATGGCGGCCGAATTTCCGGCAAGGGTGATATCGAAGCCAATATCGATACCTTGAGCCAGCAGGCTGGCGAACTGGTTGCCGAGGGCAATCTGAAGTTGACCGGCAAGACGCTGGACAACCGTAATGACGGCCTGGTCGCGTCGCTCAAATCGCTGACGGTTAACGTCGGTCAGATCGACAACCGTGGCGGTTTACTGTCCAGCCAGACCGACCTGCACATCAACGGTGCGAGCCTGAACAACAGCGACAACGGCAAAGTGCTCTCTGACACGACGCTGGCGCTCAAGGTCGATCAGATCATCAACCAGACCGCCGGGCTGATTTTCAGCAAAGGCGCGAACACGCTCAGTGGCGTCGGGCTCGACAACTCGGGCGGCAAGATCGTCAGCCAGAACAACCTCGCCTTGACCTTCGACGACATCAAGAACAACCAGCAAGGGTTGATCAGCAGCGAAGGCACACTGGTGCTCAACGGCGGCAGTCTGGACAACCGTCTGGGCAAGCTCTCGAGCCTCGAAGCCATGACACTCGACGTAGTGGCAGCCCTGCAAAACCAGGGTGGTTTGATCGCTTCGCAAAAAGGTCTGGTGCTGACCAGCGCCAGTCTCGATAACAGCGATAAAGGCATCATCAGCGCCAAGGCGGCATCGACCGTCACCACCGGCGAATTCAACAACAGCAAGGGCGGCAGTCTGGCGACTGACGGCACTCTCGACCTGACCGCCAAACACCTGGATAACTCGGCCGGGCAAATTGGCAGTCAGCAGCAGTTGAACGTCTAGGTCACGAGCCTGGATCAAGATGGCGGTGAGCTGTTCAGCAACAGCGACCTGACCCTCGACCTGAACAACGGCCTGCTGAACAACCAGCGTGGCAACCTCCACACACCAGGTCTGTTGCTGTTGAAAAACCTCAACGAGGTGAACAACAGCAACGGCGAAATCTCCGGTGCCAAGGCCTACAGCGTTATCGCGCAAAGCCTGAAAAACGACGGCGGCAAACTGCTGAGCAATGAAAAACTCACACTCGTCATCGACCGTGCACTGAGCAACATCCATGGCCTGATCAAGTCTGCCGGCCTCGCCAGTCGCAGTGCGAGCCTGAATAACAACAACGGTGAAATCCGTGGTCGTGGCGAGGTTGATCTGACGGTCACCGATGCCTTCGATAACCAGGCCGGTGTGGTCATCGCCGATGACGGCCTGACAGTGAAAGCCACCAGTCTCGATAACCGTCAGGAGGGTTTGGTGGGGGCGACAAAAGCGCTGAAACTGACCGTCGACAACCTCGATAACCGAAGCGGCGAGTTGTCGAGCAAGGCTGATGTGACACTGATCGGCCAACAACTCGACAACAGCGACGCCGGTTACATCCTGGCCGGTGGTAACCTGGCACTGACCGTGGACAAGGTTATCAACCGCAACAAAGGGCTGCTGTCCGGAGATACCGGGTTGACGCTGACCGGGCAAACCCTGGAAAACAGCGGTCGGCTGACCACGCTGAATAACCTCACGGTGAACCTCACTTCGGATCTGGACAACAATCAGGGCAGCCTCATCAGCGAGGGTAAATTGGCGATCAATGCCCAGAGCCTGAGCAACAACGGCGGCACGATTTCCAGCGCCAAGGCGCTCACAATCGATAGCAAAGGCGCGGTCAGCAACCAGGGCGGCAAACTGCTGACCGACACCAAACTGACCCTCACCAGTACCAGCCTGGATAACCAGCAAAAAGGTGCGATCAGCAGCAAAGGTGGAATGAGCATCACCACCGGCGCGCTCAATAACAGTCAGGCCAGTATTTACGCGGGCGACCGTCTGGAACTGAGCGCCGGCCAGGTCACCAACACCGGCGGCAGCATCGGCTCGGCCACCTCGCTGGTTGCCAGCGTCAGTGGCCTGGATCAGCAAGGCGGCAAGCTCTTCAGCAAGGGTGCCTTGAGTCTTGACCTGAGCGGCGGGGCCTTGAACAACCAGGACGGCTTCATTAACGCGCCCGGTCAATTGTTGCTGAAAAACCTCGCAGCTGTGAACAACCGCAATGGTGAAATCTCTAGCGAAGAGGCCTTCGAACTGGTCGCCAAACAGCTGGATAACAGCGATGGTCAGGTGCTCAGCAACCAAAAACTCACGCTGCGTATTGAGCAGGCGCTGACCTCGGTCAAAGGCAAAATTGCCGCCGCAGCATTGCAAGTTCGTGCCGCGAGCCTCGATACCAGCGCCGGCAAAATGCTCAGCGATGGCGACCTGCAAATCACCGTCGACGGTCTGCTGACCAACCAGAACCAGGGCCTGACCAGAGGCCTGATCAAAGCGACCGGGCAACTCACTCTCAACAGCAACGGCTTGAACAACCTGGGCGGTAACCTGTTCGGTGGCACCGGCATCAGTATCGATCTGGGCACCGTACCGGCCGACCTGAATAACCAGGACGGCCTGCTCAACACCAAAGGCGTGTTGAGCATCGCTCACTTGCGCGACCTGAATAATCAGAAAGGCGAAATCTCCAGCGTCCACAGCTTCAGCCTGAGCGGCAACCAACTGGATAACCGTGGCGGCAATCTGATCAGCAACGATCAGTTGACGCTCAACGCTGCCAGCCTGAACAACCAGGGCGGTCTGGTTTCCGGCTGGAACAAACTGGCCGTGACGGGCGGCAGTCTCGATAACAGTCAGGCAGGCGCAGTCTCCAGTCAGTTCGGTAATCTGGACATCAACCTCAGCGGCGCGTTGATCAATACCGGCAAGGGCGGTATGGGTGGCAACGGCAACGTGACCATCACCGCTGCCAGCCTCGACAACAGCAATGGCGTTGTCAGCAGTAATGGCAAGCAAACACTGACGATGACCCAAGGCCCGATCAATAACTCCGCGGGCGGCGTGATCGAAAGTGGCGACACCCTGGACATCAATGCGTCGAGCCTGAACAACAACGCCGGGAAAATCACTGGCAAAAAAGCCCTGACGTTCACGGGCACAAGCCTGGATAACAGCAACGGCAGCTTGGTCGGCAACGACAGCGTCACCCTCGACTTGCTCGGTGCGCTGACCAACACCAACGGTGCGCTCGGCAGCACCGGTCCGCTGGTGATCAAGCGTTCCAGCAGCATCGACAACCAAGGCGGCCAGTTGCTTAGTCAAAGCCTGTTAACTCTGTTGACCGGCGATTTGAACAATAGCCAGCACGGCACCGTTTCCGCCAATGGACAACTCGACCTCACCGCCACCGGCAGTGTTCGCAACAGTGCCGATGGTCTGATCTACAGCCGTGATGCCGGTGTTAATTTCAAAGCGGCCTCTCTCAACAATGCAGGCGGTGCGCTGCAAAGTCTGGGGGCAATGACCCTGGACGTGAAGGGCGGTGCTATCGACAACCAGGGCGGCAAGGTCATCGCCCAGAACGGTGAGCTGAACATCACCGCCGCCAGCCTCGACAGCCGCGCCGGTGTGCTGTCGAGCCTCAAAGGTTTGCTGCAGACCCGCCTGACGGGTGTGTTGCGCAACGGCCAGGGCGGCAAGATCGAAGGCAATCGCCTCGACCTTCAGGCCTTGGGCGGAATCTACAGCGACGGCGGACGCATCGCCGCCAATACCGGCAACATTCTGCTTAACGCTGGCAACGCTGCTATCGATAACAGCAACGGCGGGATTTACGCCAAAGGCCAGGTCAAGGTTATTGGCGGTGCGCTGAACAACAACGCCGGCAAGATCAGCGGCGATGGTATCGACGTCGTTCTCGATAGCAATCTCACCAACCGCGGCGGCCTGATTGAAAGCGCCGGCACCCTCGCAGTGCGTGCCGCCAGCCTCGATAACCAGACTGGCAAACTGCGTGCGCTAGGTATCAGCGGGAAAACCAACTTCCAGATCGGCAGCCTGTTCGATAACCGCAATGGTTTGCTGGAAACGGCCAACAATGACCTGACCCTCGCGACGCCGAGCTTCTTGAATGCGGGCGGTACCGTGACCCATGTCGGTGTGGGTGAGTTCGATATCTCGACGGCCAACGTCATGAACGCGGGCGGCACGATGGTGACCCGTGGCGGGCTGACGCTGAATGCCGATAGCTGGACCAACAGCAGTGTGATTCAGGCCGGGCGGTTGCGAGTTAACGTCAATAACTTGATACAAACCGCAGGCGGTCAGTTGCTGGGCTCTGACAGTTTCATCGGCAGCGGGGTTAATTGGTCCAACGAAGGCCTGCTGGCCAGTAACGGCACCTTCAGCCTCGACTTGAGCGGAGCATACGGCGGAAACGGACGGGTCAGCAGTGTCGGGAATCTGGGGCTTACGGCTTCGCAGATCGACTTGACCGCTGCGGCCAGTATCACTGGCGGCACCACCGCAACCGTTACCAGCCGTGGCAACCTGACCAACCTGGGACGACTCACATCGGCTGACAGCCTGACCGTCAACGCCGCCTCGCTGACCAACAGCGGCACCCTCGGTGGTGCCGGCAACTTGCGCATCAACAGCAACTCATTGCTCAATCAGAACGGGCTGATTTTCAGTGGTGGCGACATGGCCCTGCGCGTGGGGACGCTCACCAATCGCTACGCGGACATCTATGGCCTGGGCAACATCAGCATCGCCCGGGATGAAAGCAATGGCTGGAGCTCATCGATCAATAACATCTCGGGGACCATCGAAAGTGTCGGCGATATGACCTTGGCGGCCGATCACATCGAGAACCGCAAGGATGTGTTTCAGGTAACCGGTGGCGGGCTGGTTTCGGGTGCAATTGGGCTGCAGTGCTACTCATGTTCATCGTTTGATGGCTTTGCACCTCATTTCCCTGGATAACTGGTTTGGGTGGAAAACTACCAATCTCAGATCATTCAGGACTCGGCATCTGCCAGTTTGACAGCAGGTCGAAACTTTAGTGGTAACGGTCGAGAGCTACTGAATAACGCCTCCACTATCAGTGCAGGAAACGACCTGTCGTTAAATCTGCAGAACTTCACTAACCAGGGGGCGGCGGTTGGCGATTACAGCATAAGACGCTCGCTTGGTGGGGCGAAGGATTCCTTGCATCAGTGGCGGGCGATCATGGATTACAACGCTGCCAATGACCCGTCTTATGATCCGGGTCCCTCCGGGTATAGGGATGGACGTTTGATCAGTCCAAACTTGCGTGTATGGAACAGCGAAGGCGTTGAGTCTCTCGAGCGCATAGGGGGGCGTTCCAGTGGTGGTGAGGCGATTCGCTACATTAGGTTTGGGTCAATATGGGTGGAATATGAAGGGAGCTACGAGTTTACACGTCCACATTACAGTGATGGAGTCAGGAGCGAAGCCCCTGACTTTGTCAAAAACGCCGTCTTTTCTGAAAACACCATTACCTATAGCGGTCCGTCGTCTTACGCCAATGCAGTCGTCCAGGCCGGTGGCAAGGTTTACATCAACGCCACTCAGAACCTGACCAACAGTGTGGTTCGTGACGGTGTAGCCGTGGGAGCCGGCGCCTCTCGTCTGGGGGCTACGCAACTCGCCGGTCAAGTTACCCCAACCGTCATTAGCATTAATTCCCAGCTGCCACCGGACTTGGCCCAACAACAAGTCAACCCGCTGACGTTGCCTGGCTTCACCCTGCCAACGGTAGACAACGGCCTGTTCCGCCTTAGCGGTAAAGGCGGCACCGAGCAGACGATCCTACCCGGACAGAGCTGGACTATTGGTTCCGTTTCAGCCGGTAACACGCAGCGTTCGGACGGCATGCCTGTCAGGCAAGCCACCGAATTCCAGTTCGATAAGAACGACCCGGTCTCGGTCAAAAATCGCGAGCTGGCCCTGGCCAGTCGCCCGTCGGTGAATCTCAACGACAAGACCGCTCTGATCAACGTCAATGCTGCCGCCGGTGACGGTCCGGTCGGTGTGTTGTTGCCCAATCGCGGGAACATTTCCTTCGACGTGCCACGTGTGCAGGGACTGCCTGACACCAGCGTGCGCTCCAACCCGCACAAATACCTGATCGAAACCAACCCGGTACTGACCAACCTCAAGCAGTTCATGAGTTCGGACTATCTGTTGGCGAACCTCGGCTACAACCCGGACACCAGCGCCAAACGCCTGGGCGATGGTTTGTTTGAGCAACGCCTGGTCCAGCAGTCGATCGTCGCACGCACCGGCCAGCGTTTCCTCGACGGTCAGACCTCTGACGAAGCCATGTTCAAGTACCTGATGACCAACGCCATCGCCAGCAAGGACCAGTTGAACTTGTCCATGGGCGTAACTCTCACCGCACAGCAAGTTGCGGCGCTGACCCACGACATCGTCTGGCTCGAAGAGCATGTGGTGAACGGTGAAAAAGTCTTGGTGCCGGTGCTTTACCTGGCCCAGGCGAACAATCGTCTGGCACCCAATGGCGCATTGATCCAGGGCGGCGACGTCAAGCTGATCGCTGGCCAAGACCTGAACAACGCCGGCACCCTGCGCGCCACCAACAACCTTTCCGCCGAGGCCGGCAACGACCTCACAAACACCGGCTTGATCGAGGCAGGTGATCGCCTGACGCTGAAGGCGGGCAATAACATCGTCAATAAATCGGGCGGGATTATTTCCGGTCGCGACGTGACCTTGACGGCGACCAACGGCGATGTGATCAACCAGCGTGACGTGACCGGTGTTGATGTCCGTCGGGGTGGAAATCTGCTCCATCGCGATTATCTCGATAACGCGGCACGGATCGAGGCAGCCAACGATCTGAGTATCGATGCGGGGCGTGACATCAACAACATTGGTGGTGTGTTGCAGAGTGGGCGTGACCTCGATCTAAGTGCGACTCGCGACGTCAACATCACCTCAGTCCAGGATCGCAGCACTAATGCGCGTGGCAGCCATTTCCTCAACCAGACCATTACCCAGCATGCTGCTGAAGTGACGTCTGGCCGGGATCTGTCGATCAGCGCTGATCGTGACGTAGCCATTGTTGCCAGTCGCCTCGACGCCAAACGTGATATCGGGATCGATGCAGGCAACGACATCGTCATCACCTCTGCAGCCAACGAGAGTGATTACGTCTCGCGCAGCAAAAAGCGCGCGCAGGAAAGCCACAGCACTACTCAGCAGGCTTCCGTGCTGAACTCTGGTCGAGACATTGCCCTTAATGCCGGCAACGATTTGGGCATCATCGCCAGTCGGATCAAAGCTCAGGAAGACATCAGTCTCGACGCGGTGCAAGACATCACCGTCGCTTCGGCAAAAGACGAAAGTTCTTCCTACTACTACAGAAAGAAAACTGGCTCGTTCGGTCGCAGTAGCACCACTCAGAAAGAGAGCTACGACAGCACCAATGTGGCCTCGGTGATTGATGCCGGCCACGATCTGACCGTCAACAGCTCCAAAGATGAGGACGGCGCGGTCAGCCTCGATGGCGGGCGTAACGTCACCATCATCGGCAGTCAGTTGAAGGCCGGTAACGATTTGGTGGTGGGCGCGACCAACGACGTCGCCATCCTGTCTGCCACCGAAGAAACCGGTGACTACAGCAAGAAAACCAAAACCGGTCTGTTCGGCATGTCGAGCAGCGGCAAGAGTCAGCTGCAGACCACCGTCACCCAGATCGGTAGTGAACTGGATGCTGGCCACGATGCGGTCATTCTGGCGGGGCGCGATGTGCGGTTGAACGCCAGTGAAGTCAATGCCGAAAATGATGCCGAACTGCACGCCGGGCTGGTGGACAAAACCGGTGACATCACGCTGTCGTCCTCCGATGATCTGGCCTACAGCCGTGCCGAGGAGTACAAGAAAAAGCTGGGCCTGACACTCAAGGACGCTATTGGCTGGGCGGTCGGCACGCCAAGTTTCGGGGGTGACATTACTGTCAACTCGTCACACAAAGAGGGGCGCGAGGTCGTCAGTTCCAACAGTGTTGGCAGCCAGGTCAACGCCGGAAATGACGCGATTCTGAATGCGGCCCGTGACATCAATATCATCGGCAGCGGCATCAGCGCCGGTAACAACGCGAAGCTGGATGCCGGGCGTGATGTCAACGTCGTCGCCTCCACCGATCAACAGCGCAGCAACAGTTGGGAAACCGATAAAAGCACCGGCCTCAAGCAAAACGTCGACAACAACGGGTACACCACGTTTGTCGGCAATGAAACCATCAAGCACGGGGTCGACAGCAGCGGTTATACAGCAGCCGGCAGTTCCATCGATGCCGGGTTTAACCTCATCGTCAATGCCGGTCGGAATATCAATCAGCAGGGTTCTGACCTGCAAGCCGAAAACAACATCAAGCTCAAGGCCGGTCACAACATCAACATTGATGCGGCGGAAGAAGCCAGCATCGTCACCACCCGCGACAGCGTGAAACGTACCGGCTCGACCACCACCGTCGCTTACAACTATGGCAACACTGTTGATAGCCTCAAAGGCACTGGCAAAGGTGAGGATGGGGTCAGCAAGGGTTCCAGCGTTCTGAAGTCGGTCGATGCCCTTGATCAGTTCTTTAGCGGGCCCAAGTTTGATGGTCATCTTGGCTCATCCAGTACCAGCCAGACTCACACCCAGACATCGATAACCAATCGTCCATCCAGTCTGTCGGCCGGTGGCGACATCACGCTTGAAGCTGAAAATGATGTCAACGTGAAAGGCAGCCAGTTCGATGCCGGGCGCGATATCAATGTCTCGGGCCGCAACATCACCTTCGATGTGGCACACGGCGCCGAAAATAGCGAAGACAATCAGACCCAAAGCAAGGGCGGCATCAAGGGGGGCACTTCCGGCGGATTCAAACTGGGCGTCGGTATCAGTAATTCCGGTAACAAGGGCGAGTCGAGTCAAGGCACTTCTACGGCGACGCAACTCAATGCCGGTGGCAGCATCAATCTGGATGCGAAAAACGATCTGACGCTGGTCGCCACTCAGGTCACTGCCGAGCGGGATATCAAACTCAAGGCTGGCAACGACCTTAACGTGCTATCGGCGCAAAACGCTTACAGCAGTGAAAACGATCGTCGGAGTTGGGGGGCAGAGGGCGGCATCATCCTCGGTAAAGACGGGTTTGGTATCTATGGCTCCGCCAACATCGGCATTGGCGACCTCAACCGTGAGGGTGTGAAACAACAGGAAGCCTATCTGTACGCAGGCAACAAGCTGGAGTTTGAAAGTGGACGTGACACCAAGATCGCTGGCGCCACATTGCGTGGCGATGAAGTCATTGGTGATGTGGGTCGCAACCTCACAGTGAGCTCGTTGCCGGATACCGGCAAAGCACGTGGGCAGGAACTGGACCTGAGCATCACTGGTTCGTTTTACGGTGTCAGTGGTTCGGTCGGGTATGGCAAAACCACTGGCCAGACCAACTGGGTCGAAAACCAGACGGTGATCAGCGGTAAAAGCAAAGTCGATATCCGCACCGAAGGTCACACGCAGCTGGATGGCGCAGTACTGACCGCCGACAACGGCAATCTCAAGCTGGATACCGATACCCTGGGTTTCCGCAACATCACCGGCAAGGACAACGAGCACGGTTACTACCTGAATGTCAGTGGTAGCTACGGCGCGGAGGGTGGCTCCCAAGCCGACAAACCTAACAAAGGCATGGAAGCCCCGGATAAGAACAGTTGGGCGGTGGAGGGTTACAACTACACCAAGGATCGTGAGCAGACGCTGAACGCCACAGTGGGGGCGGGCGAGATTGTCGTGCGCCATGACAAGGCTACTGGGCAGGACTCAACGGCCGGGCTCAATCGCGATGTGAACAAGGCTTACGAAGTGACTCGGGATGAGGAGCATCGTACGGATCTGTATGCCAGCAGTTATTCGATTGATGCGGTCATGGATCCGGTAAAGACCGTCAATGACTGGAAGAACAACGTCGTTGATTTCCCCAAGAACCAGAAGGAGCAGGTCACCAAGCTTTTAACTGCCATTGACGACAAATGGTATGAAATCCAGGCGCAGCACGTGGATAACAGCGATGTGCCGAAAAACGTGTGGGACATGTTTGGCGACGAGCGTGCCCTTGCAATCACCAAGAATCTTGTGCGCGCAGGTGCCGATCCGAAAGCGCTTGAGTCACTGGATGAGAGTGTGCTGAAAGCACTGGGTGATTTTGCTAATCAAGCGGCGGCTTATGATGGACAACTGCATGTCCTCAACGACAACAAAAATACCACTGATAACACCCAGTCTGACTGGAAAAAGGGCGATGTAGTACAGCTCGGATGGACAGAAATTGATCCTCTCCCTCGCAACGCAGGCGAGGCCATGCTCAACCCGCTCATAAAGGCTTTGGAAACTGCCGGCAAGCTCCCGGTAGAACAAATTCAGGCCATTTCGCTGTCTCTTCAGGCGATCATGGGACCATTGAAATTTGCGGTCAGCTTGGCAGCCCATGCGGCGATCGACCTGACGATTGGGGAACAATACCAGCAGAAGAAAGAGGAAGCGGCAATCAAGCTGGCGGCCGCGCTGACCGACCGTACTCTGAAGTACATGGAGGAAGAACACAGCGAGGCTAAATCGAATGCCGACAGCGTTCTGAAAGGCGATCCGTACGTTGTTGCTGTCGAATTTCTGATTGATGCTGTGGTGGGTGAGTTCAAGACGCTGGGGATTAAGGCTGGCGGTAGGATCATTCAGGTTGCAGAGAAAAGGGATCCAAATGACGTCCTGGGTGGCGCGCACAGGGATACGACCAAACCTCGAAACGACGGTTTAGATTCTCACCACTGTCCTGCACAGGGTTGCTATAAGGGCGCTCCGATCAGTAGTCGGAACGGCCCGGCGGTCAAGATGGATCCGGCAGATCACGAGTTGACTGCAAGCTACGGTCGCAGTGCAGAAGCCAAAGCCTACAGGGCAAAACAGAAGGAGTTGCTTGAGGAAGGCAGGCTGATGGATGCTATTCAGATGGACGTGGATGACATCAGAAGTAAATTTGGTCATAAATATGACGAAGGCATCAAGCAAATGTTGGACTATGCCTCCAAGCTAAATCCAAGCGACTTTAGGAGGTAGGGAATGGATTTTACGTATTTTAAATCCGGTGCGGTCGGCCCCTTGAATGGAACATTGTCTAGGCCGCAGGCTCGTAGAGTTTTGGGTGGCGGGTTCAAAGAGTTCAAAAAAACGACAGCAGCATTGAACACGACCGACGCTTTTAATCTTCATCATCTGCATGTTTACTACGATGTAAATGATGTGGTGAAAGGGGTTGAGTTTTTCCGGGGAAGCAAGTTTACCTGGAAAGGACATTTGCTGGTGGGAGAGGAATCTTCTAAGGTGCTGGACTTGTTTCGTCGAGAGGGAATACACCCAGCTATTGATGACGACGGTTTCGATGTTGAAAAATTAGGTATGAGTTTTTATGTGCCTGATATTGACGAAGTAGAGGGTGCGGTGATTGAAACTTTATATATTAACTTTCGCCCAGAGGAGTAGAGCTCTAAGTTGTAGCAGTGTAAGGACGAAATTTGGTGGAGTTCCAGTTTGTTGGTAGCCGCTGTGAGCAGCATAGCTACGATATAACGCAGCCTCAGGAACGCATTCCCGTGACGAGCGTGCCCTCAATGTAAAAGGGAAGATTTATTTGGTTTGGTTGAGATAAACAAGTACAGATCACATTTTCCTGAGGGGCAGTGGCTCTTCGATTTAAACATGGTTGATCACTCACCAGAATGGTCCCGGAGGGGTATGAATAATGAGCGAAGACGATATTTATCTGCAACTCGGGCAGATTTTGCTGGACACATCCCCCGCGACGGCTATGAAGGTCATAGTCGAGGCGGAGCTATCTCCAGAGAACGATCATTGCCAGCTTCTATTTGATTATGTGGACGAGGAAGGTAAACAGGACTGGTTTAGCCCCGTCAGCGCTCAAGTGGATTCAGAATTATTTGATTGTCTTGTAAAACTTCGAAAAATCTATATTCAGAACGGAATGACGGGTGGGTGTCCGATCTGGAGTGGCTGCGTAATTGCATTGGATGTTGCTGTCAGTAAGTTGGCGGTTGAATTTAAATATGATTAGCTTGGGCCGGGACATAAAGGAGGCGGATATATTTGTTTGGGATGGAGTATGGAGAAAGCCTTTATTCGTCCTTTGATTCGTGTATTCCAAAAATTGAGCAGGCATTAAAAACGGACGACCCACAGGTCGCCCATTTTCATTCACTCCGCAGCCTGCGCCCGCAACCGTCTGCTAATCACATCCATCAAATCACAGCCATCGCGCAATGGTATGGCCAGCAGTTTAGAAAAGTCAGATAGCACAACCGTGTCGCAACCAATCTCGGCACGAAAGGCGATGTTCTCCAGCGCCTGAGTGACAGTGCGGATGCGGTAATCCGCCATGGCTTGCAGGACGTCGAGCGGCGCTTGGGTGTCGATGAGCAGTGATGCCGGGATCAGGTCGATTCCGGTGAGGGGCATGTATCTATCCATAGGTGGAGTCTCTCGTAATTAAAAAGGACTCTCTATGATCAGGTCGCCAAACCCGGTCGCCTTTTGGGCGACGGTTTGACTATAAGGATCAGCCTCCCAGCGGTACAGAGCCCCAGTTCTGAATTTGATGTAGGGGAAAATGTCCTGGTGCGGTCGGACAGTCGCTTGGCAAATTGCTGATGACTAAGTACTGCCGACATCTGTGGGAGCGAGCTTGTTCCGGGCGGCGATCCAACGATAGCGGTGTATCAGTCGATATCAGTGTTGAATGTTTGTCAGTCATCGTCGGATCGCCGCCCGGAGCAAGCTCGCTCCCACAGTTGATTTGCGGTGTTTGGGATAGGGTGTTCGGCAGATGCTCTACCCCCCATGGCAGCAGCCGGCTGGCGCCTCGTCGTCATACCGATCATGAAGCCTTACCCACTCCATGATTTCCTCTTCATTACGCCCCTTGGGCGTCAGGTCCAAGTAGTTGTAAGCCCCAACCAACATGTCCAGGCCTCGGGCATAGGTGGAATAGGTGTGGAAGATTTCACCGGCCTCGTTGCGATAAAACACGCTGAGACCGGGGAGCTCTTCTTCGGCGCCGTCAGTTTTTTTGTAGTTGTAGGTGGCTTTACCAGCAGTGACGTCTTCTGCTCGGGCCGAGACGCCGAAGTCGTAATTGAAGTCGCAGCCTTCTGACGACACCCAATCGAATTTCCAGCCCATGCGCCGTTTAAAAGCCTGGAATTCGGCGAACGGTGCGTGGGAAACCGCCACCACGGCGACGTCATGATGGGCCAGGTGTTGGTTGGCGCCGTCGATGTGGTCGGACAGGAACGAGCAGCCGGAGCAGCCTTCGTCCCAGCCTTTGCCAAACATGAAGTGGTAAATGACCAACTGGCTACGGCCGCCGAACAGGTCAGCCAGTTTCAGTTCGCCGTTCGGGCCCTGGAAACGGTAGTCGTTGTCGATTTTCACCCAGGGCAGGGCGCGGCGTTCGGCGCTGAGTTTGTCTCGTTCTTTGGTGAAGGCTTTTTCGTGGGCCAGGTGATGCTTGCGGGCGGCGAGCCATTCTTCTCGGGAGACGACGGGATGATTCTGAATGTTCATTGGGTTTCTCCTGCGGGGTGCTGGGAGGTGACTTACACAGCCTAGTCGTTTGGCCTACGCCCAATTCGACATGCCGCCGGTCGGTACAGGCAAAAACCTCGGCTGAACGGCTACGAGCCGCGCCGGTCACACCCTATGAAGGCCATCTCACTCGCGGGCACTGGAGGTTGAATCAGGATGACGACTTATAACTGGGATTTGATTGAACGCTTGCTGCACGAGGTGCAGAACAGCGCCGGCCATAGCTTCACGCCACGGCCCTACGCTGAGCAGTACGCGGCGGAAAAAGCGGCGGAGGGCGAGGAGATTGAGAACCTGGATCACCTGAAAGCGGTGGCCGGTGAGTATGAAAAGTTACTGTTGGCGCGCGGCTATATTGAGCCTCGGCCTGAGGAGCAGGGTGGCAACGGTTCGAACTACATTTTGACGCCGCGTGGCTCGAGTTTGTTGAGCCTGATCGACAGCAGTATTCCGGGCAATGACCATCCGCGGCAGGTGTTGGATGAGCAGGAAGATGCGCTGGATGAGGTGACGTTTGATGAGGTGGCGTCGAAGGCGCAGATTGCCTGAAAACGCGCAAATCCAATGTGGGAGCGGGCTTGCTCGCGAAAGCGGTGTGACAGTTAACTTATCGTTGCCTGACACACTGCATTCGCGAGCAAGCCCGCTCCCACATTGGATTTGCGTAGCACTTAGCTCTGTTTTGCTGCCTTCAGACACTTCAAATCACTGAAATCCTTCCTCACCCCTTCTATTTTCTTCAGCAATCGCTGGCGCTGTTCCGGCGTGCTTTCGGCCATCAAGTCCACAAATAACGCCCGTGCCTGGGCTTCGGTGCTGGCGTAGGCCTGGCGATAAGCGGGCGTCCACAAGCTCTCTCGATTCACCAGAAGCGTCTCGATGCGCTGTGGGAATTCTGGACTCTGGCGCTGCGCAACCGCCGCGCTGAACTGCTTCTGCCAGTGGACGCGGTTGGCGATCCATTGCGTATTCTGGTCACCCAAAGCATTGGACCACGCGACAACGCGTAGATGCTGGGTTGCGCTGAGCGGGCCGAGCCAGTCGTTCAGGCGTTTTTCCATACGCTGGCTGCGCGCCTTGATCTGTTGATCGAGAGGCGGTTTGAGATATTGCTCCTGGCGTTTGCGCTGGTCCTTGGCGAAGGCGTCGTTCATTTCCGCGACTTGCTTGTCATCCAGCCCCTGTAACAACTCAATGGCCGACGGGGTGATTTCCCGGGCGGTTTGGGTGATGGCGGCTTTGGCTTCCTGGACGCGGGTTTGCAGCGCAGCGTCTGTGACCTGGTTGGTCTCGACCATGACCTGCAGGCGATCCAGCCAATCGAGGTAGCCCGGCAGTTGCGTGGTGCAGTGCCAGCTCAGGTGTTCCTTGAGGCGCGAGTTGAGCCAGCCTTTCTGCTCGCCGTGCATGTCCAGGTAGTCGCTGAGCGTCCACGGGATGATCACGTCGAGGTTGCGATAGGCCAGGCCCACGCGGCTGCACGCACCGAGGGCGAGACTGAGGGTGATAACGATGGCGAGACACTTCAACCAGCGCGACATGGGCGAATCCTTTGCGAAGGCCTGGCTTTTTTAATGGGCTTCTCTATGTGAACGCAGGATGAGCCTCGCAGTTCAGCCGATCAGTAAAAGGCGCGTTCGGCCTTGAGAGTGACCAACCCGTCGCATTGGCTGTTGTGCCCGGAATAGGCGGAGCAGCTGTTGCCGCTCAGGCTGGAGTCACTGTAGATCAGGTCCAGGTCGACGCCCATGAACGGACGGGAAAGTTGCACGGACCAGTCGGTGAAACTGCCTACATACCCACCGTCGACGGACACCGGCGTGTTGAGCTGGTGGGTGGTGTATTTCATGCTGATCCCGATGCCGAACGGTTGATTGCCACCGAGGTCGGCGAATACGGTGCTGTTCTGTTTGTCCGGGTCGTTGCTGAAGGCTGCGCCGAAACGGCTGCCCAGAAAGGTCAGACCACCGAAAAGCTCCTGGCTGTCGAGGGTGTCTACTTTCGGATAGCTGTATCGGATCATGCCGACTTCGTACCCGAGGGTATTGTCGAAAGGCTGTTTGAACCCCATGTAGGAATCGACTTCAAGGTTGGCCCCTGACGTTAAACCCATGCTCGGTGCCCATTGGCCCACGTAAAAACCGCTGTCGTGACTCAGGTCGAGACCACCGTGGAACGAGCCGGTGCTGGAAGGTTTGACCAGCCCTTGGGCCATGCTGCGGCTGGGGGTGGTGCCGAGTTTGAGATCGAAGTCGCCCAGTTCACGCTGAAAGATTTGCGCATTGGCGACCGAACACGACAGCAGGGTGCCGAGCAATAAATAGGAGGGTTTGAGCATGCGTCACTCCATGACAGCGAGGTGCAGGCACTGAAAACCTACTGAAACGCTTGATCTAGACGTGTGTAAGCATACCGGCGAATCGAGGGCCGTTCGTCGATTTTTGAAATATTGGTTTGTTTGTGGGGGTGTTGCGAGGAGGGTTCCAGTCCAAGCGCTTCGAAGCTCAAAGCGCTTAGGGACCAGGTGACGCGGCGGATCTTGGGGAAGTTACTTCTTGCCCAGAGTGATCTGCTTGGACGGGCCGAACGTCTGGCCGCTGACGCCTTTGGCAATTTGCTGGATCTCTCCGCCGGACTTGAGGAACGCAGCAATCTGGTTGTTGATCGATTCGCTGGTTTCAACGGCTGGAGCTGGCTTTGCTTTGCTGTTGGATGCTTTTACACGCATGGCGGCCATTAACCTATAGAAAATTAACTTGGCCAGGCATCGTACAGGAAATACTTGACAATTGCTTGGTAAATATCCCCCCGAAATACACAGGGAAGATGAAGAATTAATCACAAGTTATTATTCTGAATAGGCCTCTAAGCTGCTGTTTTAACTAAGAACGATCGTGAAAAATTACGGTTTTCTGCCTGGTGCGTAGGCGCGCAAATCGCCAGAACGGCCTGACGAGCGGCCAGGCGCGTGCGGTAAAACCCAGGAAAATTAAGCCCTTCAGAGGATTTTCTTGCGCCACCGGGCTGGCCAGCGAACGCGGCCCGCAAAACCGGGTAGAATGCCGCCCACGCAATGAGGGTATTGGAAATGGCTTTAGTCGGGCGCTACAACAGTTTGCAAGTGGTTAAACACACTAATTTCGGTTTATATCTGGACGGTGGCGCGGATGGCGAAATCCTCCTGCCTAATCGTTATATTCCCAAAGATATTCCCAGCGAAGATGAAGACTGGCTCAACGTTTTTATTTATCTGGACAGCGATGACAAACTCATCGCAACTACCGAAAAGCCGAAAGTTCAGGTCGGTGAGTTCGCCAGTTTAAAAGTCGTTGAAGTCAATAGCATCGGTGTTTTCCTGGATTGGGGCTTGCCGAAGGATCTGTTGCTGCCGTACTCCGAAGAAAAGCGCCAGATGACCGCCGGCGAGTATGTCGTGGTGCACGTCTACCTCGACAAGCACACCCGCCGCATCACCGCGACCGCGCGTCTGGACCGCTACCTCGACAAGACCCCGGGCAACTACACCCCTGGCCAGGAAGTTGATTTGCTGGTTGCCGAAGCCACCGATATGGGCTTCAAGGCGATTATCAACAACAAGCATTGGGGGCTGATCCACAAGAACGAAATCTTCAAGTTCATGCGCGCCGGTAAAGAAGAGAAGGGCTTTATCAAAGAAGTCCGTGCCGACGGCAAGATCAGCCTGAGCCTGCAACCGGTCGGCGAAGAAGCCGCCACCAGCCTGAACTCGAAGATTCTCGCCAAGTTGCGCGACAACAATGGCAGCCTGCCGGTCAGTGACAAGAGCGACCCGACGGTGATCAGCAGTATGTTTGGCGTGAGCAAAGGTAACTTCAAAAAGGCCATTGGTGCGTTGTACAAGAACGGCCAGATCGTCATTCATGCCGATCGCATTGAACTAAGCTGACCTCGCGCCGGCCCCTGTTGCGAGTACTGCCATGTTTTGTGTTGTCGAGGTGTTCCGGTGAGCGCCACCCGGCGCAGCGCCGATGGGTTTGCCCTGCAAGTGATGATCGGGTTGTGCCTGATCTGGGGTATTCAGCAAGTGATGATCAAGTGGGCGGCGCCAGACATCGCGCCGGTCATGCAGGCCGCTGGGCGCTCGGGTATTTCCGCGTTGCTCGTAGGAGTGTTGATCTGCTGGAAGGGCGGCTGGGATCAAGTGGGCAACACCTGGCGCGGTGGCTTACTGGCTGGCGCGCTTTTTGGCCTGGAGTTCTTCTTCATTTCCGAAGGCTTGCAACTGACCACCGCCGCGCACATGTCGGTGTTTCTTTACACCGCGCCAATCTTCACCGCATTGGGAGTTCATTGGCTGTTGCCGAGTGAGCGTTTAAGGCCGGTCCAGTGGCTGGGGATTTTCCTCGCCTTCGTCGGGATCGCCATCGCCTTTGCCGGTGGGGTGTCTTGGGACAACCTCGATCACCGCATGTTGATGGGCGATGCGCTGGGCGTACTGGCTGGCGCGTCATGGGGGGCAACCACAGTGGTGGTGCGCGCTTCGCGCCTGTCAGAAGCGCCGGTGACCCTGACGCTGTTCTATCAATTGATTGTCGGTTTCGTAGGCCTGTTGCTGATCGCGATCCTCAGCGGCCAGGTCACCCACGTCAGCCTGACCACCGTGGCGGTGGCCAGTGTGTTGTTCCAGGGATTGGTGGTGTCGTTCTTCAGTTACCTGACCTGGTTCTGGCTGTTGCGCCGATATCTGGCGGCGAACCTAGCCGTGTTTTCGTTCATGACGCCGCTGTTCGGCGTCACGTTCGGCGTGGTGCTGCTGGGCGAAGAGCTGAGCTTCAACTTCGTTATCGGCGCGGTGCTGGTGTTGTTGGGCATCACGTTTGTCAGCGCTGAGCAGTGGGTGCGCCGTCGTTTGCGCAAAGCCCTTGGGCAGAGCTGACCGGACGCAATAACAGACCGCCAGCGACAATCAAACCACCGCCGGCGAACACCAGCGCTGGCTGCAAACCACCACTGAAATGGCTGCTCAACGCCGCCAGCAACGGCCCGCTGAGCTGACCCACGGCGAAGCACGCGGTCAGCAGCCCTGCGTTGCGCTGGGTGGCGTGGGGCGCCAGTTCCCGGGAACGTTGCATCACCAGCTGCATGCAGGCCAGGAACGGCGTGCCGCAGAGGATCACGCCCAAGGCCAGGCCTGAGCCGCTGCCCAGCAAGCAAGCAAAGACCCCGGCGGCTTGTAGCCACAACGTCGCCATCAGCCAATAACGAGTGCCCTGCGGGTGTTGTCGACGCAGACTCACCAGCACCACCCCGATGGCTGAAGCAAGGCCAAAGCAAGGCCAGAACAGGTCGGCCTGCCATTGGCCATGGAACTGCGCGTTGGCCATTTGCGAGAGGAAAGTGGCCGGAATGATGTAGCCCAAACCGTACAGCCCATAGACCACGCCTAAACGGCCGATGCCATGATTTCCCGAGCCAGCGACGCTGGGGGCGGTGGCCACGGTCGTGGCCGGTTGCGGCAGGAACGGCAGGATCCCCAGCAGCATCGCCAGCCCGACGCCGGCATACACCAGCCACAAGGCTGCAGAAGTCTGCCCCAGCAGGTTCGATCCCAAGGCCAACAAGCCCGTCAGAAAAATCCCCAAACCCGGTCCGGCAAATACCAGGGCGCCAAGCCGTGGGCGACCGGCCGCCGCGGCCAGTGGCTGGCTCAACGCAGTGATCATCACCAGCACCCAGGCGCTGGCCACGCCGGTGCCGAACCGCAGCACCAGATGGGACCAAAACCCGTTGGCCCAGACCGATGCCAACGTCAGCAATGCACAGAGCCACAAACCACCCAGCAGCCGCCGACGAACCTGATCGGGACGGCGAGAGAACATCGCGTCCACCGCGCCAACGAAGTAGCCGAGGTAGTTGGCCGCAGCAATCAGACCGGCGGCGGTCAGATCGATCTGACCTTCGCTGAGCAGGTGCGGCAACTGAGGCGTGAGGGCGAAACGCCCGATGCCCATGGCCATCATCAGGGCGATGAAACTGGCGAGTAAGCGAATCAGAGGGGACATAGTCTGAATTCCGACAGAGGATCAATGACCGTCAGGCTAGGACTGATTGACTTTCTTTTAAAATGAATAATAGTGAGTAACTTGTTCTGATTTGGAGAATTGCATGGAGTTCAGCCAATTGCGGATTTTCCAGGCGGTAGCGCAGGAGGGTTCCATCACCCGTGCTGCCGAACGCCTGCACCGGGTGCCGTCGAACCTGTCGACCCGGCTTAAACAGCTGGAAGAGCAACTCGGCGTAGAACTGTTCGTGCGTGAACGTCAGCGTTTGCAGTTGTCGCCTGCGGGAAAAGTCCTGCTGGACTACACCGCCAAGTTGTTCAATTTGCGCGACGAAGCTCAAGCGGCGGTGCAGGGCGGGCAACCGGCCGGGGACTTTGTACTCGGCACGATGTACAGCACGGCGGCGATTCATCTGCCGGGGTTGTTGGCGCGTTATCACCGCACTTACCCGGCGGTGAACCTGCAAGTGCAGTCCGGGCCAAGCGGCGAATTGCTTGAAGGTTTGCTTACCGGTCGTCTCGATGCGGCGTTGGTGGATGGTCCGCTGGAACTGGCCGGGCTCGACGGCGTGCCGTTGTGCGACGAACGGCTGGTGCTGATCAGCGAGGCCGATCACCCGCCGATCCTCAGCGCGCTGGATGTGGAAGGGAGGTCGGTGTTCACCTTTCGGCAGGGTTGTTCCTACCGCATGCGCCTGGAAGCCTGGTTCTCCCATTACCACGCGGCCATGGGCCGGGCGATGGAAATCGAGTCTTATCCGGGGATGCTTGCCTGCGTGATCGCCGGCTCAGGCGTGGCGCTGATGTCAGAGTCGATGCTTGCCAGCCTGCCGGGACGGGAAAGCGTGGCGGTGCATCCGTTGGCCGAGCCATTTGCCAGTGCCACCACGTGGCTGATGTGGCGCAAAGGCATGGTTGGGGCGAACTTGAACGCCTGGCTTGAGCAGCAACAATTGGTCTATCCGTCGGCGCCGGGTCAGGCTCGGGCGATAGCTTGAACTATCGGTCAGCTATTTTGATCAATTCAGTAACAGATCATTGCGACTTTGGGCGAGCATTACGTAGGACATCGGACTATTATCAGTGCGAAGTGGCTACAGAATTTTGGTCACTCGGCACTACCCTGAAGGGGGCACCATGAAAGAGAAAATCCAAAACTGGCTGCACGATCTGGGTGTTGCACTCGGTTTGATCGAACCGCCTCTGCAACCTGTGCCTATTCGCACTGACGACGAACAACGCCGACGCCAGCAGCGCCGCCGGTAACGCGTCAAGGCCTAAAAGATCGCAGCCTTTGGCAGCTCCTACAGGGAGTCGCGCCAATGCTGCGATTGCCCATGTACCTGTAGATACCGTCTTGAACCTCACCGAGCAAGCGCAAGTTTCGGGTCATAAGGCTTGCCCGATTTGAGCACGCCGTAAATGCTGTCATACCCAGCTCATCTTCCAGATGGAAGATCAGCTCTTCGATATCTTCTTTTTCCAATCCCAATTGCGCGAGGCTCGCGTTGTCGTCGAAGTCATCCTGACCCTCCAGCAGGCGGCGGATGAAACGATGCACGGCAGCACGAACGGCAGCTCTTTTCATGGTGGTTTTTCGAGGGCGTTATTGTTGTCGTCCCTGGGGCTGAGTACAGCAGGCTTCAGGCGTGCAAGCGCTGCCACTCGTCAATCATCGTGTGCAAATGTTCCCCGGAAAAACTCCCGAAATGCCCGCCATGCACCGTGCGGATCGGTAACTCGCGCAAACGCTTCAGGCTGCGGGCATAGGCGTCTTCGATCAGCGGCCCGTCGTAGATGATGTCGCCGCTGAACAGCGTCTCGGTCGCCGCTTCGTACAGGCTGATGCCGCCCGGTGAATGCCCCGGCGTATGCAGCACTTGCAGCGTGCGGTTGCCCAGATCCAGCACGTCGCCTTCTTCGATCAGGCCGGTGGCTGGAGCAGCTTTGACCCGGTATTCGGCGTAGCACAACGAGCAGTCGGGATGCGCTTCGAACATCTCGTCACCGACAAACGCCGTGCTCAGCGTGTTCTCGCCGTCCGGTGACGCGAGGATCTGCGCTTCAGCCGGATGCACCAACCGTTCAGGAAATTCGTGATGCCCGGCGATGTGGTCGAAATGGCAATGACTCGCCACGGCGACCAGCGGCCGTTCGGTGATCCATGGCAGTTGCTCGCGCAGGCTGACCAGCCCGGAACCGCTATCCAGCAGCAAGTCCTTGTCACGACCCTGAATGTGCCAGAGGTTGCAGCGATAGAAGGGGCGGATGTAAGGCTCGTGAATCAGGCGAATGCCGTCACTGAGCTGTTTCACCTCGAACCACTGATCGCGGCTGACGATCTTCATAAGCAGTTTCCTTCAGACGAAAAAAAACGGGTGTGGCAACCGACGCCACACCCGTCGAAGAAAGCATCAAGTCGTTATGTTCAGCTTAGGCGGCGTTAGCCACCATTACCGGGCGACGGGACATCAGGCTGACCAGCACGAAGCTCACCAGACCAACGCCGAGGCTGTAGTAGATCGGGGTGTTGGCATCCAGACCGTCTTTGAACATGAACACCAACGCTGTGGCGAAGCCCAGGCCCATGCTGGCGATAGCGCCGGCGGTGGTTGCGCGCTTCCAGAAGATCGCACCCATCAGCGGGATCAGCATGCCGCCTACCAACAGGTTGTAAGCCAGGGTCAGCGCGCTGATCACATCGTTTACGACCAGCGCGATGCCGAGCACCACGATGCCGGTCAGTAAGGTAAACAGGCGGTTGACGTTAACGTTCGGCTGTTTTCCGCCACGCAGTTTCGGCAGCAGATCTTCGGTCAGGGTGGTCGATGCGGCCAGCAGGCCGGCGCTGGCGGTGGACATCATGGCTGCCAGTGCTGCAGCAATCACCAGACCACGGATACCGTCCGGCAAAGACAGTTTGACGATGGCGGCGAAGGCGTTATTGACGTTGTCCAGATCCGGAATCAGCACGTGAGCGGCCATGCCGATCAGGGCACAGGCCAAACCGTAGATGATGCAGTAGATCCCGGCCGAGGTGCCGGCGTACTTGGCCACTTTTTCACTCTTGGCGGTGAACACCCGTTGCCAAATGTCCTGACCGATCAGGATGCCGAAGAAGTAGATCATGAAGTAAGTGATGATGGTGTCCCAGCCAATGCTGGTGAAGCTGAAGCTGGCGGCCGGCAATTGGGCGACCAGTTGATCCCAGCCGCCTACGCGGTACAGGCAGATCGGCAGCAACAGGAACATCAGGCCTACAGTCTGGATGCCGAACTGGACAATGTCAGTCAGGGTCAGCGACCACATTCCACCGATGGTCGAGTAGATCACTACCACGCCACCACCCAGCAGCACAGAGATCCAAAATGGCAGGCCGAACAACACTTGCAGAACGGTACCGATGGCCAGAATCGATGTCACACCGATCATCAGGGCGTAGGCCAGCATGATTGTGGCGCTAGCGGTACGAGCCATCGGGTTGTAGCGTTTTTCCAGCACCTGGGTGACGGTGAACACTTTCAGCTTCAACAGCGGCTTGGCGAGGAACAGGTTTAGCGCCACGATCCCGCAACCCAGTGCGGCGCAGAGCCAAAAACCGGAAATGCCATGGACGTAGCCCAGGCGCACGGTACCCACTGTGGACGCGCCGCCCAGAACGGTGGCAGCCATCGTGCCCATGTACAGGGTCGGGCCCAGGTTACGACCGGCGACCAAATAGTCTTCGTGGGTCTTGGCCTTGCGCATGCCGTAGTAGCCGAGTATCAGCATCGCGGCGGCATAGATGAGTACGACGAATAAATCCAATGCCATGATGGCGTGTCTCCGATTGTCTTTTTTATGGTGAGGCTGAAATCAATTCCTGGTGGGAGCGGGCTTGCTCGCGAAAGCGGTCTGTCAGTCACATCAATGTTGGATGTGCCGCGGTCTTCGCGAGCAAGCCCGCTCCCACACAGGTAATGCGTTGAGTCAGGCGACTTGTCGCATCGCCGGTTTAGCGAGCGAATCCGTGCCGTTGCTGCGTGCATCGTTTGGACCGAACACCGCGGCCGATTCCGGGAACAGGCTCAACAGCGCTAGGTACACCAGCGACGCCAGGCCAAGGGTGACCGGCAAGCTGATGTCGATGCCGCCGGCCAGTTCACCGAGCGGACCCACGAACTGCCCAGGCAGGTTCACAAAGCACAAGCCCACCGCAGCGCTCGGGATCCAGGCACCCAGCCCACGCCAGTTCCAGCCATGCGTGAACCAGTAACGGCCACCTTTCTCGCCGCGGGTGAACACTTGCAGGTCATCCGGGCAGTAGAAGCCGCGACGCACCAGCAGGCCGATGATCATGATCACCATCCACGGGGTGGTGCAGGTGATGATCAGTACGGCGAAGGTCGACACGCTCTGCACCAGGTTCGCTGTGAAGCGCCCGATGAAGATGAAGGCAATCGACATCACGCCGATCAGCAACGTTGCCTTGACCCGCGACAGCACACGAGGGAACACGCTGGACATGTCCAGCCCGGTGCCATAGAGCGAGGTGGTGCCGGTGGACATGCCGCCGATCACCGCAATCAGGCACACCGGCAGGAAGAACCAGCTCGGCGAAACGGCCAGCAGGCCGCCGACGTAGTTGTTGGCCGCGATGTAGTCCGGCGCCTTGATCGCTACGATGGTGGCAGTGGCGAGGCCGAACAGGAACGGGATGAAGGTCGCGATCTGCGAGATCACCACCGCCGCCATGATCCGACGCTTGGAGGTGTCACGCGGGATGTAACGCGACCAGTCACCGAGGAACGCGCCGAAGGAAATCGGGTTGCTCATCGCCACCAGCGCCGCGCCGATGAAGGCGGCCCAGAAACCCGGTTGGCCCATGCTGACGGTGCCGGCGTAGTTCACATCGAACGGACCGACGAAGGCGAAGATGCCCAGCAGGAACAACAGACTGGCACTCCACACTGCGATCTTGTTGACCCACAGCAGGAAGCGGAAACCGTAGATGCAAACGGTCAGCACCAGGATCGCGAACAGACCGTAGGCCAGGCCCAGGGTCAGGTCGGTTTCCGGAAGGCCGATCAGGCGTTTGGCGCCACCGATCAGCGCATCACCCGAACTCCACACCGAGAGCGAGAAGAAGGCGATGGCGGTCAACAGCGACAGAAACGAACCGACGATCCGCCCGTGCACGCCGAAGTGCGCACCGGAAGACACGGCGTTGTTGGTGCCATTGATCGGACCGAACAGGCCCATGGGCGCGAGGATCAGCGAGCCCAGCAGCACGCCCAGCACAATCGCCCAGACGCCCGCCTGAAAAGACAGGCCGAACAGTACCGGGAAACTGCCGAGCACAGCGGTGGCAAACGTGTTGGAACCACCGAAGATCATCCGGAACAAATCCGTCGGGCCTGCGGTGCGTTCACTGTCCGGGATCTGTTCGACCCCGTAGGTTTCAATGTGCGTAAGGCTTTGGTCTTTGTTGTTGTTATTCATGATCAGCTCCGATCATAAAGGCGCGCTCATCGTGTGTGAGCGTCACCTGTTTGGCTAAGGGGTTGGCAGCCCTTCCGGCATCGCGGACAAATGTTCGTGGCAGGCCAGCCATAGGCCTTGTTGTTGTCGGCGAAACACAATCGTCTCGCGCTCCTGGCTGAAGTGTTGCTCCCCTTGCATGCGCAGCTCGGTGGCCACGTCATGGATGAAAATCGCCACGTCGCCCTGCAGGCTGACGAAGGCGTTGCTTGAGGTGCACGAAAGCACCTCGAAGCCATCCTCCGAGCGCCAGGTGTCCCACAATGCCTGATAGGCATCGCGCGACAGCAGGGGATGTTCGAGGGTGTAGAACACGAAGCTGGCGTCGGCGCTGAAGGCGCCGAAGTAAGCTTCGCGGTCGTTACGGGCAAAGGCGGCTACCAGATCGGCAGCGGCCTGGAGTACCTGATCACGTTCGTTCACGAGCAATCCTCAGCGGTGGACTACGCCAGGCAGTACGCAGAGCATTTCGTACAGCAGGTTCGCGGCCAGCAGCGAGGTGTTGCCGGTGGTGTCGTAAGCGGGCGAGACTTCTACCAGATCGCAACCGACCAGGTCGAGGCCTTGGCAGCCGCGAACGATTTCAATCGCCTGAATGGTCGTCAGACCACCGATTTCCGGGGTGCCGGTGCCAGGTGCCCAGGCCGGGTCGATGCCGTCGATGTCGAAACTCAGGTACACCGGACCGCCGCCGACTTTCTCGCGAACTTCGGCCATCAGTGGTGCCAGGGATTTGTGCCAGCACTCTTCGGCCTGAACCACACGGAAGCCCTGATTACGGCTCCAGTTGAAGTCGTCAGCGGTGTAGCCCTGAGCGCGCAGACCGATTTGCACTACGCGGTCCGGGTCGAGAAGGCCTTCTTCGACAGCGCGACGGAAGGTGGTGCCGTGGGCGATTTTCTCGCCGAACATGTGGTCGTTCACATCGGCGTGAGCGTCGATGTGCACCAGGCCGACCTTGCCGTGCTTCTTATGGATCGCACGCAGGATTGGCAGGGTGATGGTGTGGTCGCCGCCGAGGGTCAGGGGGATCACATTGTGTTCGAGGATTTTGTGGTAGGACTCTTCGATGATCCGTACCGCGTCCAGCAGGTTGAACGTGTTGATCGCCACGTCACCGATGTCGGCAACCGACAGCGAGTCGAACGGTGCAGCGCCGGTGGCCATGTTGTACGGGCGGATCATTACCGATTCAGCGCGGATTTCGCGAGGTCCGAAACGGGTGCCGGGGCGCAGCGAGGTGCCGATGTCCAGCGGGACGCCAACGAAGGCAGCATCCAGACCGGCAGCGGTTGGCAAATGGGGAAGTCGCATCATGGTGGCGATGCCGCCGAAGCGCGGCATTTCATTGCCGCCCAGTGGTTGGTGAAGAGTCTTGTCCACGGGTAGGGCCTCATCGTCGTTGTTTTATTTATGTCGGTTGACCGGTCGGAGAGACACGGGCACCGCTGTGGGCCGATTCTGCGAAATGTAGTGGCCGGGAAGAATCGCTACGGGCAAATACTTAGTTCAGATTTTTCTAAACTAATGCCAATGACGGCGATAGACTCGCAATGTCTTATGTAGCAGCTGCCGAGCCTGCGAGGCTGCGTTCGGCTGCGCAGCAGTCGTAAAACCTAAGCGCGAGGTTTTCCTGAATCACCGCGTCGCCTGATTTCACGACTGCTTCGCAGCCGAACGCTGCCTCGCGCTGCTCGACAGCTGCTACAGGTCTCATCGTCTACGTGTGTTTTTGCTGGAGAACCCCATGGCCAACGCATTACCCGACCTGAAACTGTTGCGCATCTTCGTCAGCGTGGTTCGCCATCAGGGGTTTGCCAACGCCCAGCAAGAGCTCAACCTCTCGACCTCGGCCATCAGCACTTACATGAGCCAGCTCGAAGCCGCCCTCGGTCTTGTCCTCTGTCATCGCGGCCGGGGTGGTTTCAGCCTGACCAGCAAAGGCGAGCTGTTTCACCAGGAAACCCTGCGCCTGCTCGGCGAACTCGAAGGCTTCGAACAATACGCTGCGGCGCTCAAGGGCGAACTGCGCGGTACCTTGAACCTGGGGGTGATCGACTCCACCGTCAGCGACAAGGCCTTGCCCTTCGCCGAAGCCATTGGCGCCTACAGCCAGGAACACCCGGCCGTGCATTTGCACCTCTCGGTGATGAGCCCTTACGAGCTGCAACTCGGCGTGCAGGATAACCGTCTCGACCTGGCCATCGGCGCGTTCTCCACGCGCATGAGCGGTCTGGTCTACATGCCGCTCTACCGCGAGCAACATTGGTTGTATTGCAGCAGTCGTCATCCGCTGTTCACCGAGCGGCGCATTCCTGAACAAGTGATCACCCAGCAGCGTATGGTCGGCCGTGGTTACTGGAGTCAGGCGGAACTGGCGCGCCACGGTTTTAAACACAGCGCGGCGACGGTGGAAAGTATGGAGGCGCAGCTGATTCTAGTGCTGTCCGGCGCCTACATCGGTTACCTGCCGGAGCACTATGCGCAGGCTTGGGCGGATAAGGGCGATTTGCGAGTGCTGCTGCCGGCGACTTTCGGTTACCAGGCGCCGTTTTCGATGATCGTGCGTCGTGGCCGCAGCCGCGAGCCGCTGATCCAGACCTTTCGCGATTTGCTCAAAGCGCAACTCAATCAGGCTGCTTAACGGAAAAAGAAGCAATGTCCAGAATCCAATGTCCGCGCTGCCTGCGTCCGCAAACCCATTGCCTGTGCCCGCTGATTCCGAGCCTCGACAGCCGTACCCGAGTGCTGTTGTTGCAGCATCCCAGCGAAGTGAACCATGCGCTGAACACCGCGCGGTTGGCGGCGTTGGGGTTGAAGAATGCCGAGTTGATGGTTGGCGAGGTGTTCGAGGATTTGCCGGCATTGTTGAATCAGCCGGGTTATCAGGCGCGGCTGCTGTTTCCTGCCGATGATGCGCAGCCGTTGCAGGCTTACACGGCAACTGATCAACCTTTATTGCTGGTCGTCCCGGACGGCACCTGGCGCAAGGCGCGCAAGATGCTCCACCTCAACCCATTGCTGGCTGCGCTGCCGAGGGTGTCGTTGGCAGAGGGCGCGGTGTCGAGATATCGATTGCGCAAGGCTCCGGGGCCGGGCGCGTTGTCGACGGTGGAGGCGATTGTTCAGGCGTTGCAGACCCTCGAAGCGCCGACCACTTTCGAACCGTTGCTACGGCCGTTCGAAGCCTTGATCGAGGGGCAAATTGCAGCGATGGGGGAGGCGGTTTTTCAGCGTAATCATGGGCCGAAATAGTCGTTGTGATTCAGGGCCTCTTCGCGAGCAAGCCCGCTCCCACATTTGATCGCATTTCTCCTGAGGAACTCGGTCGAATGTGGGAGCGGGCTTGCTCGCGAAAACGGTAGACCAATCACAGAAAACCCCAGCCAGAGACTAACGCTCGCGCATCGCCTCGGTCCGGGCTTTAAGCACCGGTTTTAGCAGATAATCCAACACACTTTTCTCCCCGGTGATGATATCCACCGTCGCCACCATCCCCGGAATGATCAGCAACGGTTTCACATCCCCGCCCAAGTGATTCTTATCCGTCCTCACCTGAATCAGGTAGAAGCTGTTGCCCTTGTCATCCGTAATCGTGTCCGCCCCAATCAACTCCAGCTTCGCACTCAACCCTCCATAAATCGTGTAGTCATAAGCACTGAACTTGACCATCGCTTTCTGCCCCGGGTGCAGAAACGCCACGTCCTGTGGGCGGACCTTGGCTTCGATCAGCAAGTTGTCTTCAATGGGCACGATTTCCACCATGTCGCTGCCCGGCTGGACCACGCCGCCGATGGTGTTGACCTTCAGCACTTTGATAATCCCGTGAACCGGCGACACCACCGTGGTGCGGGTTACGCGGTCATCGATAGCAATGCTCGATGCCGTGATTTTCGACAGGTCGGTGCGTTTTTCATTCAGCTCTTTCGCCGCGTCGGAGCGGAAGGATTGTTCGGACTCATCAATCTTGCTTTTGATCTCATTGATCGCCGATTCCGCACGAGGAATCGCCAGGGTCGTGGCGTTCAATGAACCGCGAATCTCCACCGCACTGCGTTTGAGTCGCAAGATTTCCACCGGCGAAACCGCCCCGGTGCCCACCAGCGGCGCGGACATATTCATTTCTTGCTGCAGCAGCGCCAGGCTTGAACTGAATTGGCCTTGTTTGGAACGGAATTCCGCCAGTTCCTGGGTTTTTTGCCGAAGTTGTTCACTCAGCGTGCGCTGTTCGCTGGCCAATCTACGTTGCCGTTGTTCGTACAGCGAGCGTTCGTCTTCGGCCACTTGCGGCGCCTTGGCGATCACTTCGGGGGAGAGCTTGAACGGCCGGCCTTCCGCTTCGGCCGACAGCCGTTCGACCTGCGCGATCAGCGCATAACGATCCGCCTCGCTTTCGCCCTTGTTCGACAGGAATCGAGTGTCATCGAGGCGCAGCAAGGTGTCGCCCTTGTTCACCATTTGCCCTTCGCGCACGAAGATCTCAGTGACGATGCCGCCCTCCAGGTTCTGGATCACTTGAACCTTGCTCGACGGAATCGCCTTGCCTTCGCCCATGGTCACTTCCTGCAGCACCGCGAACTTGGCCCAGACCACCGCCGTGATTATCAGCGCCGCCGCCAGCCACACAGTGATCCGCGACCAGCGTGGTGAATCCTGCAGCGAGGCGCCGGCGGTTTCCGGCATGAATTCGCTTTCGGCGCTTTTGCTGAAACTGCCGAAGTAGCCGCGATCCTTTGAAACGTCGGATGATGAACGGGCCATGGCTAGCTCCTAGACAGCCGCAGAGCCGACACGGCCCTTGCGCAGTGCATCGATGACCACTTCTTTCGGACCGTCGGCGACGATCCGCCCGTTGTCCAGCACCACCAGGCGATCCACCAGGCTGAGCATCGAGGTACGGTGGGTCACCAGCAGCAGGGTTTTGCCCTGGACGCAGCGGTGGAGTTTTTGCCGCAGAACGTCTTCGCTGCTGTTGTCCATGGCGCTGGTGGGTTCGTCGAGCAACATGATCGGCGGATCCAGCAACAAGGCGCGGGCCAGCAACACCGCCTGACGTTGCCCGCCGGACAGCAGTTGTCCGCGTTCACCCACCGGCCGGTCGAAGCCTTGCGGATGCTGACGGGCCAGCTCGGTAACGCCGGTCAGCTCGGCGACTTCGAGCATCCGTGAATCGCTGATGTAACGGGCGCCGAGGGTCAGGTTGTCGCGCAGGCTGCCGGCCAACAGCGGCAGGTCATGGGCGACGTAACCGATTTGCTGGCGCAGGTCGGCGACGTCCAGTTGTCGCAGGTCCAGGCCATCGAGCAGCAGTTGGCCTTCTTCCGGTGCGTAGAAACCCATCACCAGCCGCGCCAACGTACTTTTGCCCGAGCCGCTGCGGCCGATGATGCCGATCCGCTCGCCGGGTTTCACGCTGAAGCTGATGTTGGCCAGGGCCGGAGCGTTCTGGCCGTTGTAGTGGAACGTCACGCTGCTGACGTCCAGTGCACCTTGCAGTTGTGTGCGTTCCAGCGGCCGTTGTTTGGCGTCGCGTTCCTGCGGCAAGGACATCAGCGCATCGGTGCTTTTCATGGTCAGTTGCGCTTGCTGATAGCGCGTGATCAAACCGGCAATCTGCCCCAGCGGCGCGAGTACCCGGCTGCCGAGCATGTAGGTCGCCACCAGCGCGCCGACGCTGAGGTTGCCGGCGATGATGCTGTAGACCCCGGCGACGATGGTCGCCATGCCGGAGAATTGCTGGATGAACAACGTGCCGTTGGTGGCCAGTGCCGAGAGGTTGCGCGCATGGCTATCGAGGCGGGTGAGGGCGCCGTGGGTGCTTTCCCATTTGTGCTGGCGTTCGCTTTCGGCGCTGCAGGCCTTGAGGGTTTCCAGACCGCCGAGGGTTTCGATCAGCAGCGCCTGGCGTTCGGCGCCCAGGGTCAGGCTTTTCTGTACGGTGTCGCGCAGGCGCACCTGGATCACCATTGCGAAGATGATCGTGATCGGAAACGCCAGTAACGGAATCACCACCAGCCAGCCGCCGAGCAGGCCGATCACCACTAGCATCAGCACGGCAAAGGGCAGGTCAATCAGGCTCGTCAGGGTTACGGCGGTGAGGAATTCCCGCAGGCCCTGGAAGTCGTGAATGCTTTGGGCGAAACCACCAATGGTCGCCGGCCGCGCTTTCATCGCCATGCCGGTGATGCGTTCGAACAATGTGGCCGAAAGAATTACGTCGGTTTTCTTACCGGCGGTGTCCAGCAGGTGCGCACGCACCACCCGCAGCACCAGTTCGAAACCGGTGCCGATCAGCAAGCCGATCGACAATACCCACAAGGTCGACGTGGCCTGGTTCGGCACCACCCGGTCGTAGGTCTGCATCACGAAAAGCGGCACCATCATCCCCAGCAGGTTGATCAGAAAACTCGCCAGAATCGCATCGCTGTACAGCCACTTCGACAGCTTCAACGTGTCGCGAAACCACGCCTCCACCCGCGGCACCAGTGGTGAGCGCAAGTCTTCGAGTTCATGCCGTGGCCGCGCGAACAAGGCCTGGCCGCTGTAATTCTCGGCCAGTTCGTCCGTGCTGACCCATTGTTCACCGCCGTCGGCTTCGCTCGGCAAAATCAGCAACTGCCCGTCATCACCGAAGCGTCGTAGAACAGCCGTACGGCCGTTGTTGAGGATCAGCATCACAGGCAGGTTGAGGGCGGAAATGTCCGCCAGTTCACGGCGCAGCAATCGCGCCTGCAAACTGGCCCGGGCCGCTGCGCGAGGCAGCAGGTCCAGGCTCAAACGTTGTTTGTTCAGGGGGAGCCCGGCACTCAGGCTGGCGCGACTGACTGTCGCGCCGTGGAGTTTGCAGAGGATCAACAGACCGTCCAGAAGCGGGTCATCGAAGCTCAGGCGCGGATCGACACTGATGTTGCCGGGTTCCATGCTGGTCACATTGATCTCTCCATAGGCCTACTTCAGTTCAGGCAAACGGGCTTCGTTTTTTACTTCCGTGGAGGCGATCGCATCGGCGGGCAACACCACCCGTTGTTTGCTCAGCAACTGACCCATGTTCGCCAACACGCGGTACATCGAAAACTCCTCGGTGTAGCGCACTTCGGTGTAGCGGCGGTTGGCGTTGTAGAGCTCGTTTTCACTGTCCAGCAGGTCGAGCAGGGTGCGTTGACCGAGGCCGAACTGGTCCTGATACGCCACGCGCACGCGTCGGCTGGTATCCGCGTATTCGCGGGCGGTCGGGGTTTGTTTCTTGGCATTGACCATGGCGTTCCAGGCCAGGTGAATGTTCTCGTTGAGTTGGCGCAGGGCATTGTTGCGGATGTCCATCGCCTGGTTGATCTGGTGCGCATCGGAGGCCAGGCGAGCCTTGTCGCTGCCACCGCGGAACAGGTTGTAGTTCATCACCACGCCGACTCGCCACTCGTTGTCGTGGCCTTCATCGCCCTGGACATTGTTGTTCGCACCCACGGCGGCTTCGGCGTCGAAGCGAGGGTAGAACGGCGACTTGGCAACTTCGTACTGGCTCTCGGCCGATTGCACGTCAGCCTGGGCAGATTTCAGGTACGGGTTGTTTTCCACCATGCTTTGTTGGGCTTCCTGCAGGGTGGCGGGCAGCTCGCCGCGGGTCGAGGGCGGGGCTTCGAGTTCATCGGGCAGGCGCCCCACGACGGCGTAGAAGTTCGATTCAGCATCCGCCAGATCGACTTCAGCGGTATCGAGGTTGTTTTGCGCCAGTGCCCGGCGAGCGACGGACTGGTCGGAGTCGGCGTTGCTGCCGATACCACGCTGGGTACGCAGACCGATCTGATCGTTGACCCGCATGTGAGCTTGCAGATTGTTCGTGGCCAAGGTCACCAGCTCGCGGCGCTTGAGCACTTCGAGGTAGACCTCGATGGTGCGCAGGGCGAGATCCTGAGCGGTGCCCTGAGCGTAATAGGCCCGGGAATTGACCACGCCTTTGGTGCGCTGGACTTCGTTGGCGGTATTGAAGCCATCGAAGAGCATCTGCCGCAGGCGCAATTCCGATTGGGTGTAGGTCAGGATTTCGGTGTGGTGATTGCCTAATGCCCGGGTGCTGGTGTTATCGCTGTACCCGCGCCCGTAGGCGGCATTCAGATCAACCGAAGGATAAAATCCTCCCTTGGCGACTTTCACTTGCTCATCGGCCGAGAGGCGGCTGTCTACACGCGACGCCAACTCCGGGTGGGTCGCGATGGTGCTCTGGATTGCCTCCGTCAATGACATGGCTTGAGCCTGAGAAGTGCAGGCCATGGCCAGAAGAATTGCGCTGCAGAGGGGGGTTAATACGCGCATGGGTGCCTCTCCCTGATTCCTAATGGTGCTTATTAGTCGCCAAATATTTGACGATATTTATAGTGAAAACCGTTTCATGCTTGTAACAACAGAGCTAAGAACATTCTGGAGAGAACCATAGAAGAATTTTTCATAAGACTTATGCCAAAAAAAACTTATGCGCTCCGCAAAATCCAGCACATTGTTCACTCCGAAAGCCCTTGATTTATGAGCGTTAGGGCGCTCAGCGGGGCTTGAGGAAAGTTCCAAATCACATATCGACATAGGGCGGGGAAGTGCTGGAGGGGAGGGAAGCGGACGGTTTTGAGGTGACGGTTTTTTGTCACCTTAGTGGATCAAAACCGTTACGCATCGCTCAAAGGGTGACTTGTTGCGCAAGTGGATCCCGATGCCATTGATTGCAGAGGGTTTTTATCCCGCAGCAGACACGTCGCCCGCGAGCGGCACGCTTGGCGAGAACGGCGCCAGGGCAGCGGCTTACTTCAGGTAACCGCTGCCAGCAGGCGATTGCGCCAGGCAACCCGTTGGAGCCATGAGCACGTTCTTCGCAAAAACAGGATGCCGACAGCGGTTGGCAGCGGAGGAAGTGCACATGGCTACGCTCATCGGTATTGTCAGTAAGGTCATTGGTCAGGTGTTCGCGGTTGCGAGCGATGGCACCCGACGCGCGCTGGTCGAGGGGGACCGGTTATTCGCCGGCGATCAACTGGTCACCGGGGTCGAAGGCGCGGTGGCGGTTCATCTGCAGAATGGCCAGGAACTGACACTTGGGCGTGGCAGCAGTATGGAGATGACGCCTCAGTTACTCGCGCATCAGGCACCCCATGTAGACACCGCTGAAGCGGTGACGCCGACTCAGGCGCAACTGACCGATGTCGAGCAACTGCAAAAAGCGATCGTTGCCGGCGACGACCCGACCCAGACCGCTGAAGCCACGGCGGCCGGACTGGGTTCGACCGGCGCACCTGGTGCACTGGGTGGCGGCCACACGTTTGTCATGCTGGAAGAGGTGGGCGGGCGGGTCGATCCGACTATTGGTTTTCCTACCGCAGGCTTCAACGGCATTCCCGAATTCCCCTTGGAACGGCTGGCCGGAAACCCGGACAATGGCGACAACGGCGACAACGGCGACAACGGCGACAACGGCGACAACGGCGACAACGGCGACAACGGCGACAATGGTGCAGGCGGTTCAGGTGGTTCAGGCGGTTCAGGCGGTTCAGGTGGTGCAGGCGGTTCAGGCGGTTCAGGTGGTGCAGGCGGTTCAGGTGGTTCAGGAGGTTCAGGAGATCTACCTGTAACACCGGTTGTTCCTGTAACACCGGTTGTTCCTGATGTGCCGAACAATCCGGTGACCCTCACCGGCCTGTCGGTGGCAGGGGGCGAACTGACCCTCAATGAGGCCAACCTGGCCGATGGTTCGGCCCCCAACCCTGGGGCACTGACCAAGACCGGCACGTTCAGCGTGTCTGCTCCTGACGGGCTGACCAGCCTGAGCATCGGAGGGATCAACGTGATCAGCGGTGGTGTTGCCGCAGGCTTCCCGCAATCGATCACCACCCCGTTGGGCAACACCCTGACCGTCACCGGCTACAACCCGGCCACGGGGGTTGTGAGTTACAGCTACACCCTCATCGACAATGAAACTCATCCGGCCGGTGACGGCGCCAACAGCATCACCGAGAATTTCGACGTCGTCGCCACCGATACGGACGGCAGTACGGCGACCGGGCAAATCAACGTCAACATCGTCGATGACCTGCCGACGGCTCATGCCGACGAGACGTCGGTCGCCGAAGGCGGCACCGTCAGTGGCAACGTGCTGTGGAACGACGTCGGCGGCGCCGATGGCCTAGCCGCAGGAGGGGCGGTGGTCGGCGTGCGTGCCGGTTCCGACACTTCGACCTCAGCCGTTGGCGGCCTGAACAGCCAGATCAATGGCACCTACGGTTACCTGACGCTGGATGCCAACGGCAACGCGGTCTACCACAGCAACCCGAACGCCGTGAGCGGTCCCGGGGCGACCGACGTGTTCACCTACACCGTGCGCGATGCCGACGGCGACCAAAGCACCACCACCATCACCATCGACGTGATCAACAGCTGCATCAGGGCGGTCAGTGACAGCGACGTGACCGTCTACGAAAAAGCCCTCGACCTGAACCAGGATGGCCAGGATCTGGCGCCCGGCACCGTCACCGGGAGCCTGCCGGGCAACACCGGCGAAACCGCCAGTGGCACCCTGGTCGGCTCGGTCAGCGGCGCGGTCGGCGCGATCACTTACACGCTGGTCGGCAGCGCCACTGGCACCTACGGGCAAATCCTGCTCAATCCCGATGGCTCCTACACCTACACCCTGACCTCGGCGCCAAGCACCACCCCGAACGCCAACGACGGGCCGAACACCGTCAGCGAAAGCTTCACCTACCAAGCCACCGACGCCTTGGGCAACAGCACCACCAGCACCATTGTGGTCAACATTGTCGATGACCTGCCGACGGCTCATGCCGACGAGACGTCGGTCGCCGAAGGCGGCACCGTCAGTGGCAACGTGCTGTGGAACGACGTCGGCGGCGCCGATGGCCTAGCCGCAGGAGGCGCGGTGCTCGGCGTGCGTGCCGGTTCAGACACCTCCACCTCGGCCATCGGCGGCCTCAACACTCAGATCAATGGCACCTACGGTTACCTGACGCTGGATGCCAACGGCAACGCGGTCTACCACAGCAACCCGAACGCCGTGAGCGGTCCCGGGGCGACCGACACGTTCACCTACACCGTGCGCGATGCCGACGGCGACCAAAGCACCACCACCATCACCATCGACGTGATCAACAGCTGCATCAGGGCGGTCAATGACAGCGACGTGACCGTCTACGAAAAAGCCCTCGACCTGAACCAGGACGGCCAGGACCTGGCGCCCGGCACCGTTACCGGGAGTCAGCCGGGCAACACGGGCGAAACCGCCAGTGGCACCCTGGTCGGTTCGGTCAGCGGCGCGGTCGGCGCGATCACCTACACCCTGGTCGGCAGCGCCACCGGCACCTATGGGCAAATTCTGCTCAATCCCGATGGCTCCTACACCTACACGCTGACCTCGGCGCCAAGCACCACGCCGCAGGCGAACGACGGTGCCAACACTCTAAGCGAAAGCTTCACCTACCAAGCCACCGACGCCCTGGGCAACAGCACCACCAGCACCATCGTGGTCAACATCGTCGATGACCTGCCGACGGCTCATGCCGACGAGACGTCGGTCGCCGAAGGCGGCACCGTCAGTGGCAACGTGCTGTGGAACGACGTCGGCGGCGCCGATGGCCTAGCCGCAGGAGGCGCGGTGCTCGGCGTGCGTGCCGGTTCAGACACCTCCACCTCGGCCATCGGCGGCCTCAACACTCAGATCAATGGCACCTACGGTTACCTGACGCTGGATGCCAACGGCAACGCGGTCTACCACAGCAACCCGAACGCCGTGAGCGGTCCCGGGGCGACCGACACGTTCACCTACACCGTGCGCGATGCCGACGGCGACCAAAGCACCACCACCATCACCATCGACGTGATCAACAGCTGCATCAGGGCGGTCAGTGACAGCGACGTGACCGTCTACGAAAAAGCCCTCGACCTGAACCAGGATGGCCAGGATCTGGCGCCCGGCACCGTCACCGGGAGCCTGCCGGGCAACACCGGCGAAACCGCCAGTGGCACCCTGGTCGGTTCGGTCAGCGGCGCGGTCGGCGCGATCACCTACACCCTGGTCGGCAGCGCCACCGGCACCTATGGGCAAATTCTGCTCAATCCCGATGGCTCCTACACCTACACGCTGACCTCGGCGCCAAGCACCACGCCGCACGCCGACGATGGCGCGAATACCCTCAGCGAAAGTTTTACTTACAAAGCCACCGACGCCCTGGGCAACAGCACCACCAGCACCATTGTGGTCAACATTGTCGATGACCTGCCGACGGCTCATGCCGACGAGACGTCGGTCGCCGAAGGCGGCACCGTCAGTGGCAACGTGCTGTGGAACGACGTCGGCGGCGCCGATGGCCTCGCCGCAGGAGGCGCGGTGCTCGGCGTGCGTGCCGGTTCAGACACCTCCACCTCGGCCATCGGCGGCCTCAACAGCCAGATCAATGGCACCTACGGTTACCTGACGCTGGATGCCAACGGCAACGCCGTGTACCACAGCAACCCGAACGCCGTGAGCGACCCCGGGGCGACCGACACGTTCACCTACACCGTGCGCGATGCCGACGGCGACCAAAGCACCACCACCATCACCATCGACGTGATCAACAGCTGCATCAGGGCGGTCAGTGACAGCGACGTGACCGTCTACGAAAAAGCCCTCGACCTGAACCAGGACGGCCAGGACCTGGCGCCCGGCACCGTTACCGGGAGCCTGCCGGGCAACACGGGCGAAACCGCCAGCGGCACCCTGGTCGGCTCCGTCACCGGTGCCAGCGGTGCGATCACTTACACCCTGGTCGGCAGCGCCACTGGCACCTACGGGCAAATCCTGCTCAATCCTGATGGCTCCTACACCTACACGCTGACCTCGGCGCCAAGCACCACGCCGCACGCCGACGATGGCGCGAATACCCTCAGCGAAAGTTTTACTTACAAAGCCACCGACGCCCTGGGCAACAGCACCACCAGCACCATCGTGGTCAACATCGTCGATGACCTGCCGACGGCTCATGCCGACAAGACGTCGGTCGCCGAAGGCGGCATCGTCAGCGGCAACGTGCTGTGGAACGACGTCGGCGGCGCCGATGGCCTCGCCGCAGGGGGCGCGGTGCTCGGCGTGCGTGCCGGTTCAGACACCTCGACTTCAGCCATCGGCGGCCTGAACAGCCAGATCAATGGCACCTACGGTTACCTGACGCTGGACGCCAACGGCAACGCGGTCTACCACAGCAACCCGAACGCCGTGAGCGGCCCCGGGGCGACTGACGTGTTCACCTACACCGTGCGCGATGCCGACGGTGACCAAAGCACCACCACCATCACCATCGACGTGATCAACAGCTGCATCAGGGCGGTCAGTGACAGCGACGTGACCGTCTACGAAAAAGCCCTCGACCTGAACCAGGACGGCCAGGACCTGGCGCCCGGCACCGTTACCGGGAGTCAGCCGGGCAACACGGGCGAAACCGCCAGTGGCACCCTGGTCGGTTCGGTCAGCGGCGCGGTCGGCGCGATCACCTACACCCTGGTCGGCAGCGCCACCGGCACCTATGGGCAAATTCTGCTCAATCCCGATGGCTCCTACACCTACACGCTGACCTCGGCGCCAAGCACCACGCCGCAGGCGAACGACGGCGCGAACACCTTGAGTGAAAGCTTCACCTACCAAGCCACCGATGCCCTGGGCCATTCAACCATCAGCACCATCGTGGTCAAAATCGTCGATGACCTGCCGACCGCCAACCCCGACGCGGCCTCGGTAGCTGAGGGCGGCATCGTCAGTGGCAACGTGCTGGCGAACGACTTCAGCGATGCCGATGGGATTGGGGTGGTCGGCGTGCGCGCCGGTTCAGACACCTCGACCTCGGCCATCGGCGGCCTGAACAGCCAGATCAATGGCACCTACGGTTACCTGACGCTGGATGCCGCGGGCAACGCCGTCTACCACAGCAACCCGGACGCCGTGAACGATCCCGGTGCGACCGACGTGTTCACCTACACCTTGCGCGATGGCGATGGCGACGAGAGGACCACCACCATCACCATCGACGTGAACAATAGCTGCATCAGCGACAACGACCAGGCCAGCTCGGTGTTGACGGTCATTGCGAACGCGCCACCGGTGGCGGTTGATGATCACATCATCACCAACGTGCTGTCGGGCAGCATTGTGGTGCCGGGCGAGTTGCTGCTGGCCAATGACACCGATCCGAATGGCGATCCGCTGACTGCTTCGCCGACCACCATCAGCACCGGTTGGATTGCCAAAGGCGCGGACTTCACCGGCACCCATCAAAACTTCAGCTTCACCGGCGGTAACGCGCAGGCGGTGACCCTCGCCCGCAGTGCATTCGTCGCCAACACGACAGCCATGACGGCGGTGTTGGTAGTCAGCGGGGCGCTGGGAGCGGTCAACAACCCCCACGATGAGGACCGCATCACCGTCGACCTCAAACAGGGTGAAACCCTCAACCTGGATCACAACCTGGCGGCCGGTCATGTCGCCATGGAGTATTCAATCAACGGCGGCGCATGGGTCGCCCTCGCGGACGGGCAAACCCTCACCGCAACGTCGGACAGTACCTACCAGATTCACATCACCAACATCGACAACGGTGGTCCGGGCAACAGCGGGAAGGGGGCGGAAAACTACCAGTTGACCATGACCGTCAACTACGCCGGGGCCCACGACATCACGCCAGATGCCCACGGCACTTACACCACCAACGACAGCCATGGCGGCAGCGACAACGCCGCCGTGACCATCACCTATCAGGACGGCCACACCCTAACGGGCACGGCGGGCGACGATGTACTGGTGGCGGGCGCCGGTAATAACGTGATCAACGCCGGCGACGGCAACGACGTGCTCACCGCCGGTTCCGGCAACAACGAAATGCACGGCGGCGCCGGCAATGACTTGCTGTACAGCGGTGCGGGCAACGACCTGCTCGACGGTGGTACCGGCGTCGACACCGCGAGTTATGCCCATGCCACCGCCGGGGTCACGGTCAATCTGGGCGTGCTCGGTGCGCAGAACACCGTCGGCGCCGGCACCGACACCCTGACGGCGATCGAAAACCTCACCGGTTCCAACTTCAACGACTCGCTCACCGGCGACAACCACAGCAACATCATCAACGATGGTCTGGGTAACGACATGCTCAACGGCGGGGGCGGCGACGACTTTCTGATTGGCGGCCTGGGCAACAACACCCTCACCGGCGGCAGCGGCGCCGACACCTTCCAGTGGCTCAAAGGCAACAGCGGCCACGACGTGGTCACCGACTTCACCCCAGGCACCGACAAACTCGACCTGTCGCAACTGCTGCAAGGGGAAAACAGCACCGCGGCGTCGCTGGATGACTACCTGCACTTCAAAGTCACCGGCAGCGGCGATTCACTGGTCACCAGCATCGACGTCAGCGCCATGGCTGGCGCTGCGCCGAATCAGACCATTGATCTGGCGGGTGTGAATCTGGCCAGCCTTTACGGCGTAACGCCGGGGGCGGGAGGGGTGATTGCGGGGGGGCACGATACGGCGACGATTATTAATGGGATGTTGAATGATCATTCGTTGAAGGTGGATACGGTGTGAGCCGGGGCTGAAACGAAAAAAACGCGCTCCCGGCAAAGCGGGAGCGCGGGTTATTTTTGTGCTCTTTGATTGTTCCCCACGCTCTGCGTGGGAATGCAGCCTGGGGCGCTCCGTGTCCCATATGGAGCAAAACGCGGAGCGTCCGTTGAGGTATTCCCACGAGGGCGTGGGGGCAATTAGTCACAAAGGAATAGTTCGCTAAGATGGCCGACTTAGCTTACATCTCCAGATTGTCCAGTGCCTGATTCCGTCTTTTTTGATTTGCTGTGTTCTCCTTATCTAGTCCAATTAATCACGAACGGTTGAACACCGGATGGAGGCTCAGGTTTTTCGTTGCCGGTGGCAATTAAATATCTGTCGGTGACGATGACGTGTTTCCATGCCCGGGCTACCGGTGGGTTGCCTAAAGGCCCAATATCCACGTTTGCCGGATTTTCGGAGCCTGCATGAAAAATATAGTAACTGGTGTGGTGAGAAGGGACGTCTGCCAAATAGAATCGGACCCCGGGCTCCGCTGTAATAGAAACACTATCCCCTGATCGAATTAATCGGCCGTGGGGCTTATCAGCGCCCGCCCATGCTTCGACGATCCTCGCGCCAGTCACGGTCAACTTCCAGGCTGCCGATTCCGGAAAGCTCCCGTAAGTCGCCTTGACCGTATAACTATGGGCCCCCACTGCCTGACCGGTCAGGATATGCGAGTAATTGCCTGCCGCATTGACAGGGATCTTGGCTTTCACAACGTTGTTGTCACGCAGCTCGATCAGTTGACTGGCGCTTGCCTTGCCGGTGAACACGAACGTGGTCACGGTGGTCGATGTGCCATTCGGAACAGCCGGACCGGTGGCGGTGTTGGCATTCACTGCTCTGATGGTCGGATTGACAGCCGCCACCACGGTCAACTTCCAGGCCGCCGACACGGCGCCACTGCCATACAGCGCCTTGGCGGTGAAGCTGTGCGGTGCCACGGTGAGGCCCGAGACGGGTAACGTCCAGATCCCGCTGTTCACGTCCGCCATCGGCTGGCCTTTGGAGTCAGTGCCGTCGAGCACATCGACTCTCTGCCCCTTGCTGGCGGTGCCGCTCAGGGTCACCGCGGTTTCCACGATGGTGGTGCCATTGGGAATCTCGACGCCGCTTGGAGAGCCTTTGACTGAGCCGATGGTCGGCGGCACGACTGCGGTAACGGTAAAGGTTCGGGGCACTGAAACCGGTTGCGGGTTGCCGTAAAGGCCCTCGATAGTGATGCTGTGCTCGCCAACGGTGGTCCTGAAGCCCGTTGTTGTCCAATCGCCGTTGTTATCGACTGGTCGCTCACCCTGTGAAACACCGTGATCCAACACTTTGACTCTCTGATTTTTGCTTGCTTTGCCCTTCAGAGTCAGAGCGGTATCGACGGTGATGCCACCATCGGGAACAGGACCTTTGGAGTCCGTCACGGTGGTAAGGGTGGGGGGGATCACGGCCACCACCGTCACGTTGCGCACGTTGGAGTAAACGGGGGTGGGGTGATACCGCGACTGGGCATACAAGCGGCGACCGCCCTCCGGCACGGTGATCGTGTGTTCCCAGATCCCTGTCGTCGCGTTGGCGGTTGCCGTGCCCTTGGACACCGCGCTCGAACCGCTGCCGTCGAAGATCTCGACGGTCTGGCCCTTGCTGGCGGTACCGCTCAGGGTTACCGCGGTTTCCACGGTGCTGGTGTTATTGGGAATCTCGACTCCGCTTGGAGAGCCTTTCACCGACTCGATGGTCGGCGGATCCAGGCTCACCGCTTCACCCACCACAAACTCCAACGGATTCGAATAACTGGTCTCATTCGTCGCCTCGCGCCAAATCTGGTAGCTGACGCTCAGTTTTTCCCCGCGCCGTGCTTCGAAGTGTTGCTGCACAAACGCGGAGTTAAGCGGGAAGTCCACAGCCTTGCCGGCATTCAGTGAATTGAGTGTCTTTGAATCCTCGATGAGCAGTGCACCGTTGGCATCCCGCAACTGCCAGGTCACCATATCCTTTGACTTGGTCGGGTTGGCGACTGGATTGGGACAGGTGACCTTGCTGACGCCACCGGGCAAATCCTTGGGTTCCAGCGCACCGTCCTTTTCTCCAAGGACGATAGGTTTCACCAGCTCAAGTTTCGGCTCGCCGACGTTCAGCAGCGTGGCGCGCACGGATTCACGCCTGACGATCTTGTCGTCTTCGTCACTGAGCAGGGTGTACCACAACTCCAGCGTGCCGCCTTCTAGGGTCTTGAGGTGTTTGCCCTCGACGGTGACGAGGAAACCCTCGGGGTCCTTGGCTTCCTCGTCGCTGGGAAAGAACCGCTCCAGTTCCGGGTCGTAAATGTTCTGATCGGGCCGCTTGCCGAACCATTTGAGTTCGATCGCCATGCCGGCCTGGATGAGCGGGTCAAACGGAATGCGAATGCGGGTGTTTGGCAGCTCAGGGTCGAGCGCGCCGTTCTGTGCGTCCTCGGCGATGGGCGCCGCCAGGCGTTTGGGTTCGCCGACGATGTTGATGAAGTGACCTTTGGAGCGCTGGATGATCACGTGCGCGCGTTCCAGTTCGTAAGAAAACACCCCCTGGGTTTTCGCCAGGGCGCGGGCGGCGGCGTTGGACAGCAGTACCTCGACCACCGAAGGCACTTTCTTGATCGTTTCGTGGCCCTTGATGTCGATGGCCTCACCCTCAAGGGTGGTGCCCTTGAGGTTCATGATGATGACATCGCCCACCTTGAATTCGATGGACGACGCCGCCCAGGCCTGCAAAATCAACTTTTCCTCGCCCAGCGTGTCCAGATCGAGCACGTTGCCGTTGGCCTGTTTGAGGATAGGCGCATCCAGCCGCGAGTTGCCGGTGTCGACGACGATGCGCGTTTCCTTGCACCAGTCTTCGGACTGGTTGTGCACCCGGTCACGCACCATGAACGTGACGGCCAGGCCTTCGGGGCCGGAATCTTTGGCATCCAGAATGGTTTGTTCGTCGACGTGGACCTTGATCGGGTTGGCCACGGGATTGTCGATCTGCGCCTGGGTGACCGGCGCCGACAGCACCCGCTTGATGCCCCAGCTCGCCGTGATCACGTCGCCCAGCGCAATGTTGGGGTAAGGCAGGTTGGAGCCGCTGCCGGGTTCGGCCTGGATGAGGATGTCCACACCGTTTTTGGCGCTATCCTTGTCCACTCCATCCTGGACGATCTCCGCCGGCTCGACCGCCATTGACAGATTGGAATGCCCATAGTCCGGGTCCGTATCCTGGCCGCCGGGAATGTCGAGTTTGACGTAGAGCTTGAGCGGCGGGGTGAAAGGTTCGGGTTGCTGATGCAGTCGCGTCACCCGGTAGGACAGGGTCCATGGCCCTGTCTGCAGGCGAAATGGCGCGACGAACAGGGTGGCGCGTTCGGTCAGTTCGACGGGGTCGCTGATGGTGTGTTGATCCGCCACGTTGTTGTTGAGCAGCAGCTCGACCTTGTCGCCCAGACTTTTGTTCGACCAGATCGGGATCTGGACCTTCAGGCCCTTGTCCGGAAAGTTGAGCTGTGCGGCCGCGAGGTTGATGCCCCATTCCTCAGCCGGTGACTGGGGTTCGAGGGCACCGGGAATTTCCGGGGCGAGCAGGGCTAGCGGGCTGAGGTTTTTCAGGGCTTGAACGAGCATGGCGGGCACTCCGGTCGGTGTAGGGCGATGGAGTGATTTAAGGCCTGGAGCAGGAGGGTTGACTACTGTCAGAAATAACAGGTAGGCGTAGTTTTCGATGAGCGGTAATTCACGGCGGGCCGACCCGCGACAAGCTATGCCCGTCCGATCTGTAGCTGATCGGACGGGATTATAGCTAATGAAAAACTGCAAGTCGGCAGCAGTTACCACACGTTTTGCGTCCGTGCTGAAGGTCTTCCTTCTATCGAATAGCTACCACGTTCGAATAATGGCCAGTTAACTTCCCGGAGCCTTCACCTCCCCAGACCAGATATTTGGTTTTCCTGGCTTGCCACGGCCACCAATAGTTGCTTGGGTCGGTTGACCAGTAATGGTGATTACCCATGGGCCAACGCGCGCCGTAGGCCGCGTGTATTTCGTTGAGCTCGCCCATGCTCGGAATACGCGCCCCGTTGGCGGACGCGGATGCATTCGCAGTTCCCCACGTTGCATTACCCAGGCCTATGCAGTGGATTACCCCCGTCACTGTCACGGTGTAACTCTTGGACTGGCCAGCCGCATCTCTGGCGGTGATAGTGGTTGCCCCCCGGCCACGGACAGTGACAAGACCTGCCCCGTTGACTGCAGCGACACCCGGGTTGCTGGAGGTGTAGGTGTAACCCGGCCGCCCACCGGAGGCTTGGTGCTGCACCGAGTTGCCCGCACCGAACGCCGGCAATATCGTAGGGTAGCCCGGCATGATGTATGTCTTGCCTCTCAGTGTGACCGGGCTTGTATTGAAGTTCAAAGGCGGCAACGGAGCGTCTCGCGTGAAGCTCCGTGTATTGGAGTTCTGCCCGGTGGCCAGCGCTTTGGCGTATACCGAGTGTTCGCCAAGGGCAATCGCCAGCGTGGTTGTCCAAACCCCAGTTGGGCCGCCCGGCACGGTATGTTTGGGACCATTGTTGTCATATAACTGCACCTCATACAAAGGCGTCACCGCACCCGTCAGGCTGACAGAGGTGTCGGTGGTTCGGCCTCCGTTGTTCAGCTCTCCTCCTGAATGCCTGACCGACGTCAGCGTCACCGCAAGGTGCAGCTTGGCTGTAAAGACGTGCGCGGGAGATTCCAACCCATCACCGTAAAGCGCCCTGGCCTTGATGGAGTAAATTTTCGGGATCAGATTGGACAGCTTCGTGGTTCCTTCGCCCTTGCCGTCGAGGAGAATCGGGGCACCTATGGGCGTGCTGCTATCGTAAAGCTGGACACGCTGGTTAGTGTCCGCCTTGACGGTCACCGTGACCTCGGTGTCGTAGGTCGTTCCGTTATGGCCAACAGAACCTTTGGAGTCTGTGAGTGCGATGATTTTGGGCTCAGTGGCGATACCGATGGTGAACGTTCTCGGCTCACTGTCCTTCTCATCGGCGTCGTATTGGGCAATGGCTATGATACGTTGCAAGCCCTCGACCAGTTCCACGGGGAGTTCCCATGTACTGCTGTCAGCGACGAGCGGCATGCCTTTTGATACACCGTTAATCTGAACGTCGACTTTTTCACCCCGTGTGGCCGTGCCATGGATGGTCACGCGTTTGTCGTAGGTCAGACCCGCTTCGGGAATCACGTCGTTTTGTGAGTTTTTCACGCTGGTGATCACGGGTTTTACATAGTCGTAACGCGTGCGGATGGTCAGTGGCAGGCTCGGGAAATCGATCGCAGTGGCCTCATCCTCGCTGCCATCGAAGATCACCTTGCACTTTACGGTGGCGGCCGAGCTATGGACCAGTTTCAACAAATCCGTTCTAAGCAGTGTTTCGTTCAGCCCCTGGGTTGCTTGCGGGTCGCTGAGCGAATGGCCCTTGAGCAAATCGATTATGTAAACGCCGGTGCTGGTGCGCCCCTCGACACTCAGCCACACACGTTGCCTGGCCGCGATGAATGGCCAAGGCTTCACCAGAACCCTGGCGTCGCCGGTAAACTCCATCAGATCCAGCACCCCTGCCAACGCCAGCGGAACCTCTGGCGTTGGCAGGTCTTTGTCAGGGTCCTGGAAGCCCAGTATGTTCAGTGATAGTTCTTCGGACGGAGTCCACAGGTTATAACGCTGCACTGCGTAACTGACCGACACCTCGCGACGGATGTTGGCGCCGACCACTTTCGCAGGCAGGTGAAACGTGACCGTGCCGGAGGCTTCGGCGGGTTTTTCGAGATCTTCCGAAGTGCCATCCCCAGGCGTTCCCCGCCATTTCAATCCAAGTAAGTCCAGCGTTTTATCCATGGATGCGTAGCTGCACTCGATATCAACACCGTTGAGCGCATCCATCGGATTGAGTGTTCCGCTGGGAGCCTGGACAACCTTGGGCGGCGGTAACAGCCCCAACGGTATGCCAACCATTACTTCCAGGGGCGCCGAGTAACTGTACTTGCCGGTTGCGGCATGCAGGAGGGTATACCTGGCGGTGACGTTGTAGCCGATATTGGCCGTTACGTACTTGGCGTCTACCCGGAAGCGCACGGTTTTGCCGATAGTCGTCGTAGTGATGGGTACGCTGCCTCGGGTAGTACCGAATGGGTTAATGCCAATCCAGTGATAGGTCAGCGTATCGCCCTTGGCCCAATTGACCGGTTTGATCAGCACATGGGCCTGGGTGTAAACCTGGGACGGGTCGATCACCCCGTCCTTGGCTTCCTCGACGTCAGGCGCCGGCAGCGTTGCACGCAGCGATCCCACCTCGACCCTGAGAAAGTCCGAATTGCTGACACCGTATTTGTCTGTGTCGTCGTTGGAGACGCGGTAATACAATTTGAGGCTGCCATTGTTCAATGCCTGAATGTGCTCGCCCCACACATAAATAATAACGCTGCCTTCTTTTTGCTCGTTGTCACTGACTGCATGTTGTTCTTCGTGCACATAGGGGGTGCCGTCTGATTTCAGGCCTTCCCAAATAAGATTGATCAAGTCCCCATTGGCAATGGTCGGGTAACGGATTACCACCGTTGCCATCATGGCATCGGCGGGCAGCACCGCGCCGATCACCTCATCGATCGTAGGGGCCGGCAGTTGCGCGGGATCGCCTATTACATCGACGAAGGCACGTTTGGAAGAGAGCGGTTCGCTGCCGTCCTTTTTGTGCAGTTCATAAGAGGCATCAAGGGTACCCAGGGCAAAGAGGCTAACGAATTCGAAGGGTATGGGCGTCTCGAGAATGTAGGGAGGTTGGCCGACAGGGACCTCCTTGGGAAACGTCCGTGACGGACTCCCCGGAAGCGGGGTGCCAATGACCCGGATTTTGATGGTGTCGTCCAGATCGAACACATCGTCACTCTTGATAAGGATTTGCAGCGTGACGGGTTGATGGTCCAGATCCTTGAGATGAATTTGCCCGTTATCAGCTTCCTTGAAAATGGCCGCATCCAGGCGAGCTGCGCCGGCTTCGACTAAAACGGTGGTGTCTTTAGACCATCGTTCACTGTAATTCCACAGCTCATCATGCACCTCGTAATGGATGCGTACTTTATCGGCGTCACCGGCGCTCAGGATGTCCGCTGGTTGGGCCGAGATCACAATGGCGGCGGTGCCGTCCACTTCCGCTTGGGATAACTCATGTGGCAGGAGGAACACACTGCCCCATTGCACCTGGATGACATCGCGCAGAGCGATACCCGGATAAGCCCTGATGGTCATCGGTACACCCTTGGCCGCCCATTCCTTAGTGACGCCATTGTCGATGACATCCTGAGGCAACTGGACCATCGCAAGTTCCGAATGCCAGGGTTTATGAGGTTCATTGTCACCACCGGCGGGTTTGTCCAGCTTGACAAGTAAAGACAATTTCGCCGAGGGGTCGTCGGGTACGGTTTCTCCGGCACGGGTCAATTGGTAATAACACTCTGCCAAGCCCGGTACGATGTCATTTGCTGGCAGGAAAAAGAACAGTCGTTTCTTCAGATCTTCAGGCTTTACCTTCAGCTCGCGAACCAACTTGTCGTTCCAGAAAATCTTTAGCTCATCGTTGATCGCCATATTGAGGTAAGGATCGATAACGCTTAACACCCCATTGGGATGGTCTTCGACCACGGCAATGTTGATGCCGCCATCAGCGTCTTCGACAGGACGGACCATGCCTGCGATGAATAGCGGCCACAACTGTAGTGGCGACATGAATAAGGAAAGGCTTTCACGGGGAATAAACAGGAACCGGCTGAAAGAGGACATGATCAACTCCATCTGAAGAAGAGGGGCGCAACGCTTCTGCGGGCTTCTCTTCTTTTAGGTCAATTGATCGTCTACCGGCTACTGTCATATATGACAGGTAAACCCACGTTTAAGACGAACGGTCATACCGCTCACATCGGCTCCGGCGGCCCAATCAACCGTCCCATCACCCCAAACAACCCCAACTCCCGAATCACCTCCAACTCCCCCTTGGTCTCGACCATCTCCGCAATCAACGGCAAATCAATGCTGTTAGTCGCCCGAAAAATAGCCTCGATGAACAGCTTTTTATCACTTTGCTCATCAATGTGACGGATGTAAGCACCATCGATTTTCAAGTAAGCCAGCCCCAGTTGAGTCAGGTTGCCGATCTGGCCGAAGCTGCCGCCAAAATGCTGCAGGCCGATGCGGTAACCGGTGTTGAGCAGGCTGTGGCTCAGGCGTTGAAGTTCTTCCTGAGGGGGCAGTTGGCGTTCGTCGATTTCCACAATCAGCAGGGGCGCGAGTTCAGGCAGCGATTCGAGCATGTCGAGGATGTGTTGCAGTTGCGCTGGATCGCGCAGGGTGCTGCCGGACAGGCTTAACGCCAGGGGCCAACGATTGACGATGAGGTAGTCGAGGGTCGCTTCGAGCATCGCCAGGTCGAACCGCGCCGACCAGCCGAGACGCTCGATCCACGGCAGGAAATGCCCGGCGGCTATCGCCTCGCCCTGAGGGTCGATCAGGCGCGCGAGGACTTTGTGATGCAGCACCTGGCTGGTGTCGGCGCATTGCACCACCGGCTGGAAATACAGTTGCATCTTGCCGTGGGTCAGGGCGTCGTCGATCCAGGTTTGCCAGTCGTTTTGGGACGGGTTCGGCGCGGTGATGGAATCGGCCAAGTGAACCCACGGGCGCTCGGGATGTTGCCGGGCTTCGGTCAACGCATGATCCAGTCGCAGCAGCACGTCACTGGCCGGCTCTCCGGGGTGGTAAGGGGCGATCCCCAAATGCGCCACCGGCATCGAGTCGCTGGCGCCGGTCAGGCGCAGGTTTTCCAGGGTGGCGCTGATTTCACAGGCCAGGCGTGCGGCGTCGGTGCTGTCCAGCCCTGGCGTCAGCAGGCTGAATTCACCGCCGCGATTGCGCGCTGCAAGCCAGGTGCGACGTTCCGGTGGCTGGGTCAGGCGCTTGAGTAATTCACCGACGGCGCTGATCAGCGCATCGGTGCGCTGGCCGCCCAGGCGTTGGTTGAGACCGACCAGATCGTTGATTCGCAGCATCAGCAAATGGCCTTCGCTGCTCTGCTCGGAGACCAGCAACTCGTCGGCCAACTCTTCATCCAGCAAACGTCGATTGGCCAGGCCTGTAAGGCTGTCCTGATAGGACTCGACCCGCAGTTTTTCACTGCGTGCGACCTCTTCGGCGAACAGCGTTTTGAGCTTCTCGACCATCTGGTTCATGGCCAATACCACGCGTTTCAACTCCGGTGTGCGCGGCAGTTTCGGCAGGCTGAGGAACTCGCGATTGCTGATGGCTTCGGCCTGTTTGACCATGGTGTCGAGTGGACGAAATTGCCGGCGCAGCAGCCAGCCGCCAAACACGGCACTGAGCAGGCCGCACACCAGCAACCAGATCAGGCTGCCGAGGGTGCTGTCCCAGAGTTTGGCCAGGGCGAACTGCGGATTGCTCAACACTTCGACCCGTGCCGCTTGCGCCCAGCCACGCATGATCAGCGCTTCGCCACCGGGCGGGTGCAGGTTGACCAGGTTTACAAACCAGGCGGGAACGCCCTCGATTTGCCCCGGCGCACTGCGCTCCACCAGCACCTGCGCATCCTCGATGTTGATGATTCGAATGCTGCTGAAGTAACCGCTGTCGAAAATCGAGCTGACCATTAATTCGATCATGGCCGGGTCATCGATTTGTGCCGTCAACGACAAACCCAACGCGGTGGCGGCGTCCTGGGCGTGGGAGCGCAACTGGCCGAGCATCTGGTCGCGAGAGCTTTCCAGGCTGACAAAAAAACTGCCGCTGAACGCCACCAGCAAGAACAGGCAGATGGCGAGAAACAACTGTTTACGCAGTGACATAAATTGCTCCTTGCTCAGGTGGCTAGCCGTCGCCCACGGCGAACCCTTCGGCCTGCATCTTTTTTAGTACGTCCTGCCAGCGCGACAGTTTTTTCGAGTCGCTGCTGCGTTTGCCGCCATTGGCTCCCGGCAAGTACAGGCCTTCGGCGTTGAAGGCGTATACCGGCAGCAAGTCTTTGCGTTGGGAGGCGGGGCGGACCTCGCCGATCAAGTTGTCCAGCACCAGCGGGTCGGCCGTGGGGCTGTTGTAGAAAGTCAGCACCATGTGCGCCTGGTTCTGGGTCAGGGCTTTCACGTAAGTGATGCGTAGTTTTTCGCTGGGAATTCCCAGGTAGCGCAGGCTGAAATATTTCGCCAGTGCGTAGTCCTCGCAATCAGCGGCACCCTTGATCAGGGATTCGACGGGCGTGGCCCAGTAATCGGTCTGATGCCAGATACGGGTGTCGTCCAGAAAGCTCAGTTGCTGATTGAAGAAGCGATTGACAGCGTTCAGTTGCTCGCGCTCGGGGGCGTTGACTTCGCTTTGCAGCATCTGACTCCAGGCCTCGATCCTTCCCCGTCCCGCGCCGAGGGTGCCGTAGCGATCTTCGGCGGTTTGCAAAATCTGCGTAAAACTCCAGTTGGCTCCGACACTGCCCAGCCCGGCCAACAGAAAAGTGATCAGCAACAGCCATCCGCCGAGCCGAAGTCGGAGCGTTGACCATCCTGGACTACGCGGACTGCGGGACATGTCTGGCCGCTCGGGTGCAGATGCCTGAAGTCTAGGTGGTGTTTTTGGGGAGGCAGGACAAATCGTCGGTTGGTACGCGGACTTGTAATTGGATGGACTCGCCCAAGCCGAGGCGTCAATGCGCCACGGTGGCAGTCTAAACAGCCAACGACAGCGAGGGCGAGTCCATGAAAAATCATAGTTCGATTGATCAATCCCTGTCTTCTTCC
>NZ_VOBM01000033.1:0-73892 GCF_008370005.1 Pseudomonas sp. ANT_J28
TTCGAATAGGCCTGATACATAGATGCAACGGGGCGGCGGTTTTTCAAAAGCGGGTAGACAGTGGGGGCGAGTCCATACATAGCAGCTGCCGAGCCTGCGAGGCTGCGTTCGGCTGCGAAGCAGTCGTCAATCCGGTATGCAAGTTTTTTCTGACACACCGCGGTGTCTGATTTCACGACTGCTACGCAGCCGAACGCAGCCTCGCAGGCTCGGCAGCTGCTACAAAGGGCGGCGCACGCCGGTTCTACTTGGCAGCGCCTGCCGTTACAATCCGCCCCCTCTTCGACTTCCCCCAAGGAACCTCCATGTCCGGGCTTGAACTGTTTGCCGCCGCCCTCGGTGTCATCGCCGTCTGGCTGACGGTCAAACAGAACCCCTGGTGCTGGCCGATCGGTCTGGTCATGGTGCTGCTTTATAGCTGGATCTTTTTTGAGGTAAAGCTCTACTCGGACATGCTCCTGCAGATGATCTACGCCGCATTGCAGCTCTACGGCTGGTGGCAGTGGACGCATGCGGGGGGCGCGCGTCATGGTCGGCAGGTCAGCCTACTCGACGGTAAATCGGTCGCGTTCAGTCTGGTCATTGGAGCGGTCGGCAGTCTGTTGCTGGGCGCTGCAATGGCGAACTGGACCGATGCCGCACAACCCTGGCTCGATGCGGCACTGACTGGCTTCAGCCTGGTGGCGCAGTTATGGATGGCGCAAAAACGCGTTCAATGCTGGCCGCTGTGGTTCACCCTGGATGTGGTCTTCGTCGGGCTGTTTATCTACAAAGACCTGTACCTGACCGCCGGGCTCTACGCGCTGTTCGCCCTGATTGCCGTGCAAGGCTGGAGGGAATGGCGGGCCGATCCGGCGTTGCGCACATGAAAGTTCTGGTACTCGCAGGCCCGGAGTCCAGCGGCAAGAGTTGGCTGGCAGCCGAGTTACAACAGCAATTCGGCGGGGTCCTGGTAGACGAATATGTACGCTGGTTCATCGAACAAAACCCACGAGACACCTGCTTGGCCGACATTGCGGAAATCGCCCGAGGGCAGCTGAAATGGGAGGACGAGGCACGCGCCCGACAGCCACATTTGCTGATTCTCGACACTCACTTGCTGAGCAACATCCTCTGGAGCCAGACCTTGTTTGGCGCTTGCCCGACGTGGATCGAGCAAGCATTGCTGGCACGACACTACGACCTGCATTTGCTGCTGAGCCCCGAAACCGTGGCCTGGCATGACGACGGGCAGCGTTGCCAACCGCAACTGGCAGAACGCCAGGCGTTTTTCCAGGCCAGCCGCCAATGGCTTGACCTGCACCGCCAGCCTTGCCAGGTGCTGCAAGGTGATTGGAAACAGCGCAAGGACGCGGCATTCGAGGCTGTGACGCGCTTGCTCAAGGCCTGACAGGGGTACCCAGCCCTGCCGCAAATGTCCATTCCTGAAACACCCCCCCCTGCGCAAACCTGCGAGCTGAAGCGGCCCGAGCACTCCAGCAAGAAAATGTTAAGCCACTGATACAACCTGCCTTCAGCGCTCTTTGCGAGCAATGCCGCCAGCATGGACGGCGTTTTTGCGAGGCTCTTGTCTCAGTGGCGTTACAAAATTTTTTTGACCACCTCGACAATTAAAGCCAACCAACTGGTTTTAAAAGAAAAACAAGAACCGGCACACCTTCTGCTCTCTTCCTCGTAACGCTGATAAGGGCCAGCGTTTCACTTACAGAAGGAATTGCCGCTGTGGGGAAATTTGATAAAAGCATTTATAGCCTCTTGCTGATCGGATGCGCACTGGGCTCAAGTGTCTGCCTGCCTGTACAGGCTGACAACGGCATCATCATTATCAAACGTGATGTCCAACCACGCATGGCAACGCGTGCGCCGTTGATGCCCGACCCTAGCCCCACGACCGCCAATGCCAATCCGTCCAAACAGATCATCAGTCAAACGAACGAGTTGAGCGACGGCGACTTTGCCGGTGTCGCCAGTGGTGCAGGCATCTCCCGCCTGATCACTCAAAACACCAACAATCTGGGCGGCAATATCAGCAACCAGACCCAGCTTTCCAACCTCCCCGCTGGACGTTCGGGAAATGCCGGCAACGGTATTGCCAACATGGTCAATTCAAGCGTCCAGCAAGGCCTGGGTGCTCTGAAAGTCATAACGGGAGACCGTTAAGATGAATCGTACGCTGCTGATTATCGCCATGTTTTGCAGTGCATCGACCTTTGCCCAATCTCCCGTCATCAACAACGCCGAAATCGACGGCTCGGGCACGCAGTACCAAGGCAACCTCGCGGTCAACCAGGCTGCCGGCGATCTACAGCAACAGGCTAACGCCCGGGCCATCGCCGTGGGCCATGGGGCCAGCGCGACCACACAGATTCGCCAACGGCTGCGTACGGTGGTCGACCCCAGGATCGATGCTCGATCCAGCATTCAAGGCGACTCCTTCAGCCACGGCAACGGCGTACTGGGCGTCAACCAGAGCGCGGGCGCCAGCAACCAGCAAGCCAATGCCCTGCGGATAAGCATCAGTACACAGCCGCAAAGCATCGACGACAGCGTCCTCAGGCAACAAAACGTGACGCTGATCACTAACTCCGATCCAACTGACTCTGCACCAGGCTATCGCCAGGTCGCTACCAGCGATCAGGCCTTCACCGGTAGCCGTGGGGTGATCCAGTTGAATCAGAGCGCCGGGGTGGGAAACCGAACGGCCAATACCCTGAGCGTACGGGTCACGGATTGACCCAAACAGGTAAGAACAACACTTAACCTAAAATAAGTACGGAGAATCACCATGAAACCTTCGATGGCAATAAAACCTCTGGTTTTTGCAATCGCTGCGGTCTTGGCTGTTGCTGCTCAAGCTGGACAGAACGATCGACGTGATCACCATAACAACGGTCACCACACCCCTCCTCCAACATGGATCCATACCGACGCGACCGCCAATGCGAACGATAGGCAGACCAGTACCGGCAACCGCATCCACAACGAAGGGACTCAGAACTCAGCCGAGATGAGCAGCTCTGCCTCAGGCGCGAGCGGCAACGTCGGCGTCAACGTGGCAGCAGGCGCCGGCAACCAACAAGACAACGCGGCCGCCATCGCAAACGCTGGTTCCACCTCCAGCCTCGATAACAGCTTCGTGTTCGGCAATGCCGACGCCAGCGCTCGAGTCACGCAATACAGCAACAACAACAAGGTCAACAACTACGGCGTCACAAACTCTGCCGTGATGAGCGGTTCGGGCGATGGCAGTAGCGGCAACATGGGTATCAACATTGCTGGCGGCGACCTCAACCAGCAGAAAAACACCATGGCAATTGCCAACTCCAATGCCCCGCTGGGTAACGCAACAGCCAGCGCCTCTGCCAATCAAAGCGGTCCTGGCCTGACAGTGAATAACACCGCTGATCGGACCTACCGCGTGGATACGATTACCGTTACCAACACGGCCAGCGGTAGTTTCTCTAAAGATAAGTCATTCGAGGTTAGCGGCAGTGAAAGCGCTTCTTCGAGCTGGGCCGCGGCCGGTGCCGATCGCTCTAATTCCAGCGGTTCCCTTAGCGTTGATATAAGCAGTTCGAAGAGCAGCAATGCGAGCGGTTCCAACAGCAGTTCTGCGAGCGGTTCTAACAGCAGTTCTGCGAGCGGTTCCAACAGCAGTAGTGCAAGCGGTTCTTCGAGTTCATCCTTGAATGCTTCCTTGAGCGCTACTTTGGACGCTGCTGCGGCGGCTTCCCATTCCACTACCGTCAATAATGGCTATGGCGATCACACCCGCAGCAGCAGTTCCGACGCATCGCTTACCGCATCGCTTGACGCAACGCTTAACGTAGCGGTAAACAAATCGTTCGACACATCGCGCGATTCCTCGTTCGACAGATCTCGCGACTCCTCGTTCGACAGATCGAGCGATTCCTCGTACGACAGATCGAGCGATTCCTCGTTCGCAAAATCGTTCGATAAGTCGTTCGAGAAATCGAACGCCTCCTCGTTCGAAAAATCGGGCAGTAAATCGTCCGAATCCGAGTTCGCAAAAGCGGGAAGCTTCAGTGAAAGCAGTTCATTTGATTTGAGCAACACCTACTCCTATCAAGTGCTGACTCCAACTGGCTGGGCCAACCCTGTGACCAACACTGCAACCCTGAGCGGTTCGGTGAATGGTGGCAGTGGCAACCTGGGCGTCAACGTGGCTGCCGGTGTGGGTAACCAACAAAGCAACTCGCTGTCCATTGCCAACCAATCGTTCTAATTGCTGTCTCTGGAGGCCCCCTTATGGGGGCCTTTTTTCAACACAACCAGAAGGCGTCCCACTATGCGCATTATCGCCTTGGCATTTTTGCTTTGCGTGGCCAGTGTGAGCGAGGCTGCACAACTGCCGTTTTCCGTCCTGCCGGGCGGCGCGGTGGTGTTCAAGCCGATCCAAAGCGTGCGTGAGCGCAAGTTTGCCGACCTGGTGCAACAGAAAACCGACTTCAGTTGCGGCGCAGCTGCGCTGGCTACCGTCTTGCGCCAGGCCTATTGGCTGGACGTGAACGAAGAACAAATCATCGAAGGCATGCTGTCACACTCCGATCAGGATCTTGTCCGCGTCCAGGGCTTTTCCATGCTCGACATGAAGCGCTACGTGGAAAGTATCGGCATGCGGGCCCGTGGCTACCGGGTAGCGCCAGAAACGTTGAGCGAGATCAGAATTCCGGTCGTGGTACTCATGGATATCCGTGGCTACAAACATTTTGTGGTCATGCAAAGAGTCCATCAGGGCTGGGTCTATATCGGAGATCCGGTACTCGGTCATAAACGTTACAAAGTCGAAGACTTTGTAAAAGGCTGGAACGGCATCATCTTTGCCGTCATCGGCCAGGGCTACGACAAAACCAATGTGTTGCTCGCCCCCCCACTGCCACTGACCGCCAAGAACCGCATCAACACCTTCAGCCCGGTGCAAGATGCAGAGTTGATGGATTTCGGATTCATCCAAAGCGACTTCTTCTAATAACAAGGGAGCACGACGCTCCGGGAGCATTCCAATGAAGACTCCAATCTGGCTGGCCGTGGTTTGCCTGGCCGCCAGCCTGCCGACCCAGGCACAGACGTTCAAACCCATTGAACTGAATGATCAGGAATTGGCGACCCTGCGAGGCCGCTATGTCATGCCGGGACGGATCGTCAGTTTTGGCATTGTCATGACCAGCGCTTGGCAAAATGCCAACGGTGAAGTGATCGGGGCAACTTCCTCGATGCAAATTCAACAATCGACCATCAGGCCACAGTTCTATGTGACGATGATCGACGAAAAAGGTAATGGCTCAGCGCGTTCTCAAGTCCCCGGCACCGGTACCGTCACTGGCGGCGGCGGCCTCAACAGTACCGAAGGCGTCACTCAAGTCGTGCGTGCTGCCGGCGACCATAACACTGCCTACAACAACGTTGATATCAACGTCACAAAGGCTAACCAAGTACCAGCAACGCAACAGCAGGGCCAGGCACTGGCCGCAGGCTCGACGTTGGTCGGCGCCAATGGCGCGGGCTCGCTGAGCATTTCCTCGACCGGTACCGGTGTGCAACTCAACATCGTGGCCAACAATAACCAGGGGAGTACCGAACAACGCCTGGCCCAGGGTGGGCTGATGCAGAACACGACTTTGCTCGGCAGTGGCAACCAGGTCAGCAACTTCACGTCCCTCAATGTCGTGCTGCGTGACAACGGACTGACAGGCGGGTCGCTGAACGGCAACCTGGACCAGCTCAAAGGCCTTCGCACTCTCGGATTCTGATCTACGCTCAGTCTCATCAGATGAAGTCAGAAGGGACGGCTAACCTATGCACCGATCGTTAACGTTCAGAGCTATCGTTTGTTTGAGTAGCCTGGCCCCGGCGGCACTGCTACACGCAGCACCGGACCCCCAGGTCGAAATACTAAAACAAGAACTCATGGAGTTGAAACAGCGTTACGAAGCACAACAGAACGCGCTGATGGTACTCGAGCAACGCGTTCGCCAAGTCGAAGAAACACCTGCGACACCGGCTCCCAAACGCCTGACCAAATCCCCTGCCGAAACGACCAAGGGTGCCCAGACGGTGGCCGCCGGTGCGCCGGGAACCACAGGCAGTTCATACGGCCAATCGCTCAAGGATGATTCGGAGCCTGCGCAAAGCGTTTCCAACCTGTATGACGAAGCCAGCGGCTTCTTCGGTGGCGGCAAGTTCAGCCTCGAAACCGGCCTGACCTACACGCACTACGATACCCGTGCATTGGTACTTAACGGCTTCCTGGCACTGGACTCGATTTTCCTCGGTAACATCAACCTCGACCGCATCAAGGCCGACAACTGGACACTGGACCTGACCGCCCGCTACAACACGGGACAACGCTGGCAGTTCGACATTAACGTCCCCGTGGTTTATCGCGAATCAACATACTCCTCCGGTGGCGCCGGTGGCGCTGGCCCGGTGACGTCGGACGCAACCGTTACCCGCGACCCGACCATCGGCGATGTGAACGTTGGCGTTGCTTACAAATTTCTGGATGAGTCGGCCAACCTGCCGGACGCGGTCGTTACACTGCGCGTCAAGGCGCCGACCGGTGATGACCCTTACGGCATCAAGTTGGTCAATGATCCGTCCAACGATAACCTCTCGGTACCCGAGGACTTGCCTACTGGCAACGGTGTCTGGTCGATCACCCCGGGTATCTCGCTGGTCAAGACCTTCGACCCGGCCGTGCTGTTCGGCAGCCTGGCCTACACCTACAACATGCAAGACTCTTTCAGCGACATCAGCCCTCAGGTCAACTCCAAGGTGCCCGGGGACGTGAAACTGGGCGATTCCTGGCAGGTCGGCGCCGGCATTGCATTCGCCTTGAACGAGAAGATGAGTATGTCGTTCTCGTTCACCGATCAGTTCGCCCGCAAGAGCAAGATCAAGCCGGACGGTGGCGATTGGCAATCGATTACCAACAGCGATTACAACTCGGCCAACTTCAACATCGGCATGACCCTGGCAGCAACCAATAACCTGACCATCGTTCCCAACCTGTCCATCGGACTGACCGACGACTCGCCAGACTTTTCCTTCAGCCTGAAATTCCCGTACTACTTCTAATCCGGCCCCCACAAAAAACCCGCTTTTTCGGCGGGTTTTTTGTTGTTGATAGCTCCAGGTGTTCAGAGCTTTACCTTGCAGCTAAAAACATGCAGCTCAACGTATCTGATGCTTGTGCAACAAACGGTAGAAGGTAGGCCTGGATATCCCCAGCACCTTGGCGGCGATGCTCAAATTATCGCTGTGGCGGTTAAGTACATCGCACAAGGCCTGGCGCTCTGCCCGGTGCTTGTAGTTTTCCAGCGTGCCCATCGGCGCAGCAACGGCCTGCTGGCTGATCAGCCCCAAGTCTCGCGCTTCGATCTGCCGGCCTTCGGCCAGTACCAACCCGCGACGTACCCGGTTGGCCAGTTCGCGCACATTGCCCGGCCAGTCATGCTTACCCATGGCAATCAAGGCGTCTTCACTAAAGCTGCGCGGACGACGGCCGGTTTCATGGCTGTAGAAATGGGAAAAGTGGTTCGCCAGCATCGACAAATCGCCATTGCGCTCACGCAGCGGCGCGGTCACGACCTGCAACACGTTCAGGCGATAATACAGATCTTCGCGAAAGCGTTTCTTCTCGATCGCGGCCTCAAGATCGACATGGGTCGCGGCCAACACCCGCACATCCACGGGAATCGGCTGACTGCCGCCCACCCGCTCGATGTGCTTTTCCTGGAGGAAACGCAACAGGTTCGCCTGCAGCTCCAGGGGCAGATCACCGATTTCGTCGAGAAACAGCGTGCCGCCGTTAGCCGCTTCGATCCGCCCAACCTTGCGTTGATGGGCGCCAGTAAAGGCCCCCTTCTCGTGGCCAAACAGTTCGGACTGGATCAAGTGTTCGGGAATTGCGCCGCAATTGATCGCAACAAAGGGTTTGCTGTGACGTTGGGATTGTCGATGGAGCGTGCGGGCGACCAGTTCTTTACCGGTACCGCTTTCTCCACGGATCAATACCGGAGACTCGGTGGGCGCCAGCTTGCTCAGCAACTTGCGCAGTTCGCGAATGGGTTTGCTGTCGCCAAGCAGTTCGTGTTCAGGCTGATCAATGTGAACCGTGCCCTGCCCACGCAGGCGTGCCATCCCGAATGCCCGGCCCAGCGTCACCTGAACCCGGGACACATCGAATGGCAAGGTATGGAAATCGAAGAACCATTCGCAGACAAAGTCCCCGACATTCTGCAATCGCAGGACTTCCTGGTTGAGTACGGCGATCCACTCGGTACCGCTACGGCTGATCAGCTCTTTGACGGCTTCCGGGCGTTCGAAGTGAAAAGGCTGCAAACGCAAAAGGCCGACATCGCAGGTTTTGTCGGCAACGTTTTCCAGGTTGCAGCTGTCAACGTCCCAACCCACAGAGCGCAAAACCGGCAGCAGACGATGACAGTCGTCGCAAGGGTCCACTACTAACAGACGTCGTAAGGCAGGCGCTTCGATCATGACTGTTCCTTGGCGCCAAAGTTATGAAATATTATTAAAAACAGTCGTTTGGCGGACCTGGCTGTAACGTTAGCAATAATTTGACGTGACCTTGTACCGTTTGACTATAGAGCAGTTGCGTTATTAGTTATAAGAAGCGACTTAGTTAGTTACCTAACGAGTCCTGCCTTTCGTTCAGCTTTCAAACCCTGTCCAAACCTTGAGTCAATGAAAGAAAGTAGATATTTCTTTTAATTGTATGTGACCCGCCCCCCGGTTGCGGGCATCAGTACAAGTAACCAGCCGAACGGTAAGCCCAACCGACGGCACATCACTTGATTGGGCATACAGAGAGAAAACCCCATGAACGCCCCGCTCCGCATCAACGAAGCTCTTTTGATTGCCGACCGCGCATTCCAACCGTTCCAATGCGTGGCCTGGGCCCCACAAGACGGCAATGGCGAACTCAGCCTGACCGTTATCGATCGCACCAACACCCGCAGCATCGGCCGTAAGCAGATCCCAAGCAGTGCCTATACCGATCCTGCGCAACTTGAATGCCTGCTTGAAGCGGCACGTGCGGAATTGAGCGAGGAGGGTTATAAACTCCAATCGTGGTCGATGCCACACTAAGCGTTTTGCGGGTTACTAAACGGTAACCCGCACCCTCCCCGATTATTATTCGAACTTGCACGCGCCCAACTACTTGGCAGGCTTGTCAGTGGGTCGAAAAGACACTGTTCTGGCACACAGCGACCCTCCGCCTGTTAGTTATGACAGTTGTGCATTCAGGCGTTCAGGGATTGAATGTTTCCTTATACAGTCGCCACCCAAACTCCCGGTTCAGGACGACTCGCAAGGAGCTGCGTGCATGTCAATCCAGACCGCGTTTGCATTACCGGCAACCCTGAACAACGCCGGCAAACTTGATACGACCTTTGCCTCGTCTGGCAAAACCCAGGTGTATTTCGCTGGCAGCCTCTCAAGCATGGCCAACGGGGTCGCGATTGATTCACGTGGCCGGTTGTTGGTGGCGGCGAAGGTCGGGACGCCAGGCGGCAGCCGCTTCGGCCTCGCTCGGTTGCTCGAGGACGGCTCGGCAGATCTGACGTTCGGCAATCAAGGCAGCGTCATCGGGCAATTTGAACACGGCTTCGAGGCCATGGCCGGCAAAGTCCACGTACTGCCCGACGGGCACATTCTGGTAGCCGGCCTGCACTACGAAAATGATCACCGGACACTGCCCGCCCTGGCCCTGTTTGATCAGCATGGCCGGCCGGTTCAATGTTTTGGCGACAATGGCCGCTGCGTCGTGCGTCTGCCGGGCGGTCTTTCCCAAGGAGTGCGTGACACTTGGCTACCCCCCGGCGTATCGGGCGCAGAAGCTTGTGATTTCTGCGTGCAGGAGGATGGTCGAATCCTGCTGCAGGCCAATCATCACTTCGAACTGTCCGATCATGTCGGCATTCTCATACGACTCAACACCGACGGTTCGCTGGACGATTCCTTCAACGGCCACGGCTTCGTGATTGTCAGGCACTTGCTGATGAACACCTGGCTCAGCAGCCTGATGGTGCAGCGAGACGGTCGGATCCTGGTGGGCGGGTCAATCAACTTCCCCGAAGAAGGTTTGCTGGCCCGCTATCACAGCGACGGCAGGCTCGACGATTGTTTCGCCGTGGATGGTTTCATGACCTTCAAGGCACGGGGGTATAGCGCTCAGGTCAGCCAGATCGTCCAACAGGAAAATGGCGATGTGCAGTGCTTTGGCAGCAGCCGCGACCCGATGCATTGCCTGGCACTGAAAGTACACAGCAACGGCCGCCCGGACATTCATTGCAATGGAGGTCAGGCCCAACTGCTGGAAATCGGTCACAGTGGCTGCCAGTGGACCGACGCAAAGGCACTGCCGGACGGCTGCGTGGTGACGGTCGGAGCCACGATCGGCGGCGTCGAGGCAGATTTCATTCTGGCGCGGCATCTGCCCGACGGGCAGCTCGATCGCAGCTTCGGCAATGGCGCCGGCTGGGTTCGCACCCGCCTTGGCCGCAGCCTGGATACCGCGACTTCAGTGGTCATGCAGGCCGATGGAAACATCGTCGTCGGAGGCTATTCACTGGACGGCAACTATCGAGCGATCGTCGCACGCTATCTGGGGTAGGCCTGCACAGCTTTCCTACACTTGATCTTCCCTCCCGTTTACGGCAAGTTGCGCGCTTCTTAATACAAGGAGTAGCCGATGCCCGGTTCAATGGCTCAGGCGTTCGCGCACAATTTTCTCGGGCATTCACCCCGCTGGTACAAGGCAAGCATTGTCGGTTTCCTGATTCTCAACGCGTTGGCGCTGTGGACCGTAGGCCCGGTGGTGGCCGGCTGGCTGCTGGTGCTGGAGTTCATCTTCACCCTGGCCATGGCGCTCAAGTGTTATCCGTTAATGCCCGGTGGCCTGCTGTTGATCGAAGCACTGTTGCTGAAGATGACCACGCCCCAGGCACTCTACGACGAGCTGGTGCACAACTTCCCGGTGATCCTGCTGCTGATGTTCATGGTGGCCGGCATCTACTTCATGAAAGACCTGCTGCTGTTTCTGTTCTCACGACTCCTGCTCGGGATTCGCTCCAAGGCGCTGCTGGCGTTGATGTTCTGCTTCCTGTCGGCGTTTCTGTCGGCGTTTCTTGATGCCTTGACCGTGACTGCCGTGATCATCAGTGCAGCCGTCGGCTTTTACTCGGTGTATCACCGCGTCGCCTCCGGCAACGATCCGCGTCAGGACAGCGCGTTTGGCGATGACCAGCACCTGCCCACACTCCATCACGCCGACCTCGAACAATTCCGCGCCTTTCTGCGCAGCCTGCTGATGCACGGTGTCGTGGGGACCGCACTGGGCGGTGTTAGCACATTGGTCGGTGAGCCGCAGAACCTGCTGATCGGCCACGAGATGGGCTGGCACTTCTCTGAGTTCTTTTTGAAAGTCGCCCCGGTTTCATTGCCGGTCCTGGTGGCAGGCCTGGTGACCTGCGTCCTGCTGGAGAAACTTCGCTGGTTCGGTTACGGCACGCTGTTGCCGGACAACGTGCGTGCGGTTCTGGCCAATTACGCTGCAGAAGACAGTGCCGAACGCACCTCGCGCCAACGTGCCGCGCTCATCGTGCAGGGATTGGCAGCGCTGATTCTGATTGCGGGGTTGGCGTTCCATATTGCTGAGGTCGGCCTGATCGGCTTGATGGTGATCGTGCTGATCACCGCATTCACTGGCATCACCGACGAGCACCGTATCGGCAACGCGTTCAAGGACGCCATGCCGTTCACGGCGCTGCTAGTGGTGTTTTTCGCGGTGGTGGCGGTGATTCACGATCAGCAACTGTTCACGCCTTTGATCCAGTGGGTGTTGGCACTGCCACCGGATCAACAGCCGGGCATGCTGTTTATTGCCAACGGCTTGCTGTCGGCCATCAGCGATAACGTGTTCGTCGCGACCATTTACATCACCGAAGTCAAACAGGCCTTCATCTCCGGCCACATGAGCCGTGAGCATTTCGAGACGCTGGCGATTGCGATCAACACCGGCACCAACCTGCCGAGCGTGGCGACGCCCAATGGTCAGGCTGCGTTTCTGTTCCTGCTGACCTCGGCGATTGCACCGCTGATTCGACTGTCGTACGGACGGATGGTGTGGATGGCGTTGCCGTACACCGTGGTGATGGGTGTTCTTGGCTGGTATGCAGTGAGTTTCTGGCTGTAAACACCGGCCAAACCTGTGGGAGCGGCGGTGCGGCGGTCCGACTTGCTCGCGAAAGCGGTGTGTCATTCAACATTAACGTTGCCTGACACGGCCTCTTCGCGAGCAAGCCCGCTCCCACAGGGGTTTTGTGTGGTTATCGAGGGAGGATGTAGCGCTCGATCGCCTGGGCCGCACCGTCCTCGGTATTGGCGCCCGTCACCACGTCCGCCTGGCGCTTCACTGCCTCTTCCGACTGCCCCATGGCAATCGACAAACCTGCGCGGTGAAACATCGCCGGGTCGTTGCCGCCATCGCCCAGCGCCGCGGTCTGCTCCAGCGGTACACCGAGGAACTCGGCCAGTGTCGCCAGCGCTGCCCCCTTGTTGGCTTGCATCGCGGTCACGTCCAGGTACACCGGTTGTGAACGCGATACTTGCGCCTGGCCCTCGACCATGGGCAACAACTGCGCCTCCAGCTCAATCAATAACTCCGCGTTGTTGCTGGCGGCGACAATCTTGTCGATGCGTTCCAGATACGGTTCGAAACGCTCGACCACCACCGGTGGATACCCCAGGCCATGCTGCTCCCGTGGAACCATGGGACCGGTCGGGTCCTTCACTAACCAGTCGCCACAGCTGAACACCCAAACTTCGATGTCAGGTTGATCGGCAAACAGCGCCAACGTGGTCAGCGCCGCCGTTGCCGGCAAGTAATGCGCGACCAGCAAACTGCCGTCCGGATTGACGATGGTGCCGCCATTGAAGGCTGCCGTCGGCAGGTCGACGCCCAGGGCTTCAATCTGCTGCAACATGGCTTTGGGTGGACGGCCGGTGGCCAGGCTGAACAACACGCCCGCCTCGCGCAAGGAACGGACCGCTTCTATGGTGCGTTGGCTGAGACTGTGATCAGGCAGCAACAAGGTGCCGTCCATATCACTGAGCAGAAAACGGATGGGTTGCGGCGTTGTATCACTCATCCGAGACCGTGCCAGACGCGACCGTCGCGGGTCAGCAGATCTTCTGCAGCCTGCGGGCCGTCTTCGCCAGCGGCATAGCTCTGCACGCTCGCGTCCTGCTGCCAGGCGTCGAGGAATGGCTGCACGGCGCGCCAGCCGTTCTCGATGTTGTCGGCGCGCTGAAACAGCGTCTGATCGCCGGTCAGGCAATCGTAGATCAGGGTTTCATAGCCGGTGGACGGCTGCATTTCAAAGAAATCCTTGTAGGCAAAGCCCAGTTCGATATTGGCCATTTTCAAGGCCGGCCCGGGTCGTTTGGCCAGCAGGTCGAACCACATGCCTTCGTTGGGTTGAATCTGGATTCGCAGATAGGTCGGCTGCAACTCATCGACCTCAGTATCGCGGAACTGCGCATACGGCGCCGGTTTGAAGCAGATGACAATCTCGGTATCGCGCACGCTCATGCGCTTGCCGGTGCGCAAGTAAAACGGCACGCCAACCCAGCGCCAGTTGTCGATCATGACTTTCAGCGCGACGTAGGTTTCGGTATTGCTGTCGGGCGCCACGTTGTTTTCCTGGCAATAACCCGGCAACGGCTTGCCGTCGATTTCGCCGGGCGCGTATTGGCCACGCACCGAGTTGGCCAGCGCTTCCTCGACTGTCCAGGGGCGAATCGCACCGACCACCTTGGCTTTCTCGCCGCGTACCGCATCAGCGCCAAAGGCGGCCGGCGGCTCCATCGCGACCATCGCCAACAATTGGAACAGGTGATTGGGCACCATGTCCCGCAAGGCGCCGGTGTGTTCATAAAAACTGCCACGGGTCTCCACGCCGACGGTTTCGGCGGCGGTGATTTGTACGTGGTCGATGTAGTGATTGTTCCAGAACGCTTCAAACAGGCTGTTGGAGAACCGGCTGATCAAAATGTTCTGCACGGTTTCCTTGCCCAGATAGTGATCGATTCGGTAGATCTGGTTTTCCGTCATCACCTTGAGCAAGCAAGCGTTCAAGGCTTCGGCAGTATGCAGATCGGAACCGAAGGGTTTTTCGATCACCACCCTTCTGAACGCTTCTGGCGACTCTTGCAGCATGCCGGCGGCGCCGAGACGACGCACCACTTCGCTGAAGAAACGTGGCGCAGTGGCCAGGTAGAAGACGGCGTTGCCGGTGCCGCTGGCGGCGATTTTCGCCGCCAGCGCTTGATAGGTGCTGTCGTCCAGGAAGTCGCCCTGGACGTAGCTGATGCCTTTGGCCAGTTTGGCCCACAGTTCCGGATCAAGGGCTTGATCGCCCTTGCCGACCTTGCTCGCCACTTCGGCTCGAATGAAATCTTCGAGCTTGCGGGCAAAGGCTTCGTCGGTAATGGCGTTGTGGTCAACGCCGATGATCCGCAGTCCATCGCCAAGCAGACCATCGCGACTCAGGTTGTACAGCGCCGGCATCAGCAGACGCTTGACCAGATCGCCATGGGCACCGAACAAAAACAGCGTGGTCGGTGGTGCGGGTTCTGCCTTGGATTTATTGCGGATCAGACGGGTCATTTTTTCGAAGTCTCCACGTGGCCGCCGAAGCCGAAGCGCTGGGCCGAGAGAATCTTGTCGCCAAAGGTGCCTTGCCCGCGCGAACGGTAGCGGGAGAACAGCGAGTTGGACAGCACCGGTACAGGCACCGATTGCTCCATGGCGGCTTCGATGGTCCAGCGACCTTCACCGCTGTCAGCCACTTCACCGGTGTAACCGTCGAGCTTCGGATCGCTGGCCAGCGCGTCGGCGGTCAGGTCGAGCAACCAGGACGAAACGACGCTGCCACGACGCCAGACTTCGGCGATGTCGGCCACGTTCAGGTCGAAACGCTGATCTTCCGGCAGGTTGGTGCTGGCCTTGGTCTTGAGGATGTCGAAGCCTTCAGCGAAGGCCTGCATCATTCCGTATTCAATGCCGTTGTGGATCATTTTCACGAAATGGCCCGAACCGGCCGGGCCTGCGTGGATGTAACCGCGCTCGGCACGATCGTCTTCGGACTTGCGGTCCTTGGTGCGAGGGACGTCGCCCAGGCCCGGTGCAAGGCTCTCGAACAGCGGGTCAAGGCGTTTAACCACCTCGGCTTCGCCACCGATCATCATGCAGTAGCCCCGCTCCAGGCCCCAGACGCCGCCGGAGGTGCCGACGTCGACGTAGTGCAGGCCTTTCTCCGACAGGGTTTTCGCCCGGCGGATGTCGTCCTTATAGAAGGTGTTGCCGCCGTCGATGATGGTATCGCCAGCTTCGAGCAAGGTGCTCAGGGTGTCGATGGTGTCTTCGGTCGGTGCGCCGGCCGGCAGCATGACCCACACCGCACGTGGCTTGGCCAGGCCAGCGACCAGCGCCGGCAGGTCGATGACGCCAGAGGCGCCTTCTGCGGCCAGGGTGTCGACAAAGGCGGTATTGCGATCGTAAACAACGGTGGTATGACCGTTAAGCATCAGGCGCCGCGCAATATTACCGCCCATGCGGCCCAGTCCAATAATCCCGAGTTGCATGTGCTGATGCTCCCTACTACAAATAAATGTGTGTCAAAGGTTATAGCCCAACGCGACTCATTCGACTTAGTCCAGCGTTGGGGCACATAGTTTCCGGGCATTGTGCCCGATCCAGATTGATAACGTCGGTAATCGCGCCGAAGACACAACGACCATAAAAAATAAAAAAGTTCCCTTCCGGGGCAAAAGAAATCAAAATCGCAGCCGATAGTAAATAAGCACCGATGTCGGGGCGGATTTACAGTTGAGACAGCCATTTGCGAGGTGAGCAATGGGCACAGTACACGCAGCACTGCCAGCACAAACCCTTTACGTCACGATCCGTCGCGATGAATTACGCCAGTTGAAAGACGAGCGCGACCAGTTGAAGCAGGAGCTCGCGCAACTGCGCTTGTTGACACAAAGCAATCAGGCCCAGCCTTTGCCCGTCACTCACCGTGTGCCTCACGCCTGATCCCCTCGCTTGATTCGGAAGCAGCCCACTGCTGTTTCCGACCTGCCATCCCCCCTTTCCCTACGTCATTGCGCGACTGCTCTGTCAGACACCCCCCGAAGATAACAACTATTCTCGTTTAGAGCTAAATCCCGCCTCTCCCCTTCGTCTTTTAACAAACGGAATTTTTTCCTCGAAGACAAGGAGTCGGCTGCGATGTTCGCGCCTATCACCCGTTCCATGACTTTTACCCTGAGCCTGTGCAGTGCCGCCCTGTGCCCCGACTTGCTGGCTGAAACCGGCCCTGATAAAGAGCCCGGCCGCACCCTGGAACTGGGCGCCACAAATGTGACCGCCCAAGGTTTGGGCAGCACCACCGAAAACACCGAGTCGTACACCACCGGCGCCATGAGCACTGCGACGCGCTTGAACCTGTCGATCAAGGAAACACCGCAATCGTTGTCCGTGGTCACGCGTCAGCAAATGGACGACTTCAAACTCGGTACGCTTTCCGAAGCCATGGGCCAGACCACCGGCGTGGTGGTTCAGCACAACGATTCGGATCGGGTCAGTTATTCGTCCCGGGGTTACACGATCAGAAATTTCCAGGTCGATGGCATGCTGAACACCTTCAGCTACATGAAGTCCGACTCGGACACCATCATCTACGACCGCATCGAAGTGGTTCGCGGAGCAACCGGCCTGACCACTGGCGCCGGAGACCCTTCGGCCACCATCAACATGGTGCGTAAACGGCCGACGTCGCAGTGGGAAGTCCAAACCGGGGCCAGCGGTGGTAGTTATGACGACTACTACAGCTATCTGGATGTCGGAGGCCCAATGGCTTTCGACGGACGCCTGCGCGGACGCAGCGTGCTGGCCTATCGCGACAGCCATTCGTTCCGCGACAAATACCAGCAACAACGTGAAGTCGGCTACGGGATTCTTGAAGCCGATTTGACCGATGACACCGTATTGGCGGTGGGTTACGACTATCAGAACAAACACGTCCAGGGCTCCTCCTATGGCACCACGCCCTATTGGAACGCTGACGGAGGCAAAGCGAACCTGGGACGCTCCACCAACATGGCCACATCCTGGAGTTCCTGGCCGTTAAAGGACAAGACAGCGTTCGCCACTCTGGACCAACAACTGGGCGCCGGCTGGCACTTCAAAGCAGCCTACACGCACCGCGAAAGCGATACGGACGGCAAGTTGTATTACGGCGGTGGCGGCTTCCCGAATGAGGATCGCAGTGGCATGAGCGCCTACTTGGGCCACATGCTCGGGACGCAGAAAATGAATGCTTACGACTTTAACGTGGCAGGCCCCTACTCGCTGTTCGGTCGGGAACACGAAATGATGTTCGGGTATGGCGAGGCCGAACGCCGCGAAGAAAGTCCCTACCTGGTTGAGGGCGCACAGCCGTCGGGTTACTTGAACATCCCCGACTGGAAGTACATGGGCGGCATCGCCAAGTATCCCGACACCGTCACCCACCTTTCAGGTTCAAAAAACAATACCCGCCAGAAGGCCGGCTATCTGGCCACTCGCCTGAGCCTGACGGATGACCTGCACGCGGTGCTCGGCAGTCGTTATGGCAGTTGGAAAGCCTCGAGCACGACCAACAGCTACGACGACAACCTGCAGTTGAACAGCGTCGATGCTTCCCACCAGCAACACAACGACATCTGGACGCCTTACGCCGGCCTGCTTTACGACCTCACGCCCGAATACACCGTGTATGTCAGCTATACCGACATTTTCAATCCGCAGTCCAACCGCGACAGCAATCGCAAATACCTCGAGCCGGTGGTGGGCAGCAACTATGAACTGGGACTCAAGGGCAGCCTGCTTGAAGAACGTCTGAACCTCGCCACCGCGCTGTTCTGGAGCAAACAGGACAACGTTGCCGAACGCGACGACTCGGTGCCACCGGACCCGGCGACCGGTGAGGAGTTCTTCAAGTCAGGCGGCAAAGGCAACAAGGTTCAGGGTTTCGAAACCGAGGTCTCTGGCGAGGTCATGGCCGGCTGGAACATGACGGCCGGCTACACCTACACCCACTCGGCCAATGGCGAGAAGAAACGCGCCAATACCAACCAGCCGCTGAATATGTTCCGGCTCTCCACGGCCTATCGCCTGCCCGGCGACTGGCAGGCGCTGACCGTGGGTGGTGCGGTGAACTGGCAGAGTGACGTCTTTGGCAACTCCAAACGTCCGATCGGACGCAACGCCGATGGTGAGCTGATCACCGAAAGCGCGAAGATCCGGCAGGAAGCCTACACCGCGGTCAAACTGATGTCGCGTTATGAGGTCGACAAGCACCTGTCGGCCTCGCTGAACGTCGATAACCTGTTCGACAAGAAGTATTACGAAAATGTCGGGTTCTACAACGGCGTCTTCTGGGGTGACCCGCGCACGGTGACCCTGAGCCTGGACTGGAAGCTCTAGGCGCAGGTAATTCCCATTTATCGGAATCGGCGGATAATGTCCCTTCGACATTGCTTCATGGACGAAAGGACCCGACAACTCGTAGTGGGGCACACCATGAAACGTACAACCATGATCCTCGCCGGCCTGATGATGTTCAGTTCAACCGCTGTATTGGCCGAAGGTGGCGCTGAACGCATGCGGTACTACTTTGAGAGCCTGCGGCTCAGCCAAGAGGCGAATCAAAGTAACGCCAGCAACACCAATGAAATCAGGGTTCCGGATGATCAAACTGCGCAAGTGACAGAGCACTACAAGCCGTAACGACAAAGGGCGTCCTGATGGACGCCCTTTTTCTTTGCCCGTAATACCTTAAAGCGCCTTGGTCCAGAACAGCATCCGACCGTGCGCCGGGTCGAACATGCCTGCGGCAAAACCGAACTTGCCATAGGAAGCCTGGGCGACTGCATTACCTTCCAGCACCTCCAGTGTGATTTTGCAGCAACCGCGCTGGCGAGCGATGTCCTCGACCTTTTGCAGCATCTTCTGGCTCAACCCCAAACCACGAAATTTCGACACCACACACACATCGTGCACGTTGACCAGCGGTCGACAGGCGAAGGTCGAGAAACCTTCAAAACAATTGACCAGCCCGGCCGGCTCGCCACCGACAAAGGCCAGAACGCTGAACGCGTGGGGACGTTTGGCCAGTTCCGCCGGCAGTTGCTTCAACAAGTCGGCGGGCAACGAGTGGCCGCCACCCATCGGGTCTTCGGCGTAAGCATTGAGCACCAGCCCAATAGCCTCGGCATGCACCGGGTTGGTGTAACTGGCCTGAAGCACAAGAATTTCTGCGGATTCCATTTCCACCCTCGTTCACACATTAAGTTGCCCCAGTGCATCTCGCACTGAAGGGCCGACCGACAATATCGCGGGCACAGCCATGTCGACAACCCGATCCTGCTGTAATTTTGCGCTCAAGCGCCCCAGATCAGCGCCTCGGTCCACCCCAGCGCGGCAAAATCCTCAGCCCTCAAGCCTGACTCACCGGCACAGAAAAACTCGTCCAGTTGCGGTGGTTTGACCGCGGTGTCGCTGAGCATGGCGTGAACCTGCCCGCGATGATGGATCTGGTGCTCGAAAAGATGGGACAGCAGGCGCAAGCGGCTGTCATGTTGCGGCGTGTCCCGGGCGATGGTCACGATCTTCCCGAGGTCTGCATCGCGCATTTGCTCGCAGTAGGCGATCAGTCGCCGGTCCACCAGCGCTTGTTCGCGCTTGAGGGGTACCGCTTGCGTAAACGGCTCGTCCTGATTGAAAAACACGTAACAGTCGGGATGCGGATCGTCGCCGCGCAACTCCCGCTCCAGCGCATCCACGTAAAACCAGTCGCAGGTCAGGATGTGATTGAGGGTCGCGCGCAGACTGGGAAAGAAGCTGACCCGCGGCGCCGCCAGATCGGCCGGGCTCAACTGGCTCCAGGCCTTGGCGAGTCGATGATTGGCCCAAGCGTTTTGATAGGCCATGGTCAGCAGATGGTGCGACAAAGGCTGATTCATGTTCGCGGCTCCTTGTTCAAGCTTCGGCGAAACGTTGCAGCTGCATTTCCTGTAAACGGCTGAAGGTGCGGCGGAACGGAAACTCCAGATAGCCCTCGGTGTACAACGATTCCATGGGCACCTGCGCTTCGAGGCACAGCGGCACTTTGCGGTCGTAGCACTCGTCCACCAGTGCGATGAAACGCCGTACACCGTCGTCATGCACCGACAATTGCGGCAGCTCGCGATCACCCGCCACCACCCGCTCGACGCCGTCTTCAGTGCCTCGGGCGATGCGCCCTTCGCGCTTTTGCGCGCTAAGGTTGGGCACGTCACTCAGCAGAATAGCGCTGAAGGTGTCGCACAGGGCGATGAAATCCATGGCGGCAAACGGCTGTTCACAGAGATCGGCGTAACGAGTCCAGAGTACGGTTGGACTGGCCTGCACGACATTGAGTGAACGGTAGCCCACCTTGATCGGGTCACTGGACACCGACTGGCCGACGGTCAATGCCTTGAACACTTCACCCAGAGCGCTGGGTTGCCCCTGTGCCGCCACCCAGTAACGTTGCAAACCTTTGCCTGGGTGCAGGCGATGATCTTCGCCGCCATCCACCGCAATCACCTGCATATGTTTCTTGATGGCCTCGATGGCGGGCACGAACCGGTCGCGGTTGAAACCATCGGCGTACAGCTGGTCCGGTGGCTGATTGGAGGTGCAGACCACCACCACGCCCTGCTCGAACATCACCTGAAACAAACGCCCGAGAATGATCGCGTCGCCGATGTCGTTAACGAACAATTCGTCAAAGCACAGGACCCGCACTTCCTCGCTCAGTTCGCGAGCCAGCGCCTTCAACGGGTCGGCGGTGCCGGTCAGTTGAAACGAACGCTGATGCACCCAGCCCATAAAGTGGTGAAAGTGTTGGCGACGGGCCGGGACCTTCAGGCTTTGGTAAAACTGGTCCATCAACCAGGTTTTGCCGCGCCCGACCGGGCCCCAGAGGTACACGCCAGTGATCGGCGTGCGCCCTTCATGCAGCGCCTCGTAGCATTTCTGCAGCGCCCACACGGCATGTTCCTGGGCTTCGTCCTGGACGAAGCCCTTCTGTTCGATGGCGTGTTGCCAGGCGCTTAAGGGGGAGTCGACATTCATGCGCGGCAGTATGCCACGCGGTCTGGTTAGAGAGAGATGTCTAGCCGGGCGATCTTGCCCTGTTCATTCAGGCGAAACATGTAGCGCAATTCCAGAGGGCTGCCCGGAAACGTTCCGGAGATCAGGTTATGCACCAGCACTTTGCCTGTGCGCAGTTGCACGTCGAGCACTTCGACCCGTGGCTGGTAACGCTGGGCGGTGTCTTGCATCCATTGCGCGATGGCGTGAGTGCCGACCTGGTGCTGGCCTTCATCGAACACATTGGCATCCTCAGCGAAAAAACTGGCGACCCGCGAGGTGTCGCGGGCATTGGCGGCAGCAATGTAGGCGGCGATGGCGGGTGCCAGTGAAGAGGCGGGATTGGACATGGTTACGGCTCCTTGTTTGTTGATTCTGGAGCCATGCTAAAACAAGCCTGTGTCAGTTCTTGTCAGGAGTGAAGCGCCCTGCTTCGTCCAGTTGCATCTGCTTGCGCCAGGTGCGCAGCAGGTCGCTGCGCCGCCCCGGATAACGCTCGCCCTGCTCGTTCGCTGCCGAGATCCGGTCAGTGCGAAAGGTGCGATAGGCGCTGCGCAATTCACACCAGGCGACGATGATTCGCACCTCGTTTAGAAACCCCAGGGCCAGCGGCCAGATCAGCCGTTGACTGGGCACCTGATTGACGTCCGCATAATCGATGTGCAGCTTGATCTGATCGCGGATGGCCTGGCGAAACACATTCAGTGGCACCGCGTTGGGCGCAAAGCCATAGCCGGGCGGCCCCGGCAACACCGTCGGGTTGCGTAACGCGTCCAGCGCTTCAGGCGCCAATACCGCAGCAATCTTGGCCAACGCATCCGCCGCAGCCTTGCTCAACACCTCATCCCCGCGCTGATCCACATAGCGCAACCCCAGCACGATGGCTTCGGTTTCATCGGCGTTGAGCATCAACGGCGGCAGAAACAAACCGCTGCGCAGCACATAGCCGATCCCCGCTTCGCCATAGATTGGCGCGCCAAGGGCGGTGAGTTCGGCGATGTCGCGGTACAGCGTACAGCGTACGCTCGGAAATCTCCAATTCGCCGGCAAGTGTTGCCGCGGTCACTGGACGACTTTTGCCACGCAGTACTTGCAACAAGGTCAGTAAACGAGTGGTACGCGACACGATCGGCAGGCTCTGTCCGTAAAAGTTGTCGGAGCTTAGCAGAGGACCCTGTCAGAAAGTGGCAGTAGCAATGACGCCGATGGTCGGCCTTTCTCTTGCGAACGGGAAAGCGCCTTGACGGCCGTTGCCGCGGAACTGGGCGCGGCGGGGCATATTCGACTGGGGTTGGTGGTGGATCAGCTGAAGCTGGCGGATGCGTGCCAGCGGATTGCGTTGTGTGCGGCGGACCTTCTGGAGACGCGTCGGGCCTGAAGTTGTGCTGGCTTTGATGGCCCCTGCGCAAGACACAAGCGGGCTTGCTCGCGAAAGCGGACTGACATTCAGCTTAAATGTTGAATGTTATGTCCCCTTCGCGAGCAAGCCCGCTCCCACATTTTCTTGTGTGTTACCGGTCGACCTTATGTTTAGCTGCATAGAGGCACAGCATTTCCATCGCCAACGTCGCCGCCGCCAGTGAGGTAATGTCCGCACTGTCGTAGGCCGGCGCCACTTCCACAACGTCCATCCCCACCAGATTAATCCCGCGCAAGCCACCCAGGATTTCCAGCGCCTGCACCGTGCTCAGGCCACCGCACACTGGCGTTCCAGTGCCTGGAGCGAAAGCCGGATCAAGGCAGTCAATGTCGAACGTCAGGTACACCGGGTTATCACCGACCCGCGCCCGAATGGCCTCGACAATCGCATCAACACCCCGTCGATGCACTTGTCGCGCATCCAGCACCTGGAAACCCTGGTGATCATCATTGGTGGTGCGCAAGCCGATCTGCACCGAACGCGACGGATCCACCAACCCTTCCTTGGCCGCGTGCCAGAACATCGTGCCGTGATCGACGCGCTTGCCGTCTTCGTCCGGCCAGGTGTCACTGTGGGCGTCGAAGTGGATCAACGACAGTGGACCATGTTTACGCGCATGGGCCTTGAGCAGCGGATACGTGATGAAGTGATCCCCGCCGAACGTCAGCATCGCGCTACCGGCGTTGAGTATGTGTTCGGCATGGGCTTCGATGCTTTCCGGCACCGAATGCGGTGTGCCGTAATCGAAGTCGCAATCGCCGTAGTCGATGACCGCCAGGTGGTCGAACGGGTCGAAGGCCCACGGCCAGTGACGTTCCCAGGCAATCCCGGTGGACGCGGCACGAATGCCGCGTGGTCCGAAACGCGCACCGGGACGGTTGCTGGTGGCAGTGTCGAACGGGACACCGCTGACCGCTACGTCAACGCCGCGCAAGTCGCGACTGTAGCGTCGACGCATGAAACTGGTGATACCGGCGTAGGTACTTTCGGCGGCAGTGCCGTAGAGGCTGTCGCGGGTCATGGCCTGATCGTTTTGCATCGGGACGTCCATCTCAGGTTCCTTATTATTGGCGGCTACGGAAAGTGGTCCACAAGCGAGTGCGTTGGCGCATGTCCTTGAGGCTCATGCTGCGGTCGGCGTACAGCCGATCACGCACGTCGGCGGGTGGGTAAATGTCCGGGTCGGTGCGCACGGCCTCATCCACCAGCGGCGTGGCGGCCTGGTTGGCGGAGGCAAAGAACAAGGTGTTGGTCAGTGCCGCGACGGACTCCGGGCGCAACATGAATTCAATGAACTGGCGTGCGGCTTCGGGATGGGGCGCGTCCTTGGGGATCGCCAGGTTGTCCTGCCACACAATCGTGCCTTCCTTGGGAATCCGGTAGGCGATTTCATAGGGTTTGTTGGCCTTGCGCGCCTGATCGGCGGCCATGCTCGCGTCACCGTTATAGGCCAGGGCCAAACAGACACTGCCGTTGGCCAGATCATTGATCTGTCGGCCACTGGCGACGTACAACACGTTAGGCTGCAACTGATGCAGCAACGCTTGCGCCGCGTCCAGGTCGTTCTTGTCCGTGCTGTAGGGATCCTTACCCAGATAGTGCAACGCCAGACCGATCACCTCCTGCGGCGAGTCAATGATCGCGATGCCGCAGTCCTTCAGTTTGCTGGCGTACTCCGGTTTGAACAGCAGGTCCAGGCTGTTGAGCGGCACGTTCGGCAAGCGTTTCTGCACCGCTTCGACATTCATCCCAAGCCCCAGCGTGCCCCAGGTATAGGGCATACCGTAGAGATTGCCCGGGTCGACCGCGGCGAGTTTTTCCAACAGATCCGGATCAAGGTTGGCGTAGCCCTTCAGGCCTTCGTGAGGAATGGCCTTCAGCGCACCGGCCGCCAATCCGCGTGCCAGGACACTGGACGAAGGCACCACCACGTCATAACCGCTGCCGCCGGTGAGCAGTTTGGTTTCGAGCACTTCCGGCGCGTCGAACGTGTCGTAACGCACATGGATGCCGGTTTCCTGCTCGAACCGCTGCAAGGTTTCCGGCGCCACGTAATCAGCCCAACTGTAGAGATTGACGACTTTTTCCTCGGCCTGGGCCGATACGGCCATGGCGAGAAAAAGCGCGGGTAAACACAGCTTGAACATGGGAGCCATGACGGAACACCTGACCAGATGAAGTGGATGCAGAATGCGTCGTCGGATACATTGGTAAAATACCAAGTTAGTTATCCTGACTTTATCCAGGAGTAATGTTTTATGCTCAGCCAACTCCACGATCTCGATCTGCAACTGCTGCGCCTGTTCGTCAACGTGGTGGAGTGCGGTGGTTTCAGTGCAGCCCAAGGTGAGTTGGGCTTGAGCCAGTCGAGCATCAGCCAGCAAATGGCCAAACTGGAAACCCGACTCGGTTATCGGCTGTGCAGTCGCGGCAAGGGTGGTTTCAAGATCACGCCCAAGGGTGAGCAATTGCTCAACGCGACTCGCAGCCTGTTCGAGTCCATCGAAGCCTTCCGCCATCAATCCAATGGTGTGGCCGGGCGCTTGATCGGCGAGGTTCGTCTGGGGCTGTCCGAAGCGCTCGATCAATCCGTGTTGCAACGGGTGGCCGATGCGATCCGACGCTTTCGTGAACGGGACGAATCGGTACGTATCGAGTTGATCAGCGCCATGCCCGGCGAAATGGAACGGTTGCTGCTGCAACAACGACTGGACCTGGCGATCGGCTATTTCTCACAAGTGCAAAGCGCTTTTGACTACCGCGAACTGTTTACCGAAACCCAGCACTTGTATTGCGCCGCCGGCCATCCGTTGTTCACCAATGATGCGCCTGACGATCAAGCGCTACAGGCCTGCGATCGGGTCGATCACCCTTACCGCTTCCTGCGCAGCGACGAGCCCTTCCAGGGGAAGATGTGTTCGGCGCGCTCGGAGCAAGTCGAAGGCACCCTCGCCTTCATTCTTTCCGGCAAGCACGTCGGTTATTTGCCCAGCCACTTTGCCCGGAGCTGGGAAGACAAAGGCCTGCTCAGGGCCGTGCGTCGAGAGGACATGAGTTTCGACGTGGCGTTCCATCTGGCCCGCCATCGCGCCCAGGTGCCGGGGGATGCGCAAAAGGCATTTGAAGAGGATTTGCTGGCGGCGTTTACCTAAAGCTTCGGTCGTTTTTTTTGCCGTGACCCTGCCGTTCTGGCATCCTGCGCCTCGGTGCGATCGTCATCGGCCTGACCCTCGGTTATGTCGTGGCCTGGCTGATGGGTGACGTCAATTTCGCCAGCCTGCCCGACGTACCGCTGATGAGCGTACCGGTGCCGTTCAAGTACGGCTTCAACTTCTATTGGGTGGCGTTTGTTCCGGTGGCGGTGATTTTCCTGGTGTCGCCGGTGACTTGACCGCCAACTCGATGATTTCCCGACAGCCCGTCAAAGGCCCCGATCTACATTCGCCGGATCAAGTCCGGCCTGCTCGCCGACGGCCTCAACTCGGCCATGGCCGCCGTGTTCAACAGCATACCGATGGTGACCTTCGCCCAGAACAACGGCGTGATTCAGCTCACCGGCGTGGCCAGCCGTTACGTGGCATTTTTCATAGTCGGTTTGTTGGTGGTTCTGGGGTTGTTTCCGATGATCGGCGCGGTGCGGCAACTGATGCCCAAACCGGTACTCGGTGGTGCTGAACTGGTGATGTTCGGCACCGTCGCCGTCGCCGGGATCAAGATCCTCGCCGAAGCCGGCCAGCACCGGCGCAACATGCTGATCGTGTCGATTTCGCTTGGCATGGGTCTGGGTGTCGCGGCAGTTCCGGAAGTGCTGCGCGAGTTGCCGAAGGCGCTGCACAACATCTTTGAATCGCCGATCACCGTCGGCGCGTTGTGCGCTATCGTGCTGAATATCTTCCTGTCCGAAGAGCTCATTGAACTGGAAGAAGACGATTTTCATCCGGAAGCCTCGATCCTGCGGGTCATGGAAAACCCGGGTGTCTCGGCCAAGGGTGAACCCGTCTCGCCTGCCGCTGTCGCACCCTTGAACCGCTAGAAAATGCTCGAGGCCGAGCCACTGGTGGTTCGGCCTTTTTCTTTAAGAGAGCACGTTCATGCGCAGTGTCCACGCCGTTATCCTTTCCCTGCTTTTGCTCTCCCTGAGCGCCTGTGCCCTATTCCCCAATCGCGACCCGCTGAACATCAATGTCGTCGGCATTGAGCCACTGCAAAGCCAGGACATGGAAGTACGCTTTGCCGTGAAAATACGCGTGCAAAATCCCAACGAAACCCCCATCAATTACAACGGCGTCGCCCTGGACCTGGAGGTCAACGGCCAGCCACTCGCCTCTGGCGTCAGCGATCAATCGGGCTCGATTGCACGCTTTTCCGAAACCGTGCTGACCGTGCCAGTGAGTGTTTCGGCGTTCTCCGTGCTGCGCCAGACCCTGGGCCTGAGCAAAACCCAAACCCTCGACAACCTGCCCTACGTCCTGCGCGGCAAACTCGCGGGCGGCTTGTTCGGCACCATGCGTTTCGTGGAAAGTGGCAAACTCAGCCTGCCAACGTCGACGACCGGCACCTGGTAAGTTCGATTCAAGGAGCGACAAAGAACATGGAAGCCACCCCCACGCTCTACACCGAACGTTTAATCCTGCGTCCGCTGGAATTGGCTGACGCCTTAGCCATCCAGCAACAGTTCCCGCACTGGGAAGTGGTGCGTTATCTCAACGCCTTGGTACCTTGGCCGTACCCTGCCGACGGCGCACTGACCTATTTGCGTGAGATCGCTTTGCCGGCGATTGCTGCCGGCAAAGAGTGGCACTGGTCGATTCGTTTGAAGTCGGCGCCGGAGCAACTGATCGGCAATATCAGCCTGATGGATGAGCAGGACAACAACCGCGGCTTCTGGCTCGGGCCAAAATGGCAAGGCCAGGGCTTGATGACCGAAGCCAGTGCGGCGGTCACCGAGTACTGGTTCGAAACCCTCGGCCGATCCGTGATGCGGGTACCGAAAGCAGCGCCCAACCTCGGCTCGCGCAAACTCTCTGAACGTACGGGGATGCGCTTGATCCGCAGCGATGAGGGCGACTTCGTCAGCGGGCGATTCCCCAGAGATATCTGGGAAATCACCCGTGAAGAGTGGCGTGCTCTCAGATAAATCGAACGCCCGGTTTGACGCGCTCATCCACCGTCAACTCAAACACGTCCGGGCGCGCGTAGTGCCCGACTACGTCGTAGTCGTATCGGGCGCGGACCAAGTCATCGGTGTCGATTTCTGCGGTGAGCAAACCGGCGCTGTCACGCAGCGGCCCCGCCAGAATGTCGCCCATCGGCCCGACGATCACGCTGCCACCGGCAATCAATGGCCGGTCCGCCGGCCAGTTGGCGATCTCCACGCCCAAGGCTTTCGGTGAATCCTGAACCTGACAGGCGCTGATCACAAAGCAGCGTCCTTCATGGGCGATATGGCGCATGCTGACCTGCCACATTTCCCGCTCATCGACCGTTGGCGCGCACCAGACCTCCACGCCTTTGGCGTACATCGCGGCGCGCAGCAGCGGCATCATGTTTTCCCAGCAAATGACCGCACCGATCCGCCCGACCTGACTGTCGATCACCGGCAACGTCGAGCCATCGCCTTTGCCCCAAATCAACCGTTCGGTGCCGGTGGGCATCAGTTTGCGGTGCTTGGCGACCAGCCCGGCCTGCGGGTCGAAATATAACGCGGTGCAGTACAAGGTGCTGCCGGCGCGTTCGATGACACCGATCACCAGGTTGGCGCCGGTGCGCGCAGACAACCCGGCCAATGCTTCGGTTTCCGCGCCGGGCACGTCGATCGCATTGGCGTAGTACCGGGCAAAGGCTTCACGCCCTTCCGGCAGTCGATAACCCAGCTGAGTACCAAAGCCCTCGCCTTTGGGGTAACCGCCGAGCAACGCTTCCGGCATGACCACCAGCGCGGCGCCGGATTCGATAATCGCGTTTTCCCAGGCAAGGATCTGTTCCAGGGTCTCGGCTTTGCCGCCGGGCAAAGAGCCGATTTGCAGTGCAGCAACGATTGACTTGGGCATCGCAGTAACTCCGAAAGCAATGAGGTGTTGCTCATTTTCAGTCGCCACGGGATCATGAATAAAGCCCCATTCACTGCTGAATGATATGAACCAAATGAATATCGCCTCCGTCGATCTCAACCTGCTGAAAGTCTTCGAAGCGCTGCATGAAGAGTCCAGCGCCAGCCGGGCCGCATTGCGTCTGGGCGTGACGCAATCAGCCGTCAGCGCCGCACTGCGAAGGCTGCGCGAGGTGTATGGCGATCAGTTGTTCGTGCGCACCGGCCGAGGACTCGCGCCCACACTCAAGGCCAACCAGTTGAAACCGGTGGTCAGCGACGCCCTGAACAAATGCCGGCAGAGCCTGGCGATGGTCGATCCGGCCGCCCACCATTACGACGGGCGCTCGGTGACCGTGGGGATGTCAGATGATTTCGAGATCGCTTATGGGCGCCGGCTGATCGAAGAAATCGCCCGCGTCGCGCCGAAGCTACGGTTGATCTTTCGTCAGACCCATAGCCAGATCGTCGCCCAGGCGTTGATGGAACGCAGCATTGATCTGGCGATCACCGCCGGTGGGTTTGCCGAGCGCTTGCTCAGCCGTCAGGTGTTGGGAGAAGGCGGTTATCTGTGTTTGGTGGACCCGCTCAGCCTGGCCGAGGGACCGCAAACCCTCAGCCTTGATGAGTTCGTCGACCGCGAGCACATTCTGGTGTCGTCGGGTGGCTTTATCGGGATCACCGATGAGGGGCTGGCGGCGCTGGGGTTGACTCGGCGGGTATGCGCTTCGACCACACACTTTGCCGCGTTGCCGCACTTGCTCAAGGGCAGTCAGGCCGTGGCGACCATTCCGGCCCATGCGGCCCAAAGCATTGCAGCGCTCAGCGGGCTGGCACTGCTGCCCTGCCCTTTGGCGTTGCCGCGTTACCCGATCGAACTGGGCTGGCGCACCAGTACACAGCTCGATCCGGTGGTGCTGAAAGTGCGGGAAGCGATTGTCGCGAGTTTTGCGAGCGCGGAGCTGCCCCAGGCTGCGATCTTTTGATTTTGCTTTTTTAAAACAAGATCAAAAGATCGCAGCCTTCGGCAGCTCCTACAGAGATGTGTGTCGGGTTCAGGTTACTTGGCAGCCATTAGACGATTAATCTCGCTGCGCACCATGTTCGCGAATTCCGGGGGCGACATGCCGTCAAGTTCGGCACGGACCCACTCCGCCCATTTGCCTTTGCGCTTGGCGCGTTCACCGAACAACCGCGCGGCCTCGCCCTTGGACTTGCCCAGGTTGCTTTGCCAGAGATCGAACAGACGGGATTTCTCATCTTCAAGCGCAGCGCGCTCGGCAAGGGGTTTGTCGGCCAGATTGAAGCTCATGGAAGTTACCTGCTGCGCAAAATAGGCGCCATCTTACACTGTAGGAAGAAATGTCCGACTCAGGATTTTTCCTCAGGGTTGGGTCAACGCGAAAATCCACTGCAACTTTTTCGCTGACGACAGACTCCATTGTTCACTGTCCATTTATCTGCAAGGAGTACCTCAATGGCCCGAAAAACCGCCGCACAAGTCGCCGAAGACCAGATCAAGGATCAGGCCTTCAGCGAACTTCAGGCTCTGATCGAAGAGTCTGAAAAGCTGCTCAAGAGCAGTGCCTCACTGGTGGGTGAGGAAGCGGACACCCTTCGTGGGCAAATCGCTCAGAAACTTCAGCAGGCTCGGGACTCCGTCACCCGCGTTCGTGACCGGACCAAACCTGCGGTCGAAGCCACTGAAACCTACATCGGTGGTCATCCGTGGCAAACCGTGGCGATCTCTGCCGGTTTCGGCTTGGTAGTCGGGTTGTTGCTGGGTCGGCGTTAAGCGACCCGGTATTAATCAGTACCCAGCAAAAAGGCGAGCACGCAGCTCGCCTTTTTCATGCCCGGCTTTTATGCAGACTGAGAGTATGCAGGACTCAGAGCCCGGCCAATTCCCGCAAACTCGCCAACGTCTGCGCGTCGAGCCGGATGCCCTCGGTGCTGGATTTGGCCCGTTGTTGGTGACGTCGATCCCCCGGCAAACGCTTGAGCCCCACCCCGTGCATCTGCCGGACCAGTTCCTGACTGCGCTCAGCAAAATTCTGCCCGGCGGCCTTGCTCGGGTCGATCACGATCAGCAGTTGGCCAGTCCAAGGCGTCTTGGCCCCCGGATGGTTCGACCAATCGAACTCGAAGGAAAAATTGCCGCCGGTCAACGCCGCTGCCAACAACTCGACCATCATCGACAGCGCCGAACCTTTATGCCCGCCAAACGGCAACAACGCGCCACCCTCGAGAATCGCTTTCGGGTCCTGGGTCGGCTGGCCAAGACCGTCCACACCCATGCCTGGCGGCAAACGCTCGCCCTTGCGTGCGGCGATCTGCACATCGCCATGGGCAATGGCGCTGGTCGCCAGGTCGAAGACAATCGGATCGCCGTCAGCCCGAGGGGCGGCGAAAGCAATCGGATTGGTCCCGAACAGCGGACGATCGGCGCCGTGCGGCACCACGCAGGTCATGCTGTTGACCACGCTCAGCGCCACCAGCCCTTCATAGGCGAAGGGCTCGACATCCGGCCACAAGGCGGCGAAATGGTGGGAGTTACGAATCGCCAGCACCGCAATGCCAGCACTGCGGGCCTTCTCCACCAACAGTGCGCGCGCTGCCGCGAGGGCCGGCTGGGCGAAACCATTACCGGCGTCGACCCGGACAAAGCCCGAAGCCACGTCCTCGACCACCGGCACGGCCTGGCCATTGACCCAGCCGCTCTGGAGCGTCGACACGTAACCGGGAATGCGGAACACGCCATGGCTATGGGCGCCATCGCGTTCGGCGCCGGCGCAGTTGAGGGCCAGTGTCCTGGCCACCTCGGCGGAGGTGCCATGGCGCTGAAAAATCTGCTCAAGCAAAAGAACGAGCGCGTCGAAATCGAGCGTTTGAGTGTTCGAACTGACGGCCATTTCGGGCGTTGCGGTCATCTGAAGCTCCAGTTTTATTATTGAGTACGGGCAACAGGGTGAAGCGAGGTTGCATGGCAACCCAAAACATTTGTCGATTAAGCGCTGTTCTACCGGCTTCCTGTCAAGTCTCGACAGCCTTCGGATCAAGCAATATGTACCGCACCCGCGCCTTCCATTGACCGTACTGTTTTTCCTCAATCCAACAGCCTGCGATTAACCGCCGATCGCAGCACTTCGAGGGAAAACCATGATTGCTCCCCCACTGCCGTATTTTTTCGACGAAGCAGTACTTGCATCCAAAGCCCAAAAGCCCGGTGAACGCGAAAAGGCACTGTCCTTCACGCTTGATGACCTGAAGTGGTTGAATACTGTTTATCTGGCGACGCATGAAGCCCGTATCGCCAATAGCGAGCCCATGCACGTCGACCAGCTGCTTTTAAGCGTACCTGATGCGCCAGGCATTCCCCTGGCCGGCGCTTTTGCCATGAGCCGGCCCAACGATGGAGAAGTTACGCTCTACACACCGTGGAAAGGCCTGATCAAATTCGCGGACATGGCGGACCTCAAAAGCAAGCTCAAGGAATGGTTGGCGCAGGCCACCGGCAAGCGTGAGCTGCTGCGTTTTCTCTCCATCGAACAACGCAGTGCTTTATCCGCGGCCACTGCGCCAGACATTTCCAAGCAAATAATCGAAGGTGCGGTGTTCCAGGACCAGGAGCTCACCCTTGAGCGCAATCAGGCTCAGAACATCAAGACGATGATGGGTGAGCTGGTCAAGCTGCCAACGCTGCAATCGATGCTGGACGATACCCTCAAGAACGCGCTGCACAAACCGTTCCCCAAACTGGACCAGCGCCTTACTCGACTGAAGAGCTTTGTCATGACGACTTCAGCCTCGGGCAGCGATTACCAGCACACGCTTTCCTCGCATTCACTGAGCGATGCCCTGCTGCATTACTACCTGACCAACGAGTGGCCGACTGGCGATTCCAGAGTCTTTTCCAATTCCCAACACAGTGTGAGCAGCGACGCCGATAACCAGGCCTGGGAAAGCGCAGTCAAAGCGATCGCGCAAAGTTTTACCCCTCACTTGCAAGGCCTGCTCAAGACGTTCTGGAACACACCGATGAACAATGGGCAGTCACGCCGGGAGGTTTTTGCCGAGGGTTTGCGCGATACCTTTCACGTGAAACTTTTGCTACAGCGTCAGCAACGTGTACTAACGACGCAGCAATACCTGCGACTGTTGAATCTCAGCCTCGAACCTGACACCGACGATCCTCTTCGCATCGAAAAAGTGCGTATCACCGCCCCCTCCAGGCATTACGTGGAGCTCGCCTCGACCGTGATGATCGGCAGCAGCGACACGCCGGGCTTTCTGTACACCCCGTCCAGAGGCATCGAGGCAACGAGCGACCTGCCCGCTGTCAGGAAAATCGTCACGCAGATGTTGAAAAGCGAAGGGCACGAAGACACGCTGCTCAACTTCATGTCCTTGGACGAACGCGCTACGTTTCTTTCAATGGAGACGGATGAACAAGTGATTGTCGGTGAACCGATCATCGGCCCGGTGTTTGAGCAGTTGATGACCGACATCCTTGGCAAGCAACGAGAGAATCTGTCCCATGCGCTGAGCCATTACCGTGAAAGCGAAGGCACACAGGATCCCCGTGCCTTGTTCGACAAGGCACTGGATGTCCGGGGACTGATCAACAATCGACTGCTGACGGCCGATGCCGCAGGACGCTGGAGTACACACCCAGACCGGCGCCTGAGCGCGCAACCAGCCACCGTTCGTGGCGAGTCGGCCAAAGAGCATCTGGCCCATCTCCCCACCGTTCAGCGGCCGCTCAACCTACTCCTCGAAAACCTCCCGGTCATTCCCGCAACAACCCGCACGTTTACCGAGGCGCAGAGCATCGTCGATTCGTCACTCGGAAGCTTGCAATCGCGTTTCATTCAGACCCTGTCAACGGCATTGCGCAGTGAATTGAAGCTGCACGCCGTTACGCGCACCCTGAGTGCGACGGAACAGGCGATCATCAAAACCGTGCTTGATACCCCGGTACGCTTGCAGCGAGCTGCATTGAACGGCTTTTTGCCGGACGTATTTTCCTTGGCGTTGAAGACAGGCGCAGCCACGGCCCCGTTGAAGCTGGCTAGTTGTTTTGTGCTGACGGAACGTGGAGGGCTGGACCCGAAGCATTCGGGCAAGGCGATTTTGTGGACGCCGGCGTCGGGATTTGAAGCCTTCAGGGCATTGACTCCGTTGCTGACCGAGCTGAATCGACGCCTCAAGGACACCGATGATCGCACCACCCTTCTGGAGAGCCTTGGACGTAGCGAGAGAGTGGCTTGGCAGACTTACACCCTGGCGCCGCTGCAGCGAATAGATGAGCATTTTCTCGATCACGTGCAAAAGCCCTATGTCCAGTTGGACCAAGCGTGCGTCACCCGTGCGCTGGCCACGAAGCTCCCCGCGACGACCCTGGCCAGTCTTCTGAAGCTGGTGGCGTTACGCCAACCGATGACCGGGTTAGACCGCGCGACGGACATCGCCCAATCCCTGACGACCCAGCAAAAACTGCCGGCATGGCTGGCCAAGGCCTCCATTCAAGACCAGATACTGCATGCGGAGTTGCTTCAGCAATACCTCGACAACGTCACCGACGACCAGGACTACCTAACCGGCATACGCTCCCTGGCGCGTACGGCGCACCATGAACTTGAAAAACAACTCAAGGCTGACACCTTCGACATCGATCCGGACAAAGTCCAGATACAGATCGACACACGTTCGAGCTCTGCGACCAGCACCCAAACCCTGACCGACTTTGCACTGACCCATTTCAAGGATCTGGACAAAACCCATTTCAAACTGGTGTCGCTTGCTAACACCAAGATTCCCGAGGACATGGACCAAAGCTACATCAGAGCCCTGATACGAAACTTGAAGCTGGGTGAACATCAACAAAAAACACTGAACGAAGCCTTTGCAGACACCCAGGCGAACGCAACGGACCGCAGGAAGCGGTTTTACACGCAATTACCCTGGCAGCTGATGCATTACGCCCACACGGAAAAACTGCAGGAGCGCCTGAGCGAGACGGGGTTTGATCTGATACGCCAAGTCATGGACATGCCTGACGCTATCGCCCGCGCGGCAGTCGACGGTGCCCACGCGATCATCCGCCCACTTGAGCTCCTGGGCATCAAGAGTGGACAGGCGGTCAAAGTGCCAGGCGTCTATCTGATTGGCTCATCGGCCGATAGGACCGCGCCACAGGTCCTTGTCGCGCCTCATAGCCCTCGGCACGGAGTGAAAGAATACAAGAATGAAACACAACTGCTGACAGAACTGAAGACTCGCGGCGGTCTGCTCGACTGGGTACTCATGAACCTGCCGCAACCTGACCGGTTGCTGTTGGAAAACCGGATGGCGACTGCGAGTAACCGCCTCCCCGAGGTGACGCTGGCGTCCAATCCGGCCAAGGGGAATCTGTTCAGACACTTGTTCAACGACAATGCCGAGTTACTGGCACGATTGCTCGGTTGTCAGTCCGATGACAAAAAGCAGGGCGAATGGGCAACCATCAAGCATGTGCTGGGTGAAGATCTGCATGAGGCATTTACGCTCCTGATGGGCAAGCTTGCCTACCCGATTACGGTGTGGCGCAGTTATCGCGACATCAAGCAATCCGCCGAAGACCTTCAGATGCACAAATGGGGGCCCGCGATAAAAGAGTTCATCAGCGGCATTGCGCAACTCGCCACGTTGCGACAACCGCTGGTAGCGCAAGCGAAGCCATCTTCTACGCCAAGTGCACCTGCGCCAGAAACGCCCGATACCCGGTTCAAATGGCAGAACGTTGCCATTACAGCCCCCGAACGTACGCAGTTGAAGCGTCATGAAAGCATCGACGTCGATCTGAATTCGCTCACATTGAACTCAAGTCTTGGGCTCTATACCCATCCGACAACAAAAAAAACCTACGCACCGGTTGAAGGAAAGGTATATCCGGTCGCAAAGCGCGGCACACGCTGGCGCATCGCCGACACAAAAATTCGTGGTCCTCGGCTGACTCGGAACGTGTCGAAACAATGGGTTCTGGATAGGCAAACGCCAGCGCCCCGTTTCAGCATCGGCAATCGGTTGCTCACCGCACTTTCGGTTTGGGAAGGCATGAACGTCGATGCCAGTGGAATGCCCGAAATCCGTCGACTGTTTCCGCAAAAGGCTCGTCAGATTGACGAAGCGTTGGACCTGGCAACCACCTATGCCTGGAACTGCTTTCAAAACCTGCAATTGCTGAAATTCTCCGACAACACGGTTACCCCCGTGCATCAACTCATCATGGATTTTTTTGATGTTCCGCAGGTGCAGTCTGCGCATGTGGAGCCGTTTGAAAAAGTCTTGGGCGAGATTTTTGCGGCCTTGTTGGACCCCTCACTCAGAAAGCCGAAGAGCAGTCGTTTTGTAGTCGGCAGGCTGATCAGTGGCGCGGAAAATTCATTCGCTTTCACCGTTCCAACGGATGCAAAGCGGAAAATTTATCTGGCAGAAAAATTCTTCAACACCGGTTTAGACTTCTACCGCCCACATCTTTCCGACCTTGCCTTCCCAATCGACACCCATGCTCGAGCAGTAACCCTTATTCATGAGCTTTCCCACCTCGTCTGCAAAACCGAAGACATTGCTTACCTCGATTCCGGCAGACCATTTCCCCATCTGATTAAAACGACCAGCGCAACCGCCAGAGACCTCAAGGAGGGGTTGACCACCCTTCAGGACACCGCACTTTCGATCAAGACACCCCTGACTCAGCTGTTCATGACCCAGGATCCTGATACCGGTGAGTGGGAGGATCCGGGCAGCACTTCATATGAAAATACTGATCGGGTAAAAGCGCATATATTGACCGTGACCGGCGGAGAAAACCTGAGCGGTGCCCGCAAAATTTTCAAGAGAGATCCACTGGTCAGACTCAAAGTGCTACTCGGAAACGCCGACAGCGTTGCATGGCTCATCAGCCATATGGGGCGCCAACTGCATACCAGCACCCCGTGAATCAGAAAAATAAACTCCCATTTGATGGGTAATTGCCATGACGATTGTTCTCGCAGACTTCCCCACAAGGTTAGAATGCAGGAAATCAGGATGAGTCAATGACCGACAACCCTCACTCGCAAGCCGAATACGACGCTGTCACCGATGCCGCTGCGCATTGGTGCATGCGTCTGCACGCCGACGATTGCACTGCTGAAGAGCGGCTGGCGTTCGAGCAATGGCATGACGCTCATCCGCTTCACGCGTTTGAGTACGAGGCCATGCTGGAGATCTGGGATGTCGCGGGGGACCTGCCACGTCCAGAAACCGTGGTCCCGATGGTGCGCGCCAAACCTGCTACGCCTTGGCGCACCTTCGGTATCGCCGCCGCGGTTTGCGCCTTGGCGTTGCCATTGGCGGCCTATAGCGGCTGGAACCTGGGCTGGCTACCCAATTCCTACCAACATTTCGAGGCGAACGACAATGTCCGCCAGGTCACTCTGAGCGATGGCAGTCAGGTGGAACTGAACCTGGGCAGTGAGCTGACGTTCAGCAACTACAAAGATCAACGTCGGATCACCCTGAAAAAAGGCGAAGCCTTCTTCAGCGTCAGCCACGACACTCGGCACCCCTTCATTGTCAAAGCGGCCGAAGGCAGGATTCGAGTCACTGGAACCAAATTCAACGTCTGGATGTATGAAGATCAGGTACGCGTGAACCTGATAGAAGGTTCGGTGCTGGTGAGCAGTAATGACGCCGTTGCGGGCGACGGTTTGCGCCTCGAGCCAGCGATGCAGGCGAGCTATAGACGAGGCGACTTCACTCCCCGGATCAGTCAGACCTACGACTATGACAACTCACTGGCCTGGCGCAGCGGAAAACTGGTGCTCGATGATCTGACGCTGACCGACGCATTGCCATTGATCAATCGCTACTTGAGCAAACCGGTGATGGTGGCCGACAACAGCACCGGCTCGATTCGTATCGGCGGCATCTACAACATCAAAGAGCTCAACAACCTGGTGGCTTCCCTGCCCAAGGTATTGCCGGTCTACCTGACCCGCAACAAGGACGGCAATCCGGTCCTCAATTCCATTCCGCAACAAGTCCCAAAAAGCTGAAGGCCGCGACCCTTGCGGGTGCGGCCTTCATTCTTCGTTCAAACACCATCAGCGTTACTGTGCGGCCACCTTCCCGGCTTTTTCATCCTGCTCGCGGATCGTCTGAACCTCGTACTGCGGATCGGACGTGATCTGCTGTTCGGTGAACGGCAACACACTCAACTGCTTCCTGGAAAATGCCACGGCCTGATCTCTGGAGTACTTGGAGGCTGGGTCACTGGAGAGCGAGAATGCCAGCAGCCCCTGGGCCTGCGGCCCCTTGTCATCGAAGGTCACCACCTGCAAATAGCTGGTACCGCTGACGACCTCGAGTTTACCGTCGGTTCTCGGCACGCTCTGAATGGCGTTATAAACCCCCAGAGTGCCAGGTCCACCGTGAATCGGTGTCTGCTGGCCACCGCTGCTGACCACCTGGATATCACCCCAGCGGCTATCGGCCTTGAGCCCCATCTTGTTGATCTTCGCTATCGATGCCTGCATCGCTTCGCGAACTGCCTTTGCGACTTCCGGACGATCGACCGCCAGGCCACTCGGGGTGTGTTGCGGATCTTTCGGATCGAACGCCACACGCCAGAGATCAGGCGTTTGCTGTAGCGACTCCATGACATTCTGGAAATGCATAAAGCCCAGACCACTGTCCAGATTCGCACTGCGATCCCAGGCCTTGAGACTGGCACACAGCGGCCCGAGCGCTGGCGTATCGGTACCCAGTGCCGCCGCACAGAACTGCAGCAGGTCCGGCATCACTTGTGCCGCCTGATACACCTGGTCGTCCATCACCATGAGTTGCAAATCCACCGCCGCAATTGGGCCGGCCTTGTTCAACGTGTTCAGGCGATCCAGCGCAAAACGCGAGCGCAGCCCCAATGGCTGGCCATCCTGGCTGATCAGGGGCGAAAAACCGGTGAGCGGTTGCGCCGGGTTGGCCATCCAGGCCGAATCGTTGGAGTGCTGCACAAAATCCTTGCGCAAAAGCTGCGGCAACTTGTCTGCCGCAAAAATGCCTTTTTGTGCAGCCGTCGGGTCGATGTCCCAGGCACACGCACTGTTGGAACCGTCGAGGACGATCATCTGCAACCCGGCCCGCGGATCACTGCACCTGGCCAGTTTGTCGGCACTGACGTTCGGCACGACCGAGAGGTTCATGTACAGCGTCTGCCCCTGATCATCCGTCGCCAGGGTGTTGACCCACGGGATCCCCTGGATCTTGTGCACCGAGGCCTGCAGGTCCTTGAGGCTGACCGCGCGGTTCATTGCATACCACTGCTGCAAGACCCGGTCGTTGTCCAGATTGGCGTCGCGCAAGCTGTAGGCGAACTGGTTGTCCCAGTCGAGCTTTCCGGGCCATTGCACGATCGGGCCGAACTGCGAACTGTAGACCACATGAGAAAGCGGCCTGGTCTGGCCATCCGGTTGTTTCACGTTCACGGTCAGGGTCTGTTTCTTCAGAGGCAATGACTTGCCGTCGAGCAGATAACGGGTCGAATCCTTGGGATCGAGTTGCAGGCGATACAAGGTGAAATGCTTGGACGAATCCACGGTGTGGGTCCACGCCAGGTGCTGGTTGAAACCGATGTTGATCATCGGCAGCCCCGGCAGTGCCGCGCCCATGACGTCCAGTTTGCCGGGAATGGTCAGGTGCATTTGATAGAAACGCATCCCGCCGACCCAAGGGAAATGCGGATTGGCCAGCAACATTCCCCGGCCGTTGAAAGAACGCTCACTGCCGACCGCCACGGCGTTGCTGCCGCGATCCAGGGCAAAACGCTGCATGCGCGAGTCAGCCACCTGGAACGACACGGGGTCGCCTGCCACATGAGTAACGACTTTGGGTGGCGTCGCGCCGGCCAAGGCTTCGGCAAACTGCCCTACTCCGCCTTCGACCAGCAGACGCCGCGTCAACTTGACCAGATCCTGGGCGGTTATCTCGCGCACCCACTCGCCCTGACACTGCTGCGGCAAACCCTGCGCCCGACGCTCTGTCAGCGAACGGTTATAGCCCGTCACATACCCTTCGATGAGATCGCGCACTGCCCGGGTTTGCGCCTGCCAGAAACCTTCGACGGCCTGTGGCGTGTTCAGCCAATTGAAAAACAGATCGCTGACCAGGTTTTCGCGCTCTTCGACCGTGAACTGATCCGGGCCGAAATAGCGTGAACGCTCGCCGTTCACGGTGGTGATCTCATTGGCCAACAGGCACAGGTTGTCCTGAGCGTAGGCGTAACCAATGCCATAACCGAGCCCGCGCTCATTGTCGGCACGGATATGCGGCACACCGAAACTGGTCCGGCGAATGTCGGCGCTCGCCTGCTCCGGCTGACTGCGTGCGTTTGCCGCAAGACTTAAGCCCACCAATACGCCTGTAAGGCTCAACCGGGTTAACTGCCTGGAAATAATCACGCTCGCTCCTGATCGAAAAGACAAACACCCTGCGTCATACACGCACTGCGCCTTCCCCTAGAAACGAAAGAAATGACAAAAATTTAGGCCCTGAAAAGTCCTTTTCATGGCCATCTCACAGGCCGCTGACGTGATGGCGACAAAATTTCTACATTCGGGGCTTCATTATTTGCCCTGCTCGTACGTCTTATTGAATGAGAGCACCCATCACATTTCCTGGCCGGCTCGGAAAAGGAGTTTTTGCATGTACAACTCGCAACTGCCAACGGACGGTAGCAATGCGCCAAAGGGCTCTGCCATGGGCTCCAGTGTTTTTAGTCAACGCAGTGAGCGCAATGGCAACGAGCGGATCAGGTTACTGCTCAAAAGCTATGGTCTGCGAACCAGTCTGATCCGCCTCAAAGTCATCGACGCCTTGCTGAGCGCCGCCGAAAGTGACCGTAGCCTTGGCGTGCGTGGCGTGCACAGCCACTTGCTGGACCTGGATATTCCCCTGTCCTTTCTCAGTGTGCGGGAAGTGTTGAAACGCTTGTGCAGCGAAGGCGTGATCACGCTCAATCCGGACAAAAGCTACAGCCTGCATCCGGACGCTGTGGCCATGCTCCATCGCGAGTAATCAGCTTAGCTGCGTCACTCAGGGTTTGACCTTGCGACGCATCACGCCATTGATCACCACCACGATCACCGCCACGCCGATGGCGATGTACTGAAACAGCTTCTCGCTGATGACGCCTGTGTTTTGCAGATACGAAAGGCCGAACATGATCCCCAACACTACGAGGGAGATCAGAATCGAGTATTTCAAACGTTGCGACTGAGTCATTGCGAGTTCCTGAACCTGAAAAATGTATCCGATTTGTATCAGAATGCATGCCAAGCCCCTACCTTTCTCCGGGGATGGGACGCTACAAAAGGGGTCTCATGTTACAGCCGATCAAGAGATTTGGCTTTATTGCCCCATGAGGATTTTGAAATGTTCCGTCGAATCACACTGCTGATTCCCCTGCTCGCTCTCCTGACCCTGAGCGGCTGCATCATTTTCCCCCACGGCGGCTGGCACGGCGGTCACCATTACGACCGTGGTGGGCCCGGTTATTACCAGCATCGATAACGTGAATAATTGAACCTCCATTTGTAAGCTAATTACCCCACCCAACAACTTCTGAATAAATGCCCGCCCTGTCGCGGGCATTTTTCGTACGTGCATAATCAACTCTTACTGCCCATCGAATATCGAAACATAGCGAAAATAATCGAAACCTTGAGTCTCAATAGTTCATTGGAGCTATTCATACTCAATGATTAGTCTCGGTGCATCGCAATAAACCCGTTATTAAACTTCGAGCAAGAACAGGGATGCCATGCACAAGCCTTTGATCAATATCAGCCCCCACCATTTGTTTGGCTTTTGCCTTGCAATGACTTTATTCGAACTTCTGACGTATACGGCCAGCGACATGATCATGCCGGCCATGTTGACCGTCACCCATCAACTAAATGCCAGTCCTGATCATGTCCCTTACGCCTTCAATCTGTATTTGGCAGGCGGCATTCTTCTGCAATGGCTGATTGGCCCGTTGTCTGATCATTTCGGTCGCCGCCGGATATTGCTCATCGGTTGCGCGGTATTCGCCCTGGCCTGTGCCGCCGCGTTCAACGTGCAAAGCATTTATGCGTTCAATGGCTTGCGACTGATTCAGGGCATGGGGTTGGGGTTTGTCATCGCGGTCAGCTATCCAGCCCTGCAAGAAGTTTTCTGCGAAGCCGACGCGGTCAAAATCATGGCGTTGCTGGGGAACGTTGCACTGCTCTCCCCGCTTCTGGGGCCGTTGCTCGGCAGTCTGCTGCTGGAATGGTTGTCCTGGCGGGAATTGTTTTTACTGTTGGGTCTTGGCGGCGTGATGGTCTGGTTCGGGCTTTACCTGTTCATGCCGGAAACCGTGGGCACCCTGCGCCAAGACGGTCAGCGACTGGAAGCCGTGCGCTTTGAATGGCACGGCATCCTGCGCCGCTATACCGCGTTGCTGACTAACCCGCGATTCCTGTGCGCCGCTGTCGCGCTGGGCGTGATGAGCCTGCCGTTGATTGCCTGGATCGGGTTGGCGCCGCTCCTGCTGATCCACAACCAGGGGCTTTCAACGCTGCACTATGGCCTGTGGCAAATCCCGGTGTTCGCGGCCGTCATTCTCGGCAATCTGATCCTTAACCGACTGATTGCCAACATTGAACTGCCATCACTGATTCGATACGCGCTTTGGCCGTTTTGCGGCGGGCTCATCGCGCTAGTCGCCGTCAGCGTCTACGGTGCTTCGTCAGCCGTGCTGATCAGTTGCCTGGCGCTTTATGCCGTGGGGCTTGGCATGAGCAATGCGGCGCTGTACCGGCTTGCGCTGTTCGCCAGCGACGACAGCAAAGGTCTGGTCTCGGCCATGATTGGCATGATCTCGATCGCCGTCATGGGTGGCGGCGGCTCGCTTATTGCGGCCGCCGGTGCCGGTGACAGCCACGAATCGTTCGCTTTGATGGCGGGTATTGCGGGGCTTCTGAGCCTGGCACCCCTACGCCTGTTTCTGCGGCGCTCTCACATCGCGCTTGCCGTCTGACACCACACAGTAGGTCTTCTGATGATCCATTTACCTCATACCGATGCGCTCTGCGCGTTAACGCAACCCTATTGCCTGGATTCCGTACCCGAGGGCCTGTTCGACCAGGCGATGGGGGAAATCAGCCTGTTTCATTGTCACCACACGCCTGGCTACGAACGCTGGCTAAACGCCAACGGGCTCGATGCCCAAGACCTGGAGACACTGGATGACTGGTCCAGGTTGCCACCGATTTTCGCCAACTATTTCAAACGCCACTTGTTGTTCGGCCCCACCGGCGAAGGCGCGCTGGAGCTGACCTCGTCCGGCACAAGCGGCCAGAAGAGTCGCATGCGCTATGACCCTCGCAGCATGGCAGCGGCTCAAGGCATGGTGAGCCACATTTTCCGGCACTACGGCTGGGATACTCCGCAAAGCCCCTGCAATTATTTGCTCCTGAGCTACGAGCCCGAGGCGGCCATCACGTTGGGCACTGCTTACACCGACCAGTTTCTTTGCGGCTATGCACCCGTCAATCGAGTCGTCTATGGATTGCGCCTGACCGGTAACGGTCACGAGTTCGACCTGTTTGGCGTGATTCGCGCCTTGCAGGAGTTTGCCGAAGAGGGATTGCCCGTGCGGATACTCGGATTTCCTGCATTTCTTTCGCATGCGCTACAACACATGGAAAACACCTGCGCACCGAATCTCAAGCTATCCGCTCAGTCATTGGTATTTTTGGGGGGCGGCTGGAAAACCCAGGCAGCACAAGAGATTCCCCTGCTTGAGTTGTATGCCCGAATCAATCGGCAATTGGGTATCGACCTGTCCCGATGCCGGGATGGTTACGGTGCCGTCGAGCATGCCGTGCCCTATGTCCAATGTGCCCGCCATCATTTTCATGCACCCATTTACTCGAAGGTTTTCGTGCGCAACCCATCCGATTTCACGGTCCAGCCATACGGCCAGCGCGGCTTGCTGGAATTCGTCTCCCCGTACATTTCGTCAAGCCCGGCGCATGCTGTGGTCATGGGCGATCTGGCGACATTACGCCCCGGCGCACATTGCGGATGCGGCCTGACGACCGATTGGTTCGAGCTGCACGGACGTGCCGGCACAACCGCCAGTCGCAGCTGCGCCATGGCGGCTTCCGAATTGCTGGGAGGGGCTTGATATGTACCTCATCAATGGCCAACTGCGTGACGACGTTACCCCGCAAAGCGCCCTCGACTGCCTTCGAAAACAATTGCCCAGGTTGCTTGCTGCACCGATCGACAGCGAGACCGTCATCGAAACCGCGGCTCGTTTCGTCACGCAACTACAGACTCGCAGCCTGAACCTGCCTCTGGACGACGATCAATGTCAGGGGCTGATCGAGTTCTGCCAGCGCAGCAACCTGAGCACGAAGCTTGAGCGGGAACTGGGTTCGCAACCCCGTTCGCTGAGGCGCATCGACTACCGGCAGCCACACTTTGAAAGCTGGCACCCGTTGGGACTGGTGGTGCATGTGACGCCAGGTAATGCGCCGATGCTGGCGTTTTGCGCGGTTCTCGAAAGCCTGCTGGCCGGTAACATCAATTGGTTACGCCCCAGCGCCAGCGATGCGGGTTTGACCGCACAATTGCTGGCCGCCCTTGTGCGGTGCGACACCAGTGGCAGGCTTGCCGAATTCGTCGCGGTGCTGCCCGTGGGCACTTCCCGGATAGCCGAACTCTGCGCTCAGGCCGATGGCGTGTCAGCCTGGGGCGGTGAAAAGGCGCTCAAGGCGATTCGGCAGCAGATCCCCGCTGGATGTCGCTGGATCGATTGGGGACACAGGATCAGTTTCGCTTATCTGTCGCCTGACGCGGCCAGCCCTTCGGCGCTGGATGCGTTGGTGGATGAAGTTTGCAGCCTGGATCAGCAAGCGTGTTCCAGCCCGCAATGGGTGCTGGTGGACAGCGATGATCCGGCCATCCTGCAGGACCTGGGTGAGCGTTTGAGCGAGGCCTTCAAGCGTCGTGCATCGCACTGGCCGGCGCTGGTGCCCACGGATCAGGAAGCGTGCGAGATCACCACCCGCACGGCCATGGCGCAACTGGATTATTGTTTTGCGAACCAGACCGGCCAGGTCTGGGCCGGCCACGGATGGCGGATCATCTGGGAACACCATCAGACGCTCGCACCGTCGCCGCTGTTTCGTACGGTGCTGCTCAAGCCCGTGCCGCAACACTTGATCGCCGAGACGCTGTTGCCCTGGCGCACGGTCCTGCAAAGCTGCGCGCTGATTTGCTCTGCGGCAGAAACGCCAGGCCTTGCTCGAGCGCTGGTCAACGTCGGCGTCACCCGTATTGCAGAATGTGGCGGGATTCATGACGGCTACGCCGGTGAGCCGCATGATGGCGTCTACGCGCTGACGCGTCTGAGTCGCCGCCTTTCGGTGAGTCTGGCACCTGATGTGCTGACGGGCCGTGCAACGCTCGACCCGGTCCCGCCCGCCCCTGACACCGCCCATGCGCCGATCATGGACAAAAACGCCTTCACAACCCAGCCGATGGGAACCGCGGCGCAATTGTATTTTCGCTCTGGAGGAAGCAGCGGCACTCCGGCCCTCGCCGGTTTCAGCTACCGCGACTTTCAACGGCAGATGCGCGCAGCGGCAGACGGCCTGTTCGCCGCCGGGCTCGATCCTTCACAGGACCGGGTCATGAACCTGTTTTACGGCGGCAGCCTGTACGGAGGTTTCCTCAGTTTTACCAAAATACTGGAACAGATGGGCGTTACACATTTCCCCATGGGTGCGCCCCAGGACGATGACTTCAGCGAAATCGCCCAACTTATCGTCGACCAGCGAGTCACCGTGCTGATTGGCATGCCGAGCACCTTGCATCGTCTGTTTTTCAACGAACAGACCCGGCTCCGCGCGTACGCAGGTATCGGCAAAGTGTTCCTGGGCGGCGAGCATCCGGGCCAAACCAGCCTCGGCCTGATGGAAAGCTGCGGGGTCTCGATGATCCGCTCCGCGATCTATGGTTCCGTCGACGCAGGTCCCTTGGGGCATGCGTGCGCAGCCACTGAGAACGGGGTGTTTCACTTGATGTGCGATACCCAGCATCTGGAAATTGTGCAGATCGAACAGGATGAACCGGTTCAGGCCAATAAGATCGGGCGCCTGCTGTTTACTTCACGAGCACGGCAAGGCCAAACCGTGCGCAGGTATGACGTTGGAGACACCGGTCGCTGGATACCCGGAGCCTGTCCGTGCGGGCTGGATTCACCCCGATTCGAACTGCTCCAGCGCCACGGAAAACTGGTGCGAATGGGCACGGAGTTCATTTCGTCGTCGGCTCTGCAGGATAGCGTCGGCGCACCGATTCAGATTGTTCTCGACCACGCCCCTGATGGCGTCGAGCGACTCAACGTTCTAACGGATGCAGACATCAACCAGGTTCGCAACGCATTGCTGAGCCATGAAGCGCTGGCAAATGCCGTAAACGCCAACCTGTTAACTGTCGAAGTTCAAGTGTGCACGGTGCAAGCGTTCACTCGAAACAAACACAGCGGCAAAACACCGTTGGTTATTGATAAAAGAAGCTAAAAATACCGTCAACTACTCACAACTTGATTTTAACCGTCTAGACGACTTATATAAAAAAGAGAACCCAATGAAATCAACTTATTCGCTCGAACAACTGCTGCCTCATATACGACAACATTCAAACTTCTATAGCAAACAACTGGAACACTTACCACCGCAGGGAATTACACTAAAAGATCTCCCGCTCACCAATGCGGTGGACTATTGGGCCGACAGCAATGACTTGAATCATTGGCCGGTCCTGACCGGAAAGGTCGACGATGCGCTGGTGTTTAAAACCGGCGGATCGACCAGCCAAGGCAAACTGACGGTGTACACCCATAACGAATGGCAAGTACTGGTCAGTACGTTTGGAGAAAGTTTCTCTTCTCAGCTGAACGACGGCGACCGTGTCGCCAATCTGTTTTTTTCCGGTGATCTTTACGCCAGTTTTCTGTTCATCCACGACTCCCTGGCACATGTCAGGCGATCCATCTGCGAGTTTCCGTTTACCGGGCAAGTCGAACTGGACGTACTGGACGATGCGATTGATCAGCATCGGATCAACGTGCTGGTTGGCATCCCGGCGCAGCTGCTGCGATTCGCGGCCTACCTGAACCAGCATCGGCGAGTACTGTGCGGGATTGATACGTTGCTGTATGGCGGCGAAAGCCTGTTTGCCCCGCAGGTGGCAATCCTCACCGACGTGTTTCCTAACGTGCGCATTGCTTCCATTGGCTACGCCAGTGTAGACGCCGGCCTTATCGGAGCCAGCGGTCGCGACTGCGCCTTGGGCGAGCATCGGGTGTTTGAACCACAAACCTTGCTGGAGATCGTCGATGAACTCACCGGTGAAGTCATCGAAGAATGCGATCGCACCGGATTATTGGTGGTGACCAATCTGACTCGCCAGCTCATGCCACTGCTGCGTTATCCAGTGGGCGATCGCGCGTGCTGGCGCGAACCCGGCGCAACCCCTAGGCGTAAATTCGCCCTCAAGGGACGTAGCTCGCACAGCCAGCGAGTGCGGGTGGGCGTGCTGTCGCTGCTGATCGACGACATCCACGAGATCGTCCAGCGCATTGCCCACAACGACCAATGGCAATTGCTGATCGAACATGACGGATACAAAGACATTTTGAGTGTGAAGTGGGTTCCCTCGGCTCAATCCATGGCCACCGTACCGGTATGCCGGGCGCTGTACGAGGCGCTGGTTGAACACTATCCCGCCATCGAGGAACTGAGCCGCGAGGGTCTGTTGGAGTTGCGAGTGTTGTCCTGTGATGTCACAGCCCTGAAGCTTCACCCACGCTCCGGCAAACAACTGCGGGTCCTGGATTGGCGCGTGTATGACGCACCGTCGCCGGAGCCCGCATGATGCCGCATTTGATTTTTCGACCCTATCGGCCATCCGACGCACGTGCCGTGAGCCAGTTGTTTCGCGAGGTCTATGGCGATCATTACGTTCAGCCGGATGTTTACTTGCCGAACATGATCAATCAGCACAATGCCAAGGGGCGCTGGAAGTCGATGTTGGCGGTGGATGACGTACGCGTTCTGGGGCATGCCGCGTTGTGCCATGACACACCTGCGGACACTACCGAGCTGGCCCTCAGTGTGGTGCATGCCACCGCGCAGGGGCAGAGTATCGCGACCCGTCTGGGACGGGAGTTGCTGTCTCGGTCAGGTTCCATGGGGTTCAAGAGCGTCTCGATCAAACAAGTGACACACCATCCCTACACGCAACGCATGGCAGCAAACATCGGCTTCCACAGCACGGGTTTGCTTCCTGACTACGTCCCTTCGCCCTTCGCTGAGCCGCTGCCGGAAACCATCGTGATGGGTTGTTACGTCGCCGAAGGACATACGCGTCCACTCCCCGACATCCCATGGCCTGACAGCTGCCGGGGGTTTATGCAGCACTTGTGTTCCGTGTTCGGGACTCATCCGGACACGACGCCGTTGTCTTCTCTGCCCTTGCAACTCAAGCAACACCATAAAAGATTCGACATGGTCATTCAGCGTTTGACCAAACGTCTGCTTGACCAGATCGGTCAATTGCCCAGGCACTGGCTGATCTCGGCCAAACTTCAGATGTCACGGCACTTTGCCCAGGACTTTCGCAATTTGGCGGCCCTTGGCTTCACCTTTACCGGGCTGATGCCTACATCAAACACCAATGGGTGGTTCGCCCTGTTTCATCGAGGGGCGCAGTCTCGACACCTCAACCTGCACTGCCCTCACATGCAACGCTTGCATGACGATTTACAGCAAAACGCCAACACGCACAGTTGCGCCGAAGCGCTGAACAGAGACCGCTCAGCCGCGTGAGTCTTTTCGATAAAAGTCATTGCCCGGCTGCGCGCAAAGCTCCACCAGCCAGTCGACAAACACCCTCACCCGCCGGGACAACTGACGGTGTGGCGGGTAGAGCGCCGTCAGCGGCATCCCCGGTGTCGGCACCGTCCTGAGGACTTCACACAAACGGCCTTCGCTCAACTGACGGGCTACGTGGTAATACGGGGTCTGGACCAGACCATACCCCGCCTCACAAGCGGCCAGGTAACCATCGGCGCTGTTGACCGAAACCTGCTTGGGCAGATTAATGGCCTGCACCTGATCATTGACCTTGAACTCCAGCCCATAACGTTTGCCATTGCTGCTGGAGAAGTACTCCACCATCTGATGGCCTTCAAGGTCAGCCAGACACTGAGGCGTTCCGAATCGCTTCAAGTAGTCGGGGCTGGCACACGTGACCTGGTCCAGCATGGCCAACGGCCGCGCCACCAGTGAATCGTCCAGTGAGTCGCCGCCCCGCAGCACGCAATCGACGCCTTCGCGTATCAGGTCGACTGGCCGGTCATTCAAGCCGATTTCCAGCTCGATCAAGGGATACCGGGCAGTAAAGTGCGGTAATGCCGGGATCACCATCAAGCGTCCCACGCCCGCCGGCATGTCCACGCGCAACAGCCCCTTGGGGTTGTTGCGTGCAGCGCTGAACACCGCTTCGGTTTCCTCCAGGTCCGCCAGCAACCGTACGCAACGAGGGTAATAGGCCGCACCGTCGAGCGTCAGGCTGATCTGCCGCGTCGTGCGTTGCAGCAACTGCACACCGAGATGCGCCTCCAGCTGCTTGATCAGGATGGTCACTGAGGCCCGGGGCAATTGCAGGCTATCCGCCGCCTTGGCAAAGCCGCCCAGTTCGACGATTCGAGTGAATACGCGCATCGCGTTAAAACGGTCCATTGCTTTTGCTTACCGGCTGATTATTTAGAAATTACGAACAGTGATAGCAGTTTTAGCCGGTTTATCTCGTTTCTGTCGAGGTTAACAATAGGCTCCACATTCACAGGGAGATGATTTCATGCAAACACGACAACTGGGCAAAAACGGTCCACAAGTGAGCGCGATAGGTCTGGGCTGCATGGGCATGAGCGATTTCTACACGACTGGCGTGGACATCCGCGAAGCCACGGCCACTCTGCACCGCGCGCTGGAGTTGGGGATCAACCTGCTCGACACCGCCGACATGTACGGCCCGCACACCAATGAAGAACTGATCAGCAAGGCCATCGTCGGCAAACGTGACCAGGTGTTTCTGGCGAGCAAATTCGGGATCGTCCGCGACCCGGGCAATCCGGTTGCGCGGGGCGTCAACGGCCGACCGGATTACATTCACGCCTCTATCGACGGCACCCTCAAGCGCCTCGGTGTCGAGACCCTGGATTTGTACTACCAGCACCGCATCGATCCGCAGGTGGCCATCGAGGAAACCGTCGGCGCCATGGCCGACCTGGTGAAAGCCGGCAAGGTTCGGTACCTGGGTTTGAGCGAGGCCTCGGTCGCAACGCTTGAGCGGGCACACAAGGTTCATCCGATCAGTGCGCTGCAGAGCGAGTATTCGTTATGGAGCCGTGACCAGGAGGAAAACGGTTGTCTGGCTGCGTGTCAGCGCCTGGGGGTTGCCTTCGTCCCCTACAGCCCTTTGGGTCGTGGCTTTCTCACCGGAGCGCTGAAAAGCCCTGATGATTTCGCGGCAGACGACTACCGGCGCTTCAGCCCGCGCTTTCAAGGAGAGAATTTCGCCAAAAATCTGTTGCTGGTGCAGCAAGTGCAGGACCTCGCCGCAGAAAAAGGCGTGACCGCCGGCCAACTGGCGCTCGCATGGGTACTGGCTCAGGGCGATTACGTGATCCCGATTCCGGGAACCAAACAGCGTAAATACCTGGAAGAAAATGTGGCCGCGCTGGATGTGAAGCTCAGCGGCGAAGACTTGCAAGCGCTGGAAGCGATATTCCCGGCCAATGCCACAGCCGGTTTACGTTACCCGGAGGAAGTCATGGAGTTGCTTGACCGGTAACCGACACCTGGCCCATTCGACAAGTTGAGTGGGCCAGGACAATTGGGCGTCACGCCTTGGAGCTGACGCCTTTGTCGGTCGGCACCGTCGTGCCATTACCCTTGCCGTAAGTTTGTAAATTCTGCAGCACGTAGATCGCCGTTTTGTATTCCGGGATCAGGCCCACGGCGTACTTGTCACCCCTGATACTGTTGTTCTGAATGGTGTCCAGTTGGGTGGCGAAATACTCCAGTGCGTTGAATTTCGCATCCGGGTCTTTCTGTATCCCAAACCGGTCAAACTTGTCACCGGCATTCATTAGCGTCATCGACGTAATATCGGAAATCAGGCCTTTGCCTCTCAAGAAGGCACTGAGATTGCCCAGCTGTTTGGGGGTGACGTTTTCCGGGTCGAAGCCTTTGATGTTTCTGTGCAGTTTCTGCTCATCCATTTTCGCGGTGTTCAGCAAGGTTGGATTGGTACCGACCAATGCCAGCATCTGCTTGACCCTGGCGTTATGCGTCACAGGCTTGCCGCCCGCCGTGTCCTTGACCAGCAACCCTGCCTTGGCCGTCCAGGCCCCGGTATAGCCGATAGTCATGACCGAACTTCCGACTGCGCTACCTGATGCAGACGTCCGTGTGAGGCGACCATAAAAAGCTCCTTGTTTAATCTGGTTTAGAGCGGGCGAGTATCAGCCTGGCCACTAGCCACACCTACAATTATTTCCGACTTTTTACAATTCTCATACATTTACGATACAACCAGGCAAGTGCCCTTTTTCATTGATCCAGGCATTAACTTGGAAAGTGAAATAGCAACTAACCAAGTGGTACGTACGCTTTGGTTAGTTAGTTTGTATCCATCACTATACCGCGCACCGCCCGTCACCCCGCACCGTTCCTGCACGATGGTACCTAAAGCTCGGCTTTCGCGAGCCGATAGCCCTTGGAAACGTCGACTTCATACCGACGACCACAACAAGAACGCTGCACTAAGGACCGGTCCCATGCCCGCATTCCGTACCATTCAGGCTCGTTACACGCTGTTTCTGGTCCTGTTCATCCTGCTGTTGTCCGTGCTGACAGTGGTCGGCATCAGCCAATTGGTCGCACCGAAGCTGCGCCACACCGAAGAACAAGTGGCCCTCAACCGAATTGCCGAAGTCGCCGAGCAAATCCAGGGCGAACTGAACAAGGTTCAGGCGCAACAGCGAAGCATCACCCAGACCATTCCCCTGCTCGACAGCGCCGCCATCGACACCGTCCTGCCGGGCCTGGTCGACCAGTACGGCGAGCTGAAAGTGTTCGGCGGCGGAATCTGGCCGCTGCCCGGTCAGCGCGAAGCCGGGCGCAACAAGTTCAGCACGTTCTGGCACCGGGATGCCTCGGGCAAACTGGCGGTCAACACCTTTTGGAACAGCGATGCCGCGCCCAACTACTACGACCAGACCTGGTACAAAGGCGGCATGCAAACCCCGCGCGGCCAATGCGCGTGGGCGGCAGCCTATAAAGATGACGCCAGCGCCGAGCCACGCACCAACTGCGCCATGGCCATCCAGAAGAATGGCGCGGCCTACGGCGTGTCGACCATCGATGTGACCCTGGGCTTTTTCAATGACCTGGTGGCACGCAAGGAGAAAGACCTCGGCGCCGAAATGCTGATCGTCGAAGCCGACGGCAAGATCATCAGCAACAGCTCGCGCATCAGCGGGCCGATCGTACTGAAGAACATCAGTGAGCTGGCCGGCAACTCGCCGTTCGCTAGCCAGGTGAAGGCCGGCTTGCAAAACCGTGACCAGTCGCAGCGGGTCGAGTTCGACAACAACGGCGAAGCCGGCACCTTCTTCATGCGCCCGATCGAAGGCACACCCTGGTTCCTCGCCACCGCCCTGCCGACCAAGCTGATCACCGCCCAGCGCGACGACGTGCTCAGCACCCTGAGCCTGCTGCAAATCCCGATGGTGATCCTGCTGGTGTTGTTACAGATCTATGCGATTCGCCAACTGGTCCAGCGTATGAAAGCCCTGAAGGCCAACATCGACGCACTGTCGGCCGGTGACGCCGACTTGACCAAACGCATTACCATTCGCGCCGAAGACGAACTGGGCGCCATCGGCCACTCGGTCAACGCCTTCATCGCCTACTTGCAGAACATGATCGGCGAAGTCACCCAGGCCACCGGCGCCATGGCTTCCAGCCTGGATAACCTGCAACGCACCTCCGCCCACACCAGCCAGATTCTGGTGCGTCACGCCTCGGAAACCGATCAGACTGTCACCGCCATCACGGAGATGAGTTCGACCGCCGAAAGCGTCGCGCAAAACGCCGCCGAAACCGCGGCCTTCACCCAGCGCGCCAACGAAAACGCCGACCGTTCGCGGGTCGTGGTGGGGGAAGCGTCGAACAGCGTGATTGCGTTGATCGACGAAGTGGCCAGCGCCACCCATAAAGTCGAAAGCATGCAACAGGACGCTCAACGCATCACCGAGATTCTCGGGGTCATCGGCGCCATTGCCGGGCAAACCAACCTGTTGGCCCTCAACGCTGCCATCGAAGCCGCCCGCGCCGGCGAACAGGGCCGCGGTTTTGCCGTAGTCGCCGATGAAGTCCGCGCCCTCGCCGCCCGCACTCAGGCCAGTACGTCGCAAATCAATGAAATGCTGACGCGCCTGACTCAAGGCGTGAGTTCGTCGGTAACCGCCATGGAAAACACCCAGACCAGCTGCCAGTCGGCCGCTGATGCCACGGCACGGGTCAACACCGGTCTGGATGAAATGGCCGGCAACGTCAGCCACATCAACAGCCTCAGCACCCAGATCGCCACGGCCGCCGAGCAGCAAAGCGCGGTGACCGAAGAGATCAACCGCAGCATGGTGCAAATCCGCCACATGGTCGACGAACTGGTGAAAAGCGGCCAGGCCAGCGAGCTCAATACCCAACAACTGCTGGAAGCCAACAGTCGCGTGAGCGCGATCATGGGGCGGTTCAGAGTTCGTTAATTCTGCCCTACCCTGAGTGCCGTCCCCGGCACTCAGCGGCCAACCTGACAATCTTGTAATGTGCGCCTCATCTGACTGACAGCTTTGATCTACGATGATCAAGGCTGCCCAGTTTTGTATTACTTCGAAACACTCCTTGAATGCCTGGCCAAAAAAATGGTCAGAATGCATTTTTTTGGCCGCAATTCGAAAAGAGATTCCCCATGCGAACCCACCTGCGTCTGGTCGCCCTGAGCGCCCTGTTCATTTCCTCCCTGGCCCAGGCCGCCGACCTGATCCCGATTGAAGTCCACCGCGATGCCAATTGCGGTTGCTGCAAAAAATGGATCAGCCACCTGGAGGCCAACGGCTTCAAAGTCGACGATCACGTCGAAGCCAATATGAGCGAATTCAAGCAACAGCACGGCGTGCCTCCGCGTCTGGCGTCGTGCCATACTGGCTTGATCAACGGCAAATTCGTTGAAGGTCATGTCCCCGCCGATCAGGTGCTGGCCTTGAGCAAGCGCGACGATCTGTTGGGCGTTGCCGCCCCCGGCATGCCCATGGGTTCACCCGGCATGGAAATGGACGGCATGAGCGATGCGTATCAAGTGATCGGTGTGAAAAAAGACGGCACTGACGTGGTGGTGGCGGACTACCCTGCCCATTGATGTTCGGTGCGTACATCGGGCTGTTCGTCGCCGCATTCGGTGCGGCAACCTTACTGCCCTTGCAGTCCGAAGCGGTGTTGGTGGGGCTGTTGCTCAGCGGCAAGTACTGGCTCTGGTCGCTGCTAGCCGTGGCGACATTGGGCAATGTTCTGGGGTCACTGCTGAACTGGTGGCTGGGGCGCGGTATCGAGCGGTTTCGTGATCGGCGCTGGTTTCCGGTCAGCCCGTGCCATCTGGAAAAAGCCCGAGTCCATTATCAGCGTTACGGTCATTGGTCGTTGCTGCTGAGCTGGGTGCCCGTGATCGGTGATCCGCTGACCCTGGTGGCCGGCGTGATGCGCGAGCCGCTGGGGCGATTCCTGCTGATCGTGACCCTTGCCAAAGGCGCCCGTTATGGTGTGTTGGCCATGGCCACATCGGGCTGGATGGGTTGAACGATCATCCACGGCGATTGCCTGTGTTTAATGTCGCCCTAATCACGCCGATCCAGCATCGGCCGATTTCCAATGGAGTTCACCCATGTCCCTCACCCGCTCCCGCTGGCTGCCCGGCCTGCTGCTGACCGCTGCATTGCCTGTCATCGCCCACGCCGAAGGCCCGGAATATGGCCCGGAGCTGCAAGGTTTCGAGTACCCCTACACGGTCAAGCATTTCGCCTTTGAGTCCCAAGGCAAATCCCTGCAAATGGGTTATATGGACGTCGCCGCTCACGGCAAGGCCAATGGACGCAGCGTGGTGCTGATGCACGGCAAGAATTTCTGCGGCGCGACCTGGGAAACCTCGATCAAGGCCCTGAGCGAAGCCGGTTACCGGGTTATCGCCCCGGACCAGATCGGTTTCTGCACCTCCAGCAAACCGGACAACTATCAGTACACCTTCCAGCAACTGGCGGCCAACACGCAGCAACTGCTCAAGGCCCTCGGCATCCAGAAGGCCAGTTTGCTTGGGCATTCCACCGGCGGCATGCTCGCCACTCGTTATGCCTTGCAATATCCCGATCAGGTCGAGCAACTGGCGCTGGTCAATCCCATCGGACTGGAAGACTGGAAAGCCCTCGGCGTGCCCTATCGCACTGTTGATCAATGGTATGAGCGCGAGTTGAAGGTCACCGCACAAGGCATCCATGACTATCAACGCAGTACCTATTACGACGGCCGCTGGAAACCCGAGTTTGACCGCTGGGTGGACATGTATGCGGGCCTGAGCAAAGGCCCGGGTAAAACCCAGGTAGCGTGGAACTCGGCACTGATCTACGACATGATTTTCACCCAACCGGTGTACTACGAGTTCAAGGACCTGAAAGTTCCAACGCTGTTGCTGATCGGCACCGCCGATACCACGGCCATCAGCAAAGAAATTGCACCACCGGAGGTCAAGGCGAAAATCGGTCATTACGATGTACTCGGCAAACAAGTGGCGAAACTGATACCCCGGTCGACGCTGGTCGAATTCCCCGGCATGGGCCACGCGCCGCAAATGGAAGAACCGGCGCAGTTCCACCAGGCCCTGCTTGCCTGGCTGAACAAAACCAACCCCGTTCATTGATGAGATAAGGCTGATGGCAGTGCAGATTGCGGTGATTGATGACTGGAAGGACGTGGCCCGTGACGTGGTGGACTGGTCGGTGCTGGATCACATCGGCCAAGTGAGCTTCATCCATGACTACCCTGCCGACAACGAAACCCTGGCGGCACGGTTGGGCAAGTTCGAGGTGATCTGCGTGACGCGCGAGCGCACCCGGTTCGATGAGGACCTGCTGCGGCGCTTACCGAAACTCAAGCTGCTGGTCACCGGCAGCATGCGTAACGCCGCCCTGGACCTGAAAGCGGCCGCCGCGCTGGGTATCCAGGTCTGTGGCACCGACAGTTACAAGCACGCCGCGCCGGAACTGACCTGGGCGCTGATCATGGCGGCGACACGCAACCTGGTGGTCGAAGCCAACGCCCTGCGCGCCGGTTTATGGCAGCAAAGCCTGGGTGGCGACCTGCACGGCAAGACCCTGGCGATCCTGGGTCTGGGCAGCATTGGTACTCGCGTTGCCCAGTTCGGTCAGGTGTTCGGCATGCGGGTGATTGCCTGGAGCGAGAACCTGACTGCTGAACGTGCAGCCGAAGTTGGCGTGACCTACGTCAGTAAACAGGAACTGTTCGAACAGGCTGATGTGCTGTCGGTCCATCTGGTGCTCAGCGATCGTAGCCGTGGCTTGGTGGACGCCCAGGCGCTGGACTGGATGAAACCCTCGGCGCTGCTGGTCAACACGGCCCGTGGTCTGATTGTCGATGAGGCCGCGTTGATCAAGGCGTTGCAGAAACGGCGACTGGCAGGCGCTGCGCTGGACGTCTTCGAGCAGGAACCCTTGCCACCTCATCATCCGTTCAGAACCCTGGACAATGTGCTGGCCACGCCCCACGTCGGGTATGTCAGCCAGCAGAACTATCACCAGTTCTTTTCGCAGATGATTGAGGACATTCAGGCCTGGTCTGCGGGAGAACCGATTCGGTTGTTGGGCTAACCGCCCTCGGCCAGCCAATCGGCCACTTGCGGCGAATAATCCGGACGACCGCGAACGTAGGTATCGGCGCCGGTTTTATAGCCGGCGGCCGCCGAGTGATGGACCTGATCTTTCACGGCAGTGCTCCAGATCGACAACGAATGCTGTCGAGCATAGCGCCTCGATTTCAGCTTTCCTTGCACAGACCGCCAGAAAGAAATGAATAATTGTTCACCCTGTGGTGTTCATCTCTCACCGACCAGGAGAATTGCCCATGACTATCCGTTTCGCTGTTTTCACCGCCCCGCTGTTGCTCGCCGTCGCGTTCTCCAGCTCGCTTGCGTTGGCTAACGGCGACGGCGACGAAGAGCCTGCCAAACCCACTTGCCCCAAAGGCCAGGTCTGGGACAGCAAGCAGCAGAAATGCCTCAAGCAAACCAGCAGTCTGGTGCCGGACGCCGACCGCACCGATTACGCTTATCGCCTGGCCAAGGACGGTCGTTATGAGGAAGCGCTGGCCCTGCTCGACACCCTCAAACAGCCAAACACCGCCAAGGCCTTGAACTATCGCGGCTACGCTACGCGTAAACTGGGGCGCACCGACGAAGGCATCAGCTATTACCTGCAATCGGTCAAACTTGACCCGCACTACGCGCAAGTTCGCGAATACCTCGGCGAAGCGTATGTGGTCAAAGGTCGGCTGGACCTCGCTCAGAAACAGTTGCAGCAGATCAAATCCATCTGCGGCAACACCTGCGAGGAATACCAGGACCTGGCCGAAGCCATCAACGATTCATCGAAAACCTGACACACCGAGCAGACGGAGGTCGCCATCGCCAGCGATCAGGCAATACGGGCAGAACTGGGCAAGCACCTGGCGTGTTTATGGCGCTACGGCCTGCTGTTGTCCCGGCAACGGCATGTCGCCGAAGACCTGGTGCAGGCGACCTGCGTGCGGGCACTCGAGCGAGCCGGGCAGTTTGTCCCGGGCACCCGGATGGACCGCTGGTTGCTGAGTATTCTGCACTCGATCTGGCTCAACGAAGTTCGCTCCCGAAGAGTACGTCATGGACAAGGGCTGGTGGATGCCGACAACGCTTTGTCGTTCGACGGTGAATACGCGGCGCAAACCCATGTCCTCGCGGCTCAGGTGATCAGGCGTGTAGATGCCCTGCCCGAAGCCCAGCGCGAAACGGTGTTTCTCGCCTATGTCGAAGGTTTGTCCTACCGCGAAGTGGCCGAAGTGCTGGACGTGCCCATCGGCACCGTCATGAGTCGCCTGGCCTCTGCACGCGCGAAACTGGCCGAATACCCGCCATTGCACACCGTGCCGAACCCTTCCACTGGAGAACGTCGATGAACGATCACGCACGCCCGACGATACCCTCGGATGAGCAACTGGTGGCCTACCTCGACGACCAGCTCGACAGCGAACAGCGCACCCGCATCGACGCGGCCATCCTTGAAGACCCAACGCTCAACCTGCGCCTGCAATGGCTGGCCCGCAGCAGCCTGCCGTTCAAGGAGGCCTACGACGAGTTGGGCCGACAGGCGCCCGCGGACCGCTTGCAATCGATGCTCGACACCCTGCCTTCACCTGAACGCCCGACCATGAATCGACGCTGGTTTCTCGCAGCGGCCGCCGGGCTGGTGGTGAGTGGCGTGGTGGCGGACCGGTTGTTCCTCGGTTGGCAGTTAAGTCAGCAAACTAACAACTGGCGCGGGCTGGTGGCCGAGTACATGTCGCTTTACGTGCCGCAAACCCTGGACCACTTGCCCAGTGACGAAGCCGCTCAGCGGGCGCAACTGCGGACCATCGATGCACGTCTGGGCCTGAATCTTGTGCCGGCACAACTGGCCCTGCCACGCTCCGAGTTCAAGCGCGCGCAAATCCTCGAGTACGACGGCGTCGCCATTGCCCAAATCACCTATCTGGACCCGGCGCACGGCCCCATGGCGCTGTGCGTCACCCGCTCCAACAGCGGCAGCCGGCATTTCGCCCAGGAGCGCCGGCACGGGATGAACATTGTCTATTGGGCTGACATGCAACATGCCTGGATGTTGATCGGGCATAACCCGGTAGCGGATCTGGAGGACATGGCGAAATTGTTGAGAGGCCGGCTTAGCGCGTGATCTCATTTGTCACTATGCTGGGTGTCCCAATTCCAAGGAGGAACCTACCCATGCCGATTTCTTCACGCACTGCTTTGCTGGTCATCGACGTACAGAACGACTTCATCCCCGGCGGCCATCTACCGGTGCCGGAGGGCGACCGGATCGTCCCGCTGATCAACCGCCTCGGCGCCCGGTTCACTCAAGTCATCATCGCCCAGGACTGGCACCCGGCCGGACATGCGTCCTTCGCCTCCAGCCACCCGGGCCACGCACCTCACGACGTGATTCAACTGCCTTATGGCGAACAGACGCTCTGGCCGGACCATTGCGTGCGAGCCACGCCCGGTGCCGAGTTGCACAAGGATCTGGACCTGCCCCACGCGCAATTGATCATCCGCAAGGGCTGCAACCCGGACATCGACAGTTACTCGGCGTTTCTGGAGGCCGACCGAACGACCACCACAGGCTTGGCCGGGTACTTGAAAGAACGCGGTATCGACACGGTTTATCTGGTTGGGCTGGCACTCGATTTCTGCGTGATGTTTTCCGCACTGGATGCGCGGGCGGCAGGGTTTAACGCGTTTGTGGTGTTGGATGCGTGTCGGGCGATTGATCTGGACGGCTCACTGGCCGCGGCGATCGAGCGGATGCAGGTGGCTGGGGTTGGGTTGATTGAATCCACCGAAGTGCCAGGTTAACCCCCTGTAGCAGCTGTCGAGCAGCGCGAGGCTGCGTTCGGCTGCGAAGCAGTCGTAAAGTCAGGCACCCCGTTCTTCCAGGAAAACCGCATCCGTCGGGTTGGCGAGGACTTCGGTCGAGCGCGACCCCGGCTCGAACGCAGCCTCGCGGGCTCGGCAGCTGCTACAAAAAATGCGTCAGGTTGAGGTGGGCAGCCACAAACGGAACCGTGCGCCGCCCAATGGCGACGGTTCCACAGTCAGTGTTCCACCCTGGGCTTCCAGCGCCCGCCGACTGATTGCCAACCCCAGACCGAAGCCTCCCGTGGCCCGATCCCGACTGCGATCCAGCCGATAGAACGGTTCGAAAATCCGCTCACGCTCTTCATCCGGAATACCGATCCCGTCATCGTCCACCCAGATTTCAGCCCCCTTGGCACACACTCCTACACCAATCTGAATGCGTTTTTCGCAGTAGCGCATCGCATTGCGCAGCAGGTTCTGAATAGCGCGGGCAGTCAGCCTTGGGTCGAGGGCGAAGCGTTCAAGTTGTCCGTGCAGGAGCACATCGATAACGATGTCCGGGGATTCCAGTTCTTCGTCGACGCTGCCAAGGATGCTGTCGATAAACTCATCCAGCGACACCTCGACCCGCTCCGGCAGCCGCGCCGGGTTTTGCAGGCGGCTGTAGGACAACAGTTCCAGTACCAACTCATCGAGCTCGCGAATGTGCGCGACCAGACCTTGCAGACGCTCGCGGCTGGCGGCGGGCAAATCGTCGGATAACGCCAGCGCCAGGCCGAAATCCAGTCGTGTCAGGGGCGTGCGCAATTCGTGAGAGACCGCATTGAGCAGGTCGCGCTGCTGGTTGAGCAGGTTCTCGATATCGCCAGCCATGGTGTCGAAGACGTTGGCCAGGCTACCGATGTTGGAGCTTTTGGAAATCTGTGTGCGCTCGCTCAAGTGGCCCTTGCCGAAACGTTCAGCGGTACCTTTGAGGCGCTCCAGGTCGCGCCAGTGCGGGCGCAGCCACAGCAACAGGCAAGCGAGCATCGTCGCGCCGATCAGCACGTTGATGCTCCAGTACAACAGGCTGACGTCCATCGGGTCCGGCGGCACGACCATTTCCACCACGGTCCGCTCGTTCAGCGGCGCCACCGCCAGGGTGCGCCAGCCCCAGTCGCCAATGCGCACGACGTTCTCGCCACGCTGCAGACGCTTGCGCTCATCAGGGGTGAAATCGGCATCGTCGTTAACGGTCAAGACGATGTGCAGCGGCTTGAACTCCTTGTCCATCTCCGCGGCCAAGGCCGGCCATTGTTCCTCAGGCACCGCGTGAAACTGTTTGACGATGAGGGTTTGCAGCCCCCGCGAGTAATCGAGGTTGTAGGTGACAAACCGCTCCTGGAAGACCTTGATCACCACGTCAGGCACCAGATAGATCGCCGCGCTGTACGAAACGATGGTCACCAGGTACAGGCGAAACAGGATTCTGAACATCGACTCAGCATTCCCACTCGGAACGGCTGAACAGGTAACCCTTGCCCCACACGGTCTTGATCTTGCGCGCCTCGCCGGCGTGGTCGTCGAACTTGCGCCGCAGCTTGGAAATCGCCACGTCCACCGAGCGGTCGGTGCCATTGAACTCGATGCCGCGCAAGCGTTGCAGAATCTGGTCGCGACTGAGCACTTCGCCGGCATGCCGAGCGAGTACCACCAGCAGGTTGTATTCGCCGCTGGACAGTTCGACCAATTGCTCGCGCCAAGTCACGGTGCGCTCGGACAGGTCGATGCACAGATTGCCCATCAGAATGCGGTCGTTGGCCGTCTGCGGTTCAGTCAGGCTGCTGCGCCGCAACAACGTCCGCACCCGGGCCAGCAACACGCGCGGTTCGCAGGGTTTGGTGACGTAGTCGTCGGCGCCCATTTCCAGACCCAGCACCTGATCGTGACTGTCGTCGCGGGCGGTGAGCATCAGGATCGGCAACGTGGCCGAATCGGCGCGCAGCAAGCGGCAGACTTGCAGGCCATCGAGCCCCGGCAGCATCAGGTCGAGGATCACCAGGTCCGGCGGATTGACCCGCGCACGTTCGCGCACATGGTCACCACGGCTGATCACGCTGACGCTATAGCCGTTGCGTTCCAGGTAACTGGCAATCAATTCGGAGAGCGCGGTGTCGTCTTCGACCAGGAGGATGTTGGGCATGGGTGTTTCCAGAAGGTGCTGTAGCGCCTGATACACCGCTATCGCGAGCAAGCTCGCTCCCACAGGGGAATGCATTTCAAATGTGGGAGCGAGCTTGCTCGCGATAGCGGCATAACAGTCGCAGAAAAAATCAAGTCGCCAAGGATATACGCCCTCGCCCGTGCCTGAGTAAAACCCTTACACAATTTCACACAGCGCCTACAAAGCTTCACCGCTACCCTCGTCGTCTCCCCGTAGGATGCTGGGGGTCATTATTGGGGTATTACATGTCAAAGAATCTGCTTGCCAGGCTCAGCCTGATTGCACTGGCGATGACGCTGAGCGCTTGTGACAAGGCCTCGACGGCCGAAGAACAGGCGCCTCTGGCCACGGTTCGCATCGAAACCATCCAAGCCAGCCCCCTGTCGATCACCAGTGAACTGAGCGGGCGGATTGCCGCGCCACGCATTGCCGAAGTCCGCGCCCGGGTTGCCGGCGTGGTGTTGCAAAGGGCTTTCCGTGAAGGCAGTGATGTGAAAAAAGGCGAAGTGTTGTTCCGTATCGACCCGGCGCCGTTCAAGGCTGACCTGGACAGTGCCGAAGCGGCGCTGCGCAAGGCTGAAGCCAATGCCTTCCAGGCGAAACTACAAGAGCAGCGTTACGCGCAGTTGATCGAAGGCAATGCCATCAGCGGCCAGGATTATGACAACGCCCGGGCCAGTGCCCGGCAAACCGCTGCCGACGTCGCCGCGAACAAAGCCGCCGTGGAGCGGGCGAAACTCAACCTGGGTTACGCCACGGTCACGGCGCCGATCTCCGGGCGCATCGGCCGCGCGTTGGTGACCGAAGGCGCACTGGTCGGGCAGAACGAAACCACACCGCTGGCATTGATTCAGCAACTGAACCCGATCCACGCCGACCTTACCCAATCGACCCGCGAACTCAACGACCTGCGCCGGGCGTTCCGTTCCGGCCAGTTGCAGCAGGTCGGTCAGGACCAGGCCAAAGCCACGCTGATCCAGGACGACGGCAGCCTATATCCGTTGCCCGGCAAGTTGCTGTTCGCCGACATCACCGTCGACCCCGGCACCGGTCAGATCATTCTGCGCAGCGAGTTCCCCAACCCGGACCTCGACTTGCTGCCGGGCAGCTTCGTTCGCGTACGTCTGGAGCAAGCGGTCAATCAGCAAGGCATCAGCGTGCCGCAACGGGCCATCCAGCGTGACAGCGCCGGCATCGCCCAGGTGCTGTTGCTCGACGCCGAACAGCGGATCGGCCAGCAACCGGTCGAACTGGGCGCCGTGCAGAACGATCGCTGGATCGTCACCGCCGGGCTCAAGCCCGGTGATCGCATCGTCACCGAAGGCCTGCAACACGCCCGTCCCGGTGAAAAAGTGCAGATCGACGACACCCCTCTTCCACTTGCCCAGGCTTCTGGTCAGTAAGCAGGACGCTTCTTTATGCCGCAGTTCTTTATCGATCGCCCGGTGTTCGCCTGGGTGGTTGCCCTGTTCATCCTGTTGGCCGGCGCCTTGGCCATTCCACAGTTGCCGGTGGCGCAATACCCCAACGTCGCGCCGCCGAAAGTCGAAATCTACGCCGTGTACCCCGGTGCTTCGGCGCAAACCGTGGACGAAAGCGTGGTCAGCCTGATCGAGGAAGAACTCAACGGCGCGGACCATCTGCTGTATTTCGAATCCCAGAGCAGCCTCGGCAGTGCCACCATCACCGCGACGTTCCAGCCGGGCACTGACCCGGAAATGGCTCAGGTCGATGTGCAAAACCGTCTGAAAGTGGTCGAGTCGCGCCTGCCTCAAGCGGTAACGCAGCAGGGCTTGCAGGTAGAGAAAGTTTCCGCAGGTTTCCTGCTGCTGATCACCCTTACCTCCAGCGACGGCAAGCTCGACGACGTGGCGCTCAGCGATTACCTGGCGCGCAACGTGATGAACGAGATCAAGCGTCTGGACGGCGTCGGCAAGGCGCAGCTGTACGGTGCCGAACGGGCGATGCGAATCTGGATCGACCCGCAGAAACTGATCGGTTTCAACCTGACCCCGGCCGACGTCAACGCCGCCATCGTCGCGCAGAACGCGCAAGTGTCGGCCGGCAGCATCGGCGATTTGCCGACCCGCACCACTCAGGAAATCACCGCGACCATTCTGGTCAAAGGCCAGTTGTCGACACCGGAAGAATTCGCCGACATCGTCCTGAAAGCCAATCCCGATGGCTCAACTGTGCGCATCAAAGATGTGGCGCGCGTCGAGATCGGCAGTCAGGAATATCAGTTCTCCACCCGCCTCAACGGCAAACCGTCGACCGCCGTCAGCGTGCAGTTGGCACCGGGCGCCAATGCCTTGAGCACTGCCACGCTGGTGCGGGCGAAGATGGACGAACTGGCGCGCTACTTCCCGGCTGGCGTGGAATACAAGATTCCGTACGACACCTCGCCCTTCGTCAAAGTCTCGATCACCAAGGTGGTTTACACACTTGGCGAGGCGATGTTGCTGGTGTTCGCGGTGATGTTCCTGTTCCTGCAAAACATCCGCTACACATTGATTCCGACTCTGGTGGTGCCGGTGGCGCTGATGGGCACCTTTGCGACCATGTTGGCGCTCGGGTTTTCGATCAACGTGCTGACCATGTTCGGCATGGTGCTGGCCATCGGTATCCTGGTGGATGACGCGATTGTGGTGGTGGAAAACGTCGAGCGGATCATGGCCACCGAGGGCCTGTCGCCCAAAGAGGCAACGCGCAAGGCGATGAAGCAGATCACCGGGGCGATCATCGGTATCACGCTGGTGCTGGTTGCGGTGTTCATTCCGATGGCATTCATGCAGGGTTCGGTCGGGGTGATTTACCGGCAATTCTCTTTGTCGATGGCGACTTCGATACTGTTCTCGGCGTTCCTCGCCCTGACCTTGACCCCAGCACTGTGCGCAACGTTGCTCAAGCCGATTGCCAAGGGTGAGCACCACGAGAAGCGCGGGTTCTTCGGCTGGTTCAACCGGCGTTTCGAGCAACTGACCGAGCGTTATAAGGGCTGGGTCGCCTATGCCCTGAAACGCACTGGACGTTACCTGCTGATCTACGGCGTACTGCTGATCGGATTGGGCGTGTGCTTCAGTCGACTGCCCTCCTCGTTCCTGCCGGTGGAGGATCAGGGTTACACCATCACCGACATTCAACTGCCGCCGGGTGCAAGCAAGAACCGAACAGTGCAGGTGGTCGAGCAGATCGAAGCCCACAACGCCACTGAACCCGGCGTCGGCGACAGCACGGTGATTCTCGGCTTCAGTTTTTCCGGTAGCGGGCAGAATGCCGCGTTGGCGTTTACCACGCTCAAGGACTGGTCTGATCGGGGTAGCGACGACTCAGCCAGTTCCATTGCCGATCGCGCCAACATCGCGTTGAGCCAGATCAAGGACGCCGTAGCGTTTGCGGTACTGCCGCCGCCGGTGGATGGCCTTGGCACTTCCAGCGGTTTCGAGTTCCGCTTGCAGGACCGTGGCGGTCTTGGCCATGCCACGTTGATGCAGGCGCGTAGTGAATTGCTCGCTGCCGCCGAGAAAAGTCCGATCCTGATGAACGTGCGCGAAAGCGCCCTGGCCGAGGCGCCGCAGGTGCAACTGGAAGTCGACCGCAAACAGGCCAACGCGCTGGGCGTGTCCTTTGCCGACATTGGCAATGTGCTGTCCACTGCCGTCGGTTCGGCCTACATCAACGACTTCCCCAATCAGGGGCGGATGCAGCGTGTGGTGGTTCAGGCTGAAGGCGATCAGCGCAGTCAGGTGGCTGATCTGCTGAAGATTCACGTGCGCAACAGCGCCGGGAAAATGGTGCCCTTGTCGGCCTTCGTCCAGGCCAAATGGACTCAGGGCCCGGCGCAATTGACTCGCTACAACGGCTACCCGGCGATCAGCATTTCCGGTGAACCGTCGCCCGGTCACAGCACCGGTGAAGCCATGGCCGAAGTCGAACGGCTGGTTGCACTTGGCCCGGCGGGATTGGGGCAGGAATGGACCGGGTTGTCGCTGCAGGAACGGTTATCCGGCAGTCAGGCTCCGATCCTGCTCGGGCTGTCGCTATTGATCGTGTTTCTGTGTCTGGCGGCGCTGTATGAGAGTTGGTCGATTCCGACCTCGGTGCTGCTGGTGGTGCCGCTCGGCGTGCTCGGCGCGGTACTGGCCGTAACCTTGCGCGGAATGCCCAACGACGTGTTCTTCAAGGTCGGGCTGATCACCATCATCGGTCTGTCGGCGAAGAACGCGATCCTGATCATCGAATTCGCCAAGAGCCTGTATGACGAAGGCCATGACCTGATCGATGCCACGTTGCAAGCCGCACGTCTGCGACTGCGGCCGATTGTGATGACGTCGCTGGCGTTCATCCTCGGCGTGGTGCCGTTGGCGATTGCCACCGGGGCCAGTTCGGCCAGTCAGCAAGCCATCGGCACCGGGGTGATTGGCGGGATGATCACGGCGACGCTGGCGGTGGTGTTTGTGCCGGTGTTTTTTGTGGTGGTGATGAAGTTGGTGCGAAAGAGACATAAGGGTATCTAACCAACAACACATTTCTAATGTGGGATCGCCGCACCGCCGCTCCCACATTTTGATCTCATTGGTTTCAGGACTGCGCTGGGCTAAGGTGTTTGCAAAGCCCTGACGCATCGAGTTTCCATGCCCTTCCTCGCCCGCACCCACCCTCGCCTCTCTTCCGCCGCCGCGCTCGGCGTCGCGGTGGGCATTCTGGCCCCAGCCGACTCGATCATCAGCAAAATCCTCTTCGGCTGGAACGCCGGCGTCTGGACTTACCTGGTCCTGATGCTCTGGCTCACCGCGCGCGCCAAAGCGCCAGATGTGAAACGCATTGCCGAGGTCGAAGACGAAAACGCCGGCTTGGTGCTGTTTGTTGTATGCGTCGCCGCAATTGCCAGCCTGGCGACCATCACCTTCGAGCTGGCCGGCAGCAAGGACCTGGAAACCACGCGCAAGCTGCTTCATTACGGTTTTACCGCATTGACGGTGATCGGTTCATGGCTGCTGATCGGGGTGATTTTCAGCGTGCACTACGCCCGTCTGTTCTACACCTGGGGCGGCAAAGACCCGGCACTGCGTTTTGCTGAAGGCCTGACAACGCCCAATTACTGGGACTTCCTGTATTTTTCTTTCACCATCAGCGCGGCGGTCCAAACGTCCGATGTTGGCGTGGCGACTCGGGATTTGCGCAAGATTGTCCTGGCGCAGTCCCTTATCGGCTTTCTGTTCAACACGGCCATTCTCGGGTTCTCGATCAACATCGCGGCGGGACTGTTCAACTGATCCCTGCACAAACGTTCTAGTCATCGCCCTCGGCGCAGGCGTTAAATAAGTCGGCTATCCGTCTCACAGGTGCAGCATGACGACTCACAACTGGATCGACCTGGCCCAGGACGCCGACACCGGCATCGAGACCCTGCGCGCGCATTTCGAAGGACATGCCTACGACCCGCACTGGCATGACAGCTATCTGGTGGGCGTCACCGAACAAGGGGTTCAGCAGTTTCACTGTCGGCGAGTAAAGCACCAAAGCACGCCGGGCAAGGTGTTTCTGCTCGAGCCGGGTGACATCCACGACGGTGAAGCGTCGACCGAAGACGGTTTCACCTACCGCATGCTGTACCTCGACCCGCAGTGGCTGAAACGTGAACTCAGTGCAGTCTTCGAAAATGCCCCCGACAACAGTCAATTGAGTTTCGCCAACACCCTGGCCAGCGACTCGCGGCTCGCCCACGCCACCAGCCTGGCGTTTCAAACCCTGCATCACGTTGAGCTGAAAATCGTCCGCCAGACCGCCCTCGACGGTTTGCTCGAACGCCTGACCAGTCACCTGCACTGGCGCGCCCGCTATGGCGAGGATCCGCGCCTGCCGCTGGTGGCGCAGAAGGCACGGGAGTACCTGCACGCCAACGCCCAAAACGACATCGGCCTCGACCAACTGGCTGTCGCAACAGGCGTTGACCGCTTCCGCCTGACACGCGCCTTCAAGGCCGCTTATGGCATGGCACCCCACGCCTACCTCGTGCAATTGCGCCTGGCGACCGCCCGGCGAATGCTGGCCCGTGGCGAGCAACCGGCGACAGTGGCGATAGAACTGGGGTTTGCCGATCAGAGCCACCTGGGCCGCTGGTTTGTTCGGGCTTATGGTTTGACGCCGGCGCTGTATCGCAAGCGCTGCTCAAATCTTCCAGACGCATGACCCGGACTTTGTGAGGATCAGCTCCAGAGATTATTCACGGAGTCCGCTGCCATGTTGTCCACCTTTCCCACGCTGCTGCCATTTTTGCTGTTCGCTTTCATCGCCTCCATTACGCCGGGGCCAACCAATATTCTGGTGCTGAGTAATAGCGCCCGGTATGGCTTCAAGGCTACTTTGCCTATCATCTTTGGTGCCTGCGCCAGCGCTGCAGCCATCGTCCTGCTAGTAGGTTATGGTTTGGGTGAATCCCTGAAACAGATTCCCTTGTTGCAATACGCCATGCAGTGGCTGGGTGTTACCTGGTTGAGCTACCTGGCCTGGCAGATTTACCACTCTGCGACCGATACCTTCGATCCCGATGTATCCGGCAATCAAAAGCGCCCAGGTCTGTTGACCGCCGCAAGCCTGCAATGGGTGAACCCGAAAACGTGGATGATGGCCATGGCGGTCGTCAGCGTATTCCCCGACAACGGTGCCAATCGGCTGAACCACGTCCTGTATTTGAGTTTTATTTTTTTCGGCATAGCTCTACCTTGCATGTCTGCCTGGGCGATTCTGGGATCGAGGGTCAAACAGTTGCTCCATTCATCTAAAGCCCTGCGGAACTTTAATCGGTCCATGGGTTTATTACTGGCAGGATCGACGTGGCTAAGTGTATGGATCGGTTAATAAAACTTTCCTTTCGCTCCAAACGACCAGATAACAATCACATTAATAGGACTATGTAAACTGTCAAGTCTGACAGTTTACAGCGACGCCCAATGGCGGTTTTATACCTCATCCCGGACGTTTCTTTAATAGCGGGATACCTTGTCATGACTATGGAGACCGTATTGATGAACATGATCACGCAGAAACTCAGACAGGCCGTGGGTGCTGGTAATTGTGCCGGGACAATAAACGGCAGAGAACCATTCAGCGCAGGCCTGGTGGAACTATCGGAGCGCACTTTCCCACTGCCTCATGGCGAGGCTTACGTCATGTTTGCCCGGCAACGCGAGCCACAGCCGGAATACACGACAAAAGAACTCATCCTTTCGTTTTCCAAGGGATTGGAAAATAAGTCCTACGAACTTAAGCCGGATTCACATCAAGTACGCGTGACATTCGCCGATAACAGCGACCCAGCCAAATCGGTTATTTATACCCAGATCTCGGGAACAGCCGATCTTGAACTTGATGAGACTACAGGGATTTTTTCCGGGGCACTGAGAAAGGTTATCGTCGAGAATCATGACGATGATGTCTCTAAACAGCTGACACTTGATGTGATCTTTTCAGCAAAAGGAGCCTTTGCCACATTTCACCAACCTCGCGGTCGAACGCTAGCGGCGTAACTGTTTGATCTGAAAAATAAAAAGGAAGCAGTTGCTTCCTTTTTAATTTGCTTTCGCAGACTTTTTACCACCTATAACGAAGACCGAAATTGATACCGTAAGGTTGTTCTATGTTTTGACCGCTGCTGTACTGGAAGTCCGCATGCATGTTGAGATTATTTGTCATTGCTACAGCGATGCCAGCGCCTAACTCCGCGCGGGAACCTGACAGGTCATTGTTGAAAACGTTGTTATTGACTTGCACCTCATTACTTTTTGCGAATTCATGAGCCCATGCGGCGCGAAGGTACGGCTGTACCACACGTCCTTGCCCCAGCTCGATATTTCGGCCAGCAGTAGCGCCGACCTTCCCGATAAACGAACGTGTGCGATCCCCTTCAGCTTGCAGGTCGTTGCTCAGGGAAAAATCCTTGCCCTGGATGACCACAGCTGACCATTGAGTGAAGGGTTCAAGGAAATTGCCATTGTCGAAGTTGATGTGTTTGCCGAACTCGACAGAACCACCCAGCCCCGAGTTGTCATAGTCTCCCTTGGCCCGGGTACCATCGCTCAACGCCACTTTCGCATCATTACGGAAGCGGTTCGCCTTCAACACACCGTCAAAGTAATAGCCTGTCTGAGTGTCTAACCAGGTGACATAGGTGCCCACGTAGTAACTGTCCACGCTGCCTGAAGTGCCGGCATTGAGATTGAGATCAGATTGACTTTGACCCGCCATCACTCCCACTAACCATTGGCCGTCTCCGAGAGGAAGCGCCGCATCCGCACCCAGGGTGAAACCTTGCTGGGTTTGTTGATAACCGACACCTGAGCCATCGGAGATATTGTACTTGTTGGCATAGGTACGCCCCCACGCGCCTGCTTGGCCGCCATTGAAACGCAGCTCCCCCATGCGCGTGCGTAATGAGGTCAGTTCGCCCAGCCAAACGGTCGATGCGGTATTGAAGAGTGCAAGTACAGAACGTGCGCCAGGACTCACTGTTCGCGTGCTTGGATCGAGTATCCAGTCATTACCGCTTTTCGCCAGACCGTAAGAAAATGTCCCAAGTTCAACCGCTCCGTTCACCAGAGAAAAGCTTGCATCGCCACCTGCGGTTTGAACCACACGAATAGGCTGGCCGGTGGCTGGATCCACGCCGCTGCTGGCGATCAGCAGTTCATGATTGCCAGTGGCGGTTCCGGTGACATTCAGCACGTCGGTTCGGCCCGTGCTGAAATCCGTTCCCATCACGAATCGACCGTTACCGGAAAGGTCGGTCACATTCAATTGATAGAAAGCATTGGTGTCCCCAAATACCACGGATCCCCCCCGGTTGAGGATGAGGGTGTCAACCTGGCTGTCACCCACCAATACCCAGCGGGAAGAGTCATTGATCGTGGTGCTGGCAACATTTTCCAGGCGGCCGGTCAAAACCGAGTCGTTTTGCAGAACCAGCTGTGTGGCACTGCCTTGCTCGGAAACGATGTTCCCATTCAAGGTACTGCCATTGACGGTCATGGAGACATTGGCACCGCCTTTCACATCCAGCAAAATCTCGTTGCCTGCCAGCAAGCGGGAGCTGTTCAGGGAGATGGTCGCAGGCAGTGTCGAAGCGTTGTTGAAATCGACCACGATCGCCGAACCGGTGTTCCCCTGGACAGTGGTGTTTTCAAGGGTCAATACGGCGGGCTGAGCGTCATTCACATCAAGATCAATACGTACTCCGTCTTGTCCGCCAGAAAAAGTGCTGTCTCGGGCAATGGCTTGTCCACTGCTCAATCGAAGCCCGTAACTCGTGGCTCCGGTGCCTTGAATGATTGAATCGCTGGCGTCCAGAATGCTATGAGCGCTGACCAAAGCGCCTCCCAGGACACCCGTGATGGTGCTTTTACCAGTCACGACAACCTTGGAACCGGTCTGAGTCGCTGTATTGCGAACCGCCTGCAGCCCCAGACGATTGCCAGTAACGGTGCTGTTATCGATGGTGGCATTGCTATTGGTCAGCAGGACAGCGGCGAGACCTCCCGCACCTGAAACGGTAGCGCCACTCAGATTGACGACCGATCCATTGCTGGCCGAAATCTGCTGCGTGGTGCTACCCGTATTTACATTGAGAGTCGAATTATTAGCCGTGATGGCCAGTGTTTGCGCGCCATTGACGGTCAGAGTGGCTTGCTGGCTCAAGCTCCAGCTTTCTGGTACGCCACCATTAATCGTCACATTCCCCCCAACAATGGGTGCAGCGCTGGCGTATGAATTACAGAGAGAAAGCAGCAATAAGCTCGTTGCTGTTGACCCACTCGTATTTATAACTTTCGGTAAAACAATTCCTCGCATTGGGCACCTGCCTTAAATAAAACTTAAATGCTGACACTCTGAGCAGGTCAGCTATTTGAGGGGCGCTAGATTAGCTGGGCGTTTCGCAAAACTCTGTAGGACTTATCCTGTTTTGCGACTGGAAAAGCCCTCAGGATTAAGTCCTGACAATTGACTTTAAACATTAAAGATGCGGCGAGCGCACCGCGCTCACCGCGTCATTACAATCAATCTTGAGGTAACGTTTCCTCGCAATATTTGCCCTGATTATCTGTCAGAAATACGACGTGTTCAGCAGGCAATGAGTCCGGCGTTGGATTATTACCGGCACCACCCCGAGAAATGGAGTAAGTAACCCTGCCTTTTCCGAGATGGGCCGGTTTAAAGTGCGTTGCATAGACGCCTATTTCAATCAATGCACCCGTATCGGGATATGTTCCGACAATGGGGTAGGTCGCTGTAGTGTCTGCGTCCGGAATGGGAGCGGGTATGGTTGCAGTGTCATACGGCACCCACTTCACAGTAATGGTCTCTCCGTCAACGGTGTACGGATTCTTTCTTACGCGCACAGTCAGGTTTCGTCGGGGCGTCCCGTCACCTGGATTTCCGATGACAGGAAAGTTCAAGGTTGGGCAACTGATATTTCTAAGAAGTCCACCTAAATACATGACTTCCGGCGCAGCCATTGTGATTGGGAATGCCTCTACCGGAATGTCTTTTTTCTTGGAGGGCGTTGGATTCACCCCGGTTAGCGTATACAGCGTATAGCGCAACACCTTGGTTCCGCTTTGCTGTGCAAGCACCGTAGCCCAAGGCAGAGGGATAGTAAGGGGTTTACCCTCCTGGCCAGTTGTCAATAAAATGGTATTACCGATCTTGACATCATCATAAAAGACATCGATCAGCCAACCTTCTTCCGTTGGCGGGGCAGCAAAAAGATCAATCGTGATATTGATTCCGGTATCGCCGTAATCCGCTTCGAGAATTTCATCGATTCTACCCGCTGACGTTTCCAACTTAGGCGCATCCAGCCCCACAAGAATTGGATCAGGGCCAACAAATGAAACGTCCACATTTACGTTCGCTTTATGCGTAGCTATCTCACGAGTCGAGCGGAACATTTTATAGCTGACTTCTGTTACCACGCTGCCATCGGTATTGCCATACACCTCTTTTACAAGATCATAACTGGCAAAGAACGATAGTTCGGTATTCGTTCCTACTCTTTGTTCCGGTGCAATCGGCTTTCCGCCCCAGTAAACAACAATCGTGTCGGACTCAGAGTTTGGCGTCGGCACAGTTACCTTGATTTCGACGCCCTTGCTATCAAATTGAGTGTCAGCCAGGTCGATCAGACCATCGCCACTTGGACCGTTTGCCAATGGGAGCACTGGCGGCAAGATAACGCTAGGATCAGGCAGAATAACGACCGTTCGCTGGCTGGGGTTTGATCTTTTCCCCCGGTTGCCCGGCAGGTCTGACGCGACATAAATAAGCCGGTTTGTACCCTCATCCTTTTTAAACACCGCAGCCGGAATCAAAGCTTCCCCCGCCGTCAACGCACCTTCAAACACTGGTGTGTCGCGGTCCGGATCAGGTGCAGGTCCCCAATAGAATCGGTAAATGTCACTTTGGTGATAGGTCGGGGAGACAGCAGGCTTGACCAGAATCCCTGGCTTTCCTTCGAGATACGTCTCATCGATCGGGTCATTCGGGCCCAGATCTGCCGGCCACGTAGGGGCCTTTGGCGTGAGGTCTGAAGCTGGACTCTTTATTTTGTAGGGAGGTGTGCGGTCAATCGCGTACGTGATGATAGGCGTCGAAATCGACTCGTTCGATCCGCCCGCATACAAGCGGTACCGAAATTCATACTCGGTCGGAGTTTCAGGAGTGGTGTCCTCACTCATGAAGCTCAACGGAATCTCGTAAGGCACATCCCAGTCCCTGCCTGCCACTTCACCCAAGTCGATAAAATGTGGGTCAGGTAGAACATTTTCCCAGGCAGGAGCTCCTTTTTTTCGGGCCTCGGGCCATAGGAGATCGTTAGGGAAGGTCTGAAGTACCCACCGATTTTTCATGCCCTCTCTGCTTGAGGTTCAAAAAATCATGAGTCGGTCGAAAAACAGGCCTTTCCTGTCCTTAATTCATGGTTCTTTCCTCTAGTCGCGCT